>NZ_JBJQJE010000003.1:0-263724 GCF_046487585.1 Escherichia sp. WS1265
GGCACGTCCGAAATTTGCGTATCTGGCACAGGGAATTAACAGCAGCGCAGCAGGGAGAAAAAATATAATGCGAGACTTAACCCTCAAATTTGCCGACAGGGCCGACTTTTCAGCCTTTATGGAGAGTACTGGCTATTATGATGACGAGTCGATGCAGGATGATATTCTTATTGACGTGATAGGTAACGTGTACAAAGAAACCGGAGAACTGAATGAAGATGGCGAACCGGTATGTGTTAAGGAAGACGGATATTTTGTAAACGTGCGCATCATTAATGATGTGAAAACACCGTCAATATTCGATGAATACGTGGTTGCTGTTGAGCATCAACTTCGTGGCTGGATGTGAGGAAGAATAATGGCTACATCGACAGTAATTCCTGATGACATCAAAACGCTAAAATCCGATGTTAGCAAATTAAAAAACGATCAAGGAAGCTACGCAACAAAATCATATGTAGACAGCAAAGATGAAACCGTTGGTGACTGGTCTGCTTCATGGTATCAGCAGGTATTGCCAACTAGCGGAGCTATATTTGGGAGAAAACTCCGCTCAACTCACAGGACGGCAGGTGTTGAGGATGCATATTGCGAACTATACCTCAAAAAATGGATAGACAGTCCAGGTAACGCAATGGCGCGCCTTAACCTGAACGATAACGGGACAAACATTTGCTGGGACTTTACCAACCTTTATGGCGGTACGATGATTTTTCCCGGTGACAGCGGATACCTCAAAATGGGTAACTGCCTTATGTCATACAGCAAGCGTGGAAGTAACGCGCTTATTAAATTTGATTACACCGACACATTACAGATCAAATATGCCAATCATGGGTCAACCATGACATTAAACACACAGGGAACCGCTTATGCTGGTGTTACTGCTCAATTGTGGGGCAACTCCAGCCGTCCTGTTGTTTATGAAGTCGGTGTTGATGGTGGCGCTTATATGTTCTATGCGCAGAAAACTACCAGCAATACCTACGAATTAACGGTTAACGGCGCGTGCAATGCAAGTGCATTTAATCAAGGCTCTGACCGGGATCTGAAAGACAACATTCAGGTGATCGATAATGCAACTGACCGCATCCGTAAAATGAACGGCTATACATACACGCTTAAAGAAAACGGTATGCCTTACGCTGGTGTTATTGCACAAGAAGCCCTGGAAGCCATCCCCGAAGTCGTAGGGTCTATGATGAAATATCCAGACGGTGGGAGTGGATTAGATGGAGAAGAAGGTGAACGGTATTACACTGTAGATTATTCTGGTGTTACTGGCTTGCTTGTTCAGGTAGCCAGAGAGTCAGACGACAGGATAACAGCACTGGAAGAAGAAAACGCAGAATTAAGACAAAGATTATCTGCAATTGAGGCGGCGCTTGCGTCTAAATAATATTAAGGGGACGAGCGCCCCGTTATATTGGGTAGGATGAAAATGGATATAACACCTTTCCTTCATGCTCTTTGTGCTGTGGCTGCGCAGCTACTGATTGGTTTTTTTACCGGGAACTGGGCTTACGGAGCGATAGCCGGTTGTACGTTCTTCATTGCGCGTGAACACACCCAGGCAGAATATCGCTGGATTGAAATGTTCGGGCATGGCAAGCGTATGAATATGCCGTGGTGGGGCGGTTTTGATCCGCGCGCGTGGGATGTGGCAAGCCTGATGGATTTTGCTGTGCCGGTGGTGCCGTGTCTGCTGATCTGGATGTTGATCCGTTAAATATAAAAAGTAAAAAGCCGCAGTAACTTGTCATGATAGGATACTGCGGCTGGCTGGTTAACTTTCGATAGTGCGAGTATTGAATGATTTCCAGCCGTTACTGATTTTACGTGCTAATTAGTGAACAAACCACTCGTCAGCAGACTCCCAGGTATCTTTCAGAGTTTCCTGAACAAAAGTTTTAGCTGAATCTTTATCGGCGGTGCGCGTAACAGAAAGGCCATCGTTGCTGGTGGCTTTTACGATCACCTCTACATCGTCATAACGTTTACTGATGCGTCGGGTTAATTCTTCCTTTAACGCATCCACAGCACCGTTTGGCATTTTAGTCATTTTTTCTTTGGCTATGCAGATCTCAATACGCATAAAAGTCCCTCTATACTGTGTTTGTATACAGTGTTATTTTTAACTGTATGGATAAACAGTGTCAAGAGGTCTTATTTCTGCTCCTTTGGAGCTCTTCAAAACGATTATGTAAAGATTTCGGATACAGTTCGGTATATACCTGCCATAGCACGTTTAATGAACGATGCCCTGTAACCTGAGCGACTTCCTCAATACTAAAACCAGCCTCAAATAAGCGACTTGCCCCTTCTCTACGCAAATCATGGTATCGCAGATCTTTAATACCTAATTTGCTTCTTACCCTCTGAAATCCTGCAGTAACAGAAGTGCTGTTATATGGAAAAATGAATTCCGATTTTTTGGGCTGTCGTTGGACGATATCCCAGGCTTCCCCAAGCAAGGCTACTTTCATGTGGTTGCCTTCCTTTTTGCGTGGATCTTTCCTGTCTCTTACGAGTATAGATTTTTGTTCCTGGTCGAGATCTTCCCATCGTAACCGGCATACTTCTCCGATCCGCATACAGGACCACACAGAAAATTTGAGGATATCAACGAACGGAATTTTTGAGCATTTATGAGTAGATCGTTGTTGAAGGCCTTCAATGAGCATGTCCAGTTCATCAGATGCTGGTCTACGATTACGACGGTTTGATTTACCAATCAAACCAAGTTTAAGTAGATATGGGCGAGCGCTTTTCGCCGGGTTTGATGTGTAATTAATTCCGTATACAGGTTTGGCCGCATCCAGAACACTGCCAAGATAACTAACATCGTGGCTGACTGTTGCTGGACCTGCACCAGCGTTGTTTCTTAGCCTGCAATGTTCAATTACGTCATTTTCTGTCAGTTCAGATAGTTTGATCGCGGAGATGTCACTATCCATAAGCAGTTCCAGCACATATCTTTTAGTACGGCCTGCTTTACCTCCGGCATTTGGGTCATTTAAATATTTGTGTAGTAAGTCACGGACTGTAAGTCCGTCAACTGCATTTGATGATGGAATGCCATATAGATCTAATTCCATCACTTTCTGTGTTCCCCATGTTTTGGCATGAGCATGTTTAGGGAATGTTTTGCTTTCCCTGTAAGTGATAACACCTTTTTCTTTGATAATCACATTACAGCGATAGCGTGGTGTGCCATCGGATTTTAGTCGTTTCTCTATGTTATAGTACGCCATTACACGACCTCGTTATTTCGGGTTCCCATAAAACGTGGGAACCTGTGCGGGAACCTAACGCGAGAAAAATAGCCTGAAATGTTCAAAAATGCACGATAATCATGAAACACAAAAAATTAATCAAACCAGCGTGATGCCTGAAAAAACTGGTGTTTACTGGAATTCTCGGTTTAGCATTGCTCCAATGCTCGACTGGACGGACAGACATTGCCGCTATTTCTTGCGTCTGCTTTCCCGCAATACGTTGCTGTATACCGAAATGGTGACCACAGGGGCGATTATTCACGGTAAAGGTGATTATCTGGCGTACAGTGAAGAAGAACATCCGGTAGCGTTGCAACTCGGCGGTAGCGATCCGGCGGCGCTGGCGCAGTGTGCGAAGCTGGCAGAAGCGCGCGGATATGATGAGATCAACCTGAATGTCGGCTGCCCGTCTGACCGGGTGCAGAACGGCATGTTTGGGGCGTGTCTGATGGGTAATGCGCAGCTGGTTGCCGACTGCGTGAAAGCGATGCGCGATGTGGTGTCGATTCCGGTGACGGTGAAAACGCGTATTGGAATCGATGACCAGGACAGCTATGAATTTCTCTGCGATTTCATCAACACCGTTTCCGGCAAAGGCGAGTGTGAGATGTTCATCATCCACGCACGTAAAGCCTGGCTTTCTGGGTTAAGCCCGAAAGAAAACCGTGAAATCCCGCCGCTCGATTATCCGCGTGTGTATCAACTGAAGCGTGACTTTCCGCATCTGACGATGTCGATTAACGGTGGCATCAAGTCGCTGGAAGAGGCTAAAGCGCATTTGCAACATATGGATGGCGTGATGGTCGGGCGCGAAGCGTATCAGAATCCAGGCATTCTGGCGGCGGTAGACCGAGAGATCTTTGGTTCTTCGGATACCGATGCCGATCCGGTGGCGGTGGTGCGTGCCATGTATCCGTACATTGAGCGTGAACTCAGCCAGGGGACGTATCTCGGCCATATTACCCGGCATATGCTGGGCTTGTTCCAGGGTATTCCTGGCGCGCGGCAGTGGCGGCGTTATTTAAGTGAAAATGCCCATAAAGCGGGTGCTGACATTAACGTGCTGGAACACGCGCTCAAACTGGTGGCAGATAAGCGTTAACTTTTCACCAAAAAGTAGTCAAATTCACCACGCCCTGCGCACCGTCGCGGGGCGTTTTGCTGTTAAATCAATAGATTATTTTTGGCATGATTCTTGTAATGCCAGCAAGAGATTTCATATTTGGGAGAGCATCATGCTGGAACTACTTTTTGTGATTGGCTTTTTTGTCATGCTGATGGTCACCGGCGTTTCGTTGCTGGGTATTATCGCTGCGCTGGTTGTGGCGACGGCCATTATGTTCCTCGGCGGTATGCTGGCATTGATGATTAAGTTGCTGCCGTGGTTACTACTGGCGATTGCGGTGGTGTGGGTTATTAAGGCGATTAAAGCACCAAAAGTGCCTAAATATCAGCGTTATGACCGCTGGCGTTACTAAGGGATTGTGCGGATGATCACAACCTAAGGTTTTATCCTTAGAACAAAATAGGAATTGATAATCAAATCTGTCACTATTGCGCCTCTAACAGATTCATCGTGCTGTACCCTACATACAGCCGAACTATAAAAAGAAAGGGCTTCCCAGGTGGAAGCCCTATTTCTTTTATGGAATCAACAGGCTGGAACCTTGCGTCGCCCGGCTTTCCAGAATCTCATGCGCACGCTGCGCATCCTTCAGCGGATATTTCTGCTGCTCGGCGACATCGACCTTAATCACACCGCTGGCAATCAAAGAGAACAGTTCATTACTGGCCTCGGTTAATTCCTCCCGCGTGGTGATATAGCCTTGCAGGGAAGGGCGTGTCACATACAACGAGCCTTTCTGATTGAGAATGCCTAAGTTCACACCGGTAACCGCACCTGATGAGTTGCCAAAACTCACCATTAAGCCGCGGCGTTGCAGGCAATCCAGCGACCGTTCCCAGGTGTCTCTGCCCACGGAATCGTACACTACGCGCACTTTCTTACCGCCGGTGATCTCTTTCAATCGCTCGACCAGATTCTCTTCACGATAGTTAATAACCTGCCACGCGCCGGCTTTTAGCGCGCTCTGCGCTTTTTGCGCGGTTCCTACGGTGCCGATAAGTTTCGCGCCCAGAGCTTTTGCCCACTGGCAGGCAATCAAGCCAACGCCGCCAGCCGCTGCGTGGAACAGGAACTGCTCATCAGGTTTAATTTCATAGATTTTGCGCAGCAGATAATAAACCGTTAAGCCTTTCAGGAAGGATGCCGCCGCTTGCTCAAAAGAAATTGCCGCAGGCAGAATCGCCGCTTTATCCGCATTAATGTTATGCACCGAGCTGTAAGCGCCTAACGCCGACTGCGCATAGACTACACGATCGCCTGCCTTAATATGCTTTACACCACTGCCGACTTTACTCACGATGCCTGCCGCTTCGGTACCTAATCCGCTGGGTAGCGATGGCGGTGGGTAAAGGCCGCTGCGGATATACGTGTCGATAAAATTGATGCCGATGGCTTTATTTTCGACCTGGATTTCATTCTCCGCCGGATCGGCAGGAGTGAACTCTACGGCTTGAAGTACTTCCGGGCCACCGTGCTTGTGAAATTCAATTCGTGTTGCCATGTGTCCTCCAGAACGTATCGTCAGGGTCTGCTTCATATGGTAAAGTTTCGACCCATTCTTTATCTCGGTAACTCCATTCACTATGGCAGGAAATAAACCCTTCAACAAACAGCAGGCTGAACCCCGCGAACGCGATCCACAAGTTGCCGGGCTGAAAGTGCCTCCGCACTCGATCGAAGCGGAGCAGTCGGTGTTGGGCGGTTTAATGCTGGATAACGAACGCTGGGACGATGTAGCCGAGCGTGTGGTGGCAGACGATTTTTACACCCGCCCACACCGTCATATCTTTACTGAAATGGCGCGTTTGCAGGAAAGTGGTAGTCCTATCGATCTGATTACCCTTGCGGAATCGCTGGAACGCCAGGGGCAACTCGATAGCGTCGGTGGTTTCGCTTATCTGGCGGAGCTGTCAAAAAATACGCCAAGTGCGGCGAACATCAGTGCTTATGCGGACATCGTGCGTGAACGTGCCGTTGTTCGCGAGATGATTTCGGTTGCGAATGAGATTGCCGAAGCCGGTTTTGATCCGCAGGGGCGCACCAGCGAAGATCTGCTGGACCTGGCTGAATCCCGCGTCTTTAAAATTGCCGAAAGTCGTGCAAACAAAGACGAAGGGCCGAAGAACATCGCTGATGTGCTCGACGCCACGGTGGCGCGTATTGAGCAGTTGTTTCAGCAGCCACACGATGGCGTTACCGGGGTAAACACCGGTTATGACGATCTCAACAAAAAAACCGCTGGCTTGCAGCCGTCGGATTTGATCATCGTCGCCGCGCGTCCGTCGATGGGTAAAACGACATTTGCGATGAACCTCGTCGAAAACGCGGCGATGTTGCAGGATAAACCGGTACTTATCTTCTCGCTGGAGATGCCATCAGAACAGATTATGATGCGTTCTCTGGCGTCGCTGTCGCGCGTTGACCAGACTAAAATCCGTACCGGGCAGCTCGATGATGAAGACTGGGCGCGCATTTCCGGCACCATGGGTATTTTGCTCGAAAAACGTAATATCTATATCGATGACTCCTCCGGCCTGACGCCAACGGAAGTGCGTTCCCGCGCGCGCCGTATTGCCCGTGAACACGGCGGCATCGGGCTTATCATGATCGACTACCTGCAACTGATGCGCGTACCGGCGCTTTCCGATAACCGTACGCTGGAAATTGCAGAAATCTCCCGCTCGCTGAAAGCACTGGCGAAAGAACTGAACGTGCCGGTGGTGGCGCTGTCCCAGTTGAACCGTTCTCTGGAACAACGTGCCGACAAACGCCCGGTCAACTCCGACCTGCGTGAATCTGGCTCTATCGAGCAGGATGCGGACTTGATCATGTTTATCTATCGTGATGAGGTGTATCACGAAAACAGTGATTTAAAAGGCATCGCGGAAATTATTATCGGTAAACAACGTAACGGCCCAATCGGGACGGTACGCCTGACCTTTAACGGTCAATGGTCGCGCTTCGACAACTATGCGGGGCCGCAGTACGACGACGAATAATAATTATTTTATGAATTAGGTAATTAAAGCAAACACTTATCAAGGAACACAAATGCAAGCGGCAACTGTTGTGATTAACCGCCGCGCTCTGCGACACAACCTGCAACGTCTTCGTGAACTGGCACCTGCCAGTAAAATGGTTGCGGTGGTGAAAGCGAACGCTTATGGTCACGGTCTTCTTGAGACCGCGCGAACGCTCCCCGATGCTGACGCCTTTGGCGTAGCCCGTCTCGAAGAAGCTCTGCGACTGCGTGCGGGGGGAATCACCAAACCTGTACTGTTACTCGAAGGCTTTTTTGATGCCAGAGATCTGCCGACGATTTCTGCGCAACATTTTCATACCGCCGTGCATAACGAAGAACAGCTGGCTGCGCTGGAAGAGGCTAGCCTGGACGAGCCGGTTACCGTCTGGATGAAACTCGATACCGGTATGCACCGTCTGGGCGTAAGGCCGGAACAGGCTGAGGCGTTTTATCATCGCCTGACCCAGTGCAAAAACGTTCGTCAGCCGGTGAATATCGTCAGCCATTTTGCGCGCGCGGATGAACCAAAATGCGGCGCAACCGAGAAACAACTCGCTATCTTTAATACCTTTTGCGAAGGCAAACCTGGTCAACGTTCCATTGCCGCATCGGGTGGCATTTTACTCTGGCCACAGTCGCATTTTGACTGGGTGCGCCCGGGTATTATTCTTTACGGTGTATCTCCGCTGGAAGATCGCTCCACCGGTGCCGATTTTGGCTGTCAGCCAGTGATGTCACTAACCTCCAGCCTGATTGCCGTGCGTGAGCATAAAGCCGGAGAGCCTGTTGGTTATGGTGGAACCTGGGTAAGCGAACGTGATACTCGTCTTGGCGTAGTCGCGATGGGTTATGGCGATGGTTATCCGCGCGCCGCGCCGTCCGGTACGCCAGTGCTGGTGAACGGTCGCGAAGTCCCGATTGTCGGGCGCGTGGCGATGGATATGATCTGCGTAGACTTAGGTCCACAGGCGCAGGATAAAGCCGGGGACCCGGTCATTTTGTGGGGCGAAGGTTTGCCCGTAGAACGTATCGCTGAAATGACAAAAGTGAGCGCTTACGAACTTATTACGCGCCTGACTTCAAGGGTCGCGATGAAATACGTGGATTAATCGTTCTGTAATATTTGATTGTCTGTGCCGGATGCGGCGTGAATGCCTTATCCGGCCAATAAAATCCTACCAATTCAATAAGTTGATGTTCTTTCATGTTCTTATAAAGGTCGTGCCTCTGGCGAATGTACGTTTGTCATGAGTCTCACTCTGTTGCTAATTACCGTTCGCTCCTGAACATCCACTCGATCTTCGCCTTCTTCCGGTTTATTGTGTCTTAACCACCTGCCCGTAAACCTGGAGAACCATCGCGTGTTTCAAAAAGTTGACGCCTACGCTGGCGACCCGATTCTTACGCTTATGGAGCGTTTCAAAGAAGACCCTCGCAGCGACAAAGTGAATTTAAGTATCGGTCTGTACTACAACGAAGACGGAATTATTCCCCAACTGAAAGCCGTGGCGGAAGCGGAAGCGCGCCTGAATGCACAGCCTCATGGTGCTTCGCTTTATTTACCGATGGAAGGGCTTAATAGCTATCGCCATGCCATTGCGCCGCTGCTGTTTGGTGCGGACCATCCGGTACTGCAACAACAGCGCGTAGCAACCATTCAAACCCTTGGCGGCTCAGGGGCATTGAAAGTGGGCGCAGATTTCCTGAAACGCTACTTCCCGGAATCAGGCGTCTGGGTCAGCGATCCTACCTGGGAAAACCACGTAGCAATATTCGCCGGGGCTGGATTCGAAGTGAGTACTTACCCCTGGTATGACGAAGCGACTAACGGCGTGCGCTTTAATGACCTGTTGGCGACGCTAAAAACATTACCTGCCCGCAGTATTGTGTTGCTGCACCCATGTTGCCACAACCCAACGGGTGCCGATCTCACTAATGACCAGTGGGATGCGGTGATTCAAATTCTCAAAGCCCGCGAGCTTATCCCATTTCTTGATATTGCCTATCAAGGATTTGGTGCCGGTATGGAAGAGGATGCCTACGCCATTCGCGCCATTGCCAGCGCTGGATTACCCGCTCTGGTGAGCAATTCGTTCTCGAAAATTTTCTCCCTTTACGGCGAGCGCGTCGGCGGACTTTCTGTGCTGTGTGAAGATGCCGAAGCCGCAGGCCGCGTACTGGGGCAATTGAAAGCAACAGTTCGCCGCAACTACTCCAGCCCGCCGAATTTTGGTGCGCAGGTGGTGGCTGCGGTGCTGAATGACGAGGCATTGAAAGCCAGCTGGCTGGCGGAAGTAGAAGAGATGCGTACTCGCATTCTGGCGATGCGTCAGGAACTGGTGAAGGTATTGAGCACAGAAATGCCAGAACGCAATTTCGATTATCTGCTTAATCAGCGCGGTATGTTCAGTTATACCGGTTTAAGTGCCGCTCAGGTTGACCAACTACGTGAAGAATTTGGTGTCTATCTCATCGCCAGCGGTCGCATGTGTGTCGCCGGGTTAAATACGGCAAATGTACAATGTGTGGCAAAGGCGTTTGCTGCGGTGATGTAATGCAGGAAAGCAGGCTGGAGTTACCCAGCCTGCAGTGAAATTAAACTGTTGTCGCTTTCACTCTTGCTTTATAGATGATTTTTTTGATGCCATCGTTCTACGTGAGAGGTAATAAAACGTTGTTAGTTCTAACTTGTTAAGTTTATCCCAATGTTCTGGAGTGCTTTTCCCTGTTTTACCGTGTGGAATAATAATTTTTGCACATCTAACCATTATTAAATTTAATAATAAGTATCGGGTTTGTTACGATAGGATTTTTCTATATCCTCAAGAATATGCTTTGCCTTATTGCCTGTGACTATCTGAGATTCAATTATAGTATCGTTAAATTCTAAAGTTAAAGAGAACTCTTTTTTTCCGCTTTGTGTAAGTTTAACCTTATATTGATTACCAATATCAAATAAAAAGGTCCTGTAATGAGAATAATCACCTTTAACCTCCTCGGCAAAACAGCAAAGCGTGCAAATATACATACAATCTTTCTTACCCCTGATTTTGTTAACTAAATCAATAAATGCGTGAAAAACTGTACTTGCAATAGAACTTGATACTTCTTCTCCAGGTCTACAAAAATCTTTTGCAATTTTTAACTGTGTTTCTATATATAAAAAGAGATCTTTGGCATAAGAGAAATCTTTGGCATAAGAGATATCTTTGTTATTTAGTGTATCTAGCTCTACAGGTAAAGATGTCGTTTTGTTGCTATTCACATTTGATATATTCATATCATCATCTCCTTCGGGAGTAATAAAATTAGTCACCATTGTAGGGTAGGGGGCTGGTCAATCAGAAATCATCTTTATAAACTTCGATTGTTTTTGTAATGCTGTATCATTAAGTTTATTAAATCGTACAGCAGATAAATGTTCTATCAAATTTCGCTCATTTGCAGAGGATTCATCATAATAAACGCAAAATTAATGTATTCTTACATCGCGTAATAAACATTTTTTTTACAAAAAACGACAGGAACGTATTTACTGGGTTAAATATAATCATCCTGCTTTTCATCACAAAAACCGCAGATAATCCTTCCTTTCCCCGGCTGCTGGCGTTATGGTCAGATGGTTTTTGCAACAAATCTCACAATAAAAAGTTTCAACATACTGACTATTTAGGGAAAAATATGCGCAAGATCACACAGGCAATCAGTGCCGTTTGCTTATTGTTCGCTCTAAACAGTTCCGCTGTTGCCCTGGCCTCATCTCCTTCACCGCTTAACCCTGGTACTAACGTTGCCAGGCTTGCTGAACAGGCACCAATTCATTGGGTTTCGGTCGCACAAATTGAAAATAGCCTCGCAGGGCGTCCGCCAATGGCGGTGGGGTTTGATATCGATGACACGGTACTTTTTTCCAGTCCGGGCTTCTGGCGCGGCAAAAAAACCTTCTCGCCAGAAAGCGAAGATTATCTGAAAAATCCTGTGTTCTGGGAAAAAATGCACAATGGCTGGGATGAATTCAGCATTCCAAAAGAGGTCGCTCGCCAGCTGATTGATATGCATGTACGCCGCGGTGACGCGATCTTCTTTGTGACTGGTCGTAGCCCGACGAAAACAGAAACGGTTTCAAAAACGCTGGCGGATAATTTTCATATTCCTGCCACCAACATGAATCCGGTGATCTTTGCGGGCGATAAACCAGGGCAAAATACAAAATCGCAATGGCTGCAGGATAAAAATATCCGAATTTTTTATGGCGATTCCGATAACGATATTACCGCCGCACGCGATGTCGGCGCTCGTGGTATCCGCATTCTGCGCGCCTCCAACTCTACCTACAAACCCTTGCCACAAGCGGGTGCGTTTGGTGAAGAGGTGATCATCAATTCAGAATACTGACAGAGCGGGAGAGCGTGACACTCTCCCGAATGCTGTTTTTTTAATCACACCTTTATCCTTTCGCTGTCTTGCTGCAAACTGATTAAGAGAGTTTTATCAAGGAGCAGCACATGTGGTATCAAAAGACGCTCACGCTTAGCGCCAAATCTCGTGGGTTTCATCTGGTAACGGATGAAATTTTGAATCAGCTGGCTGATATGCCGCGCGTTAACATCGGTTTACTGCATCTGTTGCTGCAACATACCTCCGCCTCTCTGACACTTAATGAGAACTGCGATCCCACCGTACGCCACGACATGGAGCGTTTTTTCCTCCGCACCGTTCCCGATAACGGAAATTATGAGCATGACTATGAGGGAGCAGACGATATGCCTTCTCATATCAAATCCTCAATACTGGGAACATCGCTTGTATTGCCGGTGCATAAAGGGCGTATTCAGACCGGCACCTGGCAAGGCATCTGGCTGGGGGAACATCGCATCCACGGCGGATCGCGTCGCATCATCGCGACACTACAAGGGGAGTAAAAAATGACCATTTCGGAGTTGCTACAATATTGCATGGCAAAACCAGGCGCAGAACAGAGCGTGCATAACGACTGGAAAGCGACGCAGATCAAAGTGGAAGATGTACTGTTTGCGATGGTGAAAGAAGTAGAAAATCGCCCAGCTGTTTCGCTGAAAACCAGCCCGGAGCTGGCAGAGTTGTTACGTCAGCAGCACAGTGATGTGCGTCCGAGCCGCCATCTGAACAAAGCGCACTGGAGCACTGTTTATCTCGACGGTTCGCTGCCGGATTCGCAAATCTATTATCTGGTGGATGCGTCTTATCAGCAGGCGGTGAATTTGCTGCCGGAAGAAAAACGTAAATTGCTGGTGCAACTCTGAAAGGAAAAGGCCGCTCAGAAAGCGGCCTTAACGATTACAGCATCGGCTTGAGGAAGCGCGCCGTATGCGAAGCTTCGCACTCCGCGACGGTTTCTGGCGTACCGGAGACGAGGATTTCGCCGCCGCCACTGCCGCCTTCTGGTCCCAGGTCGACAATCCAGTCAGCGGTTTTGATCACGTCGAGATTGTGCTCAATCACCACAATGGTGTTGCCCTGATCGCGCAGTTTATGCAGTACGTCGAGCAGTTGCTGAATATCGGCGAAGTGCAGACCGGTGGTCGGCTCATCAAGAATATACAGCGTCTGCCCGGTGCCGCGTTTTGACAGCTCACGCGCCAGCTTCACGCGCTGGGCTTCACCACCAGAAAGTGTGGTTGCGGACTGCCCGAGGCGAATGTACGTCAGACCAACGTCCATCAACGTTTGCAGCTTACGCGCCAGTGCAGGTACGGCATCAAAGAACTCACGCGCCTCTTCGATGGTCATATCCAGCACTTCGTGGATGGTTTTGCCTTTGTACTTAATCTCCAGCGTTTCACGGTTATAGCGTTTGCCTTTGCACTGGTCGCACGGTACGTAGATATCCGGCAGGAAGTGCATCTCCACTTTGATCACGCCGTCGCCCTGACAGGCCTCGCAGCGTCCGCCACGGACGTTAAAGCTGAAACGTCCTGGCGTATAGCCGCGCGCACGGGATTCCGGTACGCCCGCAAACAGTTCGCGCACAGGTGTAAACACGCCGGTATAGGTCGCCGGGTTAGAACGCGGAGTACGACCAATTGGGCTTTGGTCGATATCGATCACTTTATCGAAATGCTCCAGCCCCTGAATATCGCGATACGGTGCCGGTTCGGCGATGGTCGCCCCATTCAACTGGCGTTGGGCAATCGGGAACAGTGTGTCGTTAATCAGTGTCGATTTACCGGAACCTGAAACCCCTGTGATGCAGGTAAACAGACCGACTGGCAGCGTCAGCGTCACGTCTTTCAGGTTATTACCGCGTGCGCCTGTCAGCTTCAGCACTTTTTCCGGATTCGCCGGAACGCGTTTCTTCGGCACTTCAATCTTGCGTTTACCGCTCATGTACTGCCCGGTCAACGACTCCGGCACCGCCATAATCGCTTCCAGTGGACCTTCCGCGACCACTTCACCGCCGTGAACACCCGCACCAGGACCAATGTCGATCACATGGTCAGCGGCGCGAATCGCGTCTTCGTCGTGCTCCACCACAATCACGGTATTACCGAGATCGCGCAGATGGATAAGCGTACCCAACAGGCGCTCGTTATCGCGCTGGTGCAGGCCGATAGACGGCTCATCGAGCACGTACATAACGCCAACCAGGCCCGCACCAATCTGGCTCGCCAGACGGATACGCTGGGCTTCACCGCCAGAAAGCGTTTCTGCCGAGCGGGAAAGTGTCAGGTAATTCAGGCCGACGTTAACGAGGAATTTCAGGCGATCGCCGATCTCTTTAAGGATTTTTTCCGCAATCTTCGCCCGCTGACCTGCGAGTTTGAGATTGTTGAAGAATTCCATCGCATGACCGATGCTCATGTCGGAGATAGCAGGCAGCGGCGTATTCTCGACATACACATGGCGCGCTTCCCGACGCAGACGCGTCCCTTCGCAGCTGGCGCACGGGCGATTGCTGATAAACTTGGCTAATTCTTCGCGTACCGCACTGGATTCTGTCTCTTTATAACGGCGCTCCATATTGTGCAGCACGCCTTCGAACGGATGACGACGAATGGAGGTATCGCCACGATCGTTCATGTATTTGAATTCAATGTTTTCTTTGCCAGAACCGTACAACACCACTTTATGCACGTTCGCGCTCAGGCTGCCCCACGGCGCTTCGACGTCGAACTTATAGTGATCTGCCAGCGATTTCAGCATCTGGAAGTAATAGAAGTTGCGGCGATCCCAGCCTCGAATCGCACCGCCAGCCAGCGACAGTTCCGGATTCTGGATCACGCGGTCAGGATCGAAATATTGCTGCACGCCAAGGCCGTCACAGGTTGGGCAGGCCCCCGCCGGGTTGTTAAACGAAAACAGGCGCGGTTCCAGCTCGCGCATACTGTAGCCGCAAATTGGGCAGGCGAAGTTGGCGGAGAACAGCAGCTCTTCCGCTTTCGGGTCGTCCATATCCGCAACTACCGCGGTACCACCGGAAAGCTCCAGCGCGGTTTCAAACGACTCGGCAAGACGTTGGGTAAGATCGTCACGCACCTTGAAGCGATCAACCACCACTTCAATGGTATGTTTCTTTTGCAGTTCCAGTTTCGGCGGATCGGAAAGATCGCAGACTTCGCCATCAATACGAGCACGGATGTAACCCTGACTTGCCAGGTTCTCCAGCGTTTTGGTGTGTTCGCCTTTGCGCTCTTTAATGATTGGCGCGAGTAGCATCAGACGCTTGCCTTCCGGCTGCGACAACACGTTATCCACCATCTGGCTGACGGTTTGTGCCGCCAGCGGAACATCGTGGTCCGGGCAGCGCGGCTCACCAACGCGAGCGTACAGCAGACGCAAATAGTCGTGGATTTCGGTGATTGTCCCCACCGTAGAACGCGGGTTATGAGACGTCGATTTCTGCTCAATCGAGATGGCAGGAGAAAGCCCCTCAATATGGTCGACGTCCGGCTTTTCCATCAGTGACAGAAACTGCCGCGCGTAGGCGGAAAGGGATTCAACGTAACGGCGCTGCCCTTCGGCATATAAGGTGTCGAAAGCGAGCGAGGATTTGCCAGAACCCGAAAGCCCGGTCACGACAATAAGCTTGTCGCGGGGGATAACGAGGTTGATGTTTTTGAGATTATGGGTGCGGGCGCCCCGAACTTCGATCTTATCCATTCACCTTTCCCGGATTAAACGCTTTTTTGCCCGGTGGCATGGTGCTACCGGCGATCACAAACGGTTAATTATGACACAAATTGACCTGAATGAATATACAGTATTGGAATGCAATACCCGGAGTGTTGTGTAACAATGTCTGGCCAGGTTTGTTTCCCGGAACCGAGGTCACAACATAGTAAAAGCGCTATTGGTAATGGTACAATCGCGCGTTTACACTTATTCAGAACGATTTTTTTTCAGGAGACACGAACATGGCCAGCAGAGGCGTAAACAAGGTTATTCTCGTTGGTAATCTGGGTCAGGACCCGGAAGTACGCTACATGCCAAATGGTGGCGCAGTTGCCAACATTACGCTGGCTACTTCCGAATCCTGGCGTGATAAAGCGACCGGCGAGATGAAAGAGCAGACTGAATGGCACCGCGTTGTGCTGTTCGGCAAACTGGCAGAAGTGGCCAGCGAATATCTGCGTAAAGGTTCTCAGGTTTATATCGAAGGTCAGCTGCGTACCCGCAAATGGACCGATCAATCCGGTCAGGATCGCTACACCACAGAAGTCGTGGTGAACGTTGGCGGCACCATGCAGATGCTGGGTGGTCGTCAGGGTGGTGGCGCTCCTGCAGGTGGCAATATCGGTGGTGGTCAGCCGCAGGGCGGTTGGGGTCAGCCTCAGCAGCCGCAGGGCGGCAATCAGTTCAGCGGCGGCGCGCAGTCTCGCCCGCAGCAGTCCGCTCCGGCAGCACCGTCTAACGAGCCGCCGATGGATTTTGATGACGATATTCCGTTCTGATTTGTCATTAAAACAATAGGTTATATTGTTTTAAGGTGGATGATTAAAGCATCTGCCAGCCATAAAAAAAGAAGCCTCCGTTATGGAGGCTTCTACATATCAAGTTAAAATCATTGGCCATTGTGGCGGTGTCTGATTCATCTCTTCAATCATCACCGACTCGATGTTGTGCCAGATGGCGGTGATATCCGCCATTGTGATGCCAAGCAACCCCATTGCGAACCAGCAGGCAGAAACCACGCCCAGACCGCTGCTGATCACTGCAAGCCCGACATAATCAGACCGACGAAAACGGATGTTGAGCGTGCTGGCCAGAAACATCATTACGGCACTAAGAAGTTGCCAGCGAAGTAGAACCACGCCAGTGGTGAGGGTAGCCATCAAACAATTCCTCTGAAAAGAGCCGATGCCCTGGACAGCGCGGCGTTGTTCACGGGAGGCGTGGTACACTCTGGCTATCGCGGGGCTTGCAGGACACAAAAATGAAACACTCTGTTTGTTTCATTAATTTTGTGAACTATATCACAATTGATTGTTTGTTAGCCAGATTAGGCCGTGACTTTTATTGCTGTACAGATTATGTGGTTTTTCAGTGGCATTAAGGGTATATCTTCCCGCCGCCTCCGCATTTCTTTAGGAAATTAATTTTGAATATCAATGAATTACTTTTATTCAGGTGACGATTAAAAAGGTATCAATTTCAAATCAGGCAAAAGTGCTATTTATACCGTAAGATTTATCTAAAGACGTCGATAACCAGGGTTCTCGCCTTGCAATGACCGGGTATAAACAGGCAGGAAATTGATAGCAATGAGTCATCGTGCACGACACCAATTACTGGCGTTGCCGGGCATTATCTTTTTAGTTCTCTTTCCCATCATTCTGTCGCTATGGATTGCCTTCCTTTGGGCAAAATCAGAAGTGAATAGTCAGCTCCAAACTTTTGCTCAGCTGGCGCTGGATAAATCCGAGCTGGTCATTCGCCAGGCAGATTTAGTGAGCGATGCAGCAGAACGCTATCAGGGGCAAGTTTGCACTCCAGCCCATCAAAAGCGAATGTTGAATATTATTCGTGGCTATCTTTATATTAATGAATTGATCTATGCCCGTGATAACCATTTTTTATGCTCATCGCTGATAGCGCCTGTAAACGGCTATACGATTGCACCGGCCGATTATAAACGTGAACCTAACGTTTCTATCTATTATTACCGCGATACGCCTTTTTTCTCTGGCTATAAAATGACCTATATGCAGCGGGGAAATTATGTGGCGGTCATCAACCCTCTCTTCTGGAGTGAAGTGATGTCTGATGATCCGACATTGCAATGGGGTGTGTATGATACGGTGACGAAAACCTTTTTCTCGTTAAGCAACGAGGCCTCGGCAGCAACGTTTTCTCCGCTGATTCATTTGAATGATTTAACCGTACAAAGAAATGGCTATTTATATGCGACAGTTTATTCGACAAAACGCCCAATTGCAGCCATTGTTGCGACTTCATATCAACGTCTTATAGCACATTTTTATAATCATCTTATTTTTGCATTACCCGCCGGTATTTTGGGGAGTCTTGTTCTGTTATTACTCTGGCTACGTATTCGACAAAACTATTTGTCTCCCAAACGCAAATTGCAACGCGCCCTCGAAAAACATCAACTTTGCCTTTATTACCAGCCAATAATCGATATCAAAACAGAAAAATGTATCGGAGCTGAAGCATTGTTACGTTGGCCTGGTGAGCAGGGGCAAGTAATGAATCCGGCAGAGTTTATTCCGCTGGCAGAAAAGGAGGGGATGATCGAACAGATAACTGATTATGTTATTGATAATGTCTTCCGCGATCTGGGCGTGTACCTGGCAACACATGTCGATCGCTATGTTTCTATTAACCTGTCGGCCTCCGATTTTCATACGTCACGGTTGATAGCGCGAACCAACCAGAAAACAGAGCAATATGCGGTGCGTCCGCAGCAAATTAAATTTGAAGTGACTGAACATGCATTTCTTGATGTCGACAAAATGACGCCGATTATTCTGGCTTTCCGCCAGGCTGGTTACGAAGTGGCAATTGATGATTTTGGTATTGGCTACTCTAACTTGCATAACCTTAAATCATTGAATGTCGATATTTTGAAAATCGATAAATCGTTTGTTGAGACGCTGACCACCCATAAAACCAGTCATTTGATTGCGGAACATATCATCGAGCTGGCGCACAGCCTGGGATTAAAAACGATCGCTGAAGGCGTCGAAACTGAGGAACAGGTTAACTGGCTGCGCAAACGCGGCGTGCGCTATTGCCAGGGATGGTTCTTTGCGAAGGCGATGCCGCCGCAGGTGTTTATGCAATGGATGGAGCAATTACCCGCGCGGGAGTTAACGCGCGGGCAATAAAACTACAGGCGGTGGCGATAATCGCTGGGAGTGCGATCAAACTGCCGACGGAAAACGCGGGAGAAGGTCTGCTGCGAGACATAACCCAGGTCCATTGCGATATCAAAAATCGGACGCTCGGTGGTGCGCAACTCAACGGCGGCCAGTAACAGGCGGCGTTGGCGAATGTAATCACCAAGTGTCTGATGCGTCACCGTGCGGAACATCCGCTGTAAGTACCACTTTGAATAGCCTGATTTTTTTGCGACGACATCAATGTTAAGCGGCTGGTCAATATGCTCGTCAATCCATGCGATAAGATCCTGAATAATTTTCTGATGGGACATAAATCTGCCTCTTTTCAGTGTTCAGTTCGTTAATTCATCTGTTGGGGAGTATAATTCCTCAAGTTAACTTGAGGTAAAGCGATTTATGGAAAAGAAATTACCCCGCATTAAAGCGCTGCTAACCCCCGGCGAAGTGGCAAAACGCAGCGGTGTGGCGGTATCGGCGCTGCATTTCTATGAAAGCAAAGGGTTGATTAGCAGTATCCGTAATAGTGGCAATCAGCGGCGATATAAACGTGATGTGTTGCGATATGTCGCAATCATCAAAATTGCTCAGCGTATTGGCATTCCGCTGGCGACCATTCGTGAAGCATTTGGCGTGTTGCCCGAAGGGCATACATTAAGTGCGAAAGAGTGGAAACAGCTTTCGTCCCAATGGCGAGAAGAGTTGGATCGGCGCATTCATACCTTAGTGGCGCTGCGTGACGAACTGGACGGATGTATTGGTTGTGGCTGCCTTTCGCGCAGTGATTGCCCATTGCGTAACCCGGGCGACCGCTTAGGAGAAGAAGGTACCGGCGCACGCTTACTGGAAGATGAACAAAACTAAAGCGCCACAAGGGCGCTTTAGTTTGTTTTCCGGTCTTTGTCTTTCTCTCTATCCCGCTGGTACACAGGAGGGTTTCCCCCGACGTCA
Organism: Escherichia sp. WS1265; assembly: GCF_046487585.1. Classification (NCBI taxonomy): domain Bacteria; kingdom Pseudomonadati; phylum Pseudomonadota; class Gammaproteobacteria; order Enterobacterales; family Enterobacteriaceae; genus Escherichia; species Escherichia sp. WS1265. Next base: position 19,717 of record NZ_JBJQJE010000003.1, read on the forward strand.
ACACACCTCATTCGAGCACGTGGTGGAGGTTCCGGTTGGTGTTGATGCTTTAATTGTATGTCACCGGCGTTTCTTCGCCAGTGTAAAAGTACACTTTTTAGCCGCAATATTTTTGTCATCTCAGACGATTTTTTATCGCAATCCTGAACGGTATGCGGCTCGATAACGCTGCAATCTTGCGCATCGACGATAACGTTTGCGCATCAATTGCCTGGTTTTTCATCGTCAAGACAATAAAAGAGAAAAAAGCAGCAAACTTCGGTTGAAAAAGCCGCTATGATCGCCGGATAATCGTTTGCTTTTTTTACCACCCGTTTTGTATGCGCGGAGCTAAACGTTTGCTTTTTTGCGACGCACCAATTTGTCGCAAACCTGGAGCAGGAAGATAACGTTTCGCTGGCAGGGGATTGTCCGCCACGCATCTTGACGAAAATTAAACTCTCAGGGGATGTTTTCTTATGTCTACGCCATCAGCGCGTACCGGCGGTTCACTCGACGCCTGGTTTAAAATTTCACAACGTGGAAGCACTGTCCGTCAGGAAGTGGTTGCCGGGTTAACAACGTTTCTGGCGATGGTCTACTCGGTTATCGTCGTTCCAGGCATGTTGGGTAAAGCGGGCTTCCCGCCTGCGGCAGTTTTCGTTGCGACCTGTCTGGTTGCCGGACTCGGTTCTATCGTGATGGGTCTGTGGGCTAATCTGCCGTTGGCGATTGGTTGCGCCATCTCCCTGACGGCGTTTACCGCATTCAGTCTGGTGCTGGGGCAACATATTAGCGTACCTGTCGCGCTGGGTGCCGTGTTCCTGATGGGTGTGCTGTTTACGATAATTTCTGCCACGGGTATCCGTAGCTGGATTTTGCGCAACTTGCCGCACGGTGTGGCGCACGGCACGGGGATCGGTATCGGTCTGTTCCTGCTGCTCATTGCCGCTAATGGTGTCGGTCTGGTGATTAAAAACCCGCTTGATGGTCTGCCCGTTGCGCTGGGTGATTTCGCGACCTTCCCGGTGATTATGTCACTGGTAGGTCTGGCGGTGATCATCGGCCTGGAAAAACTGAAAGTCCCTGGTGGCATTCTGCTGACCATTATCGGTATCTCAATTGTCGGTTTGATCTTCGATCCTAACGTCCATTTCTCCGGCGTTTTCGCCATGCCTTCATTGAGCGATGAAAACGGCAATTCACTGATTGGCAGCCTGGATATTATGGGCGCGCTGAATCCTGTAGTCCTGCCAAGCGTTCTGGCGCTGGTGATGACGGCAGTATTTGATGCCACCGGAACTATCCGTGCCGTCGCCGGCCAGGCGAACCTGCTGGATAAAGACGGGCAGATCATCGACGGCGGGAAAGCACTGACCACTGACTCCATGAGCAGCGTTTTCTCTGGCCTGGTGGGGGCAGCTCCGGCAGCGGTATACATTGAGTCTGCGGCGGGTACGGCGGCGGGCGGTAAAACCGGTTTGACGGCTATCACCGTTGGCGTGCTGTTCCTGCTGATTCTGTTCCTCTCTCCGCTCTCTTACCTCGTTCCTGGGTACGCAACGGCTCCAGCGCTGATGTACGTTGGCCTGCTGATGCTGAGCAACGTGGCGAAAATCGACTTTGCTGATTTTGTTGATGCGATGGCGGGTCTGGTTACGGCGGTATTCATCGTGCTGACCTGTAACATCGTAACAGGCATCATGATCGGCTTCGCGACTCTGGTGATTGGTCGTCTGGTTTCCGGCGAATGGCGCAAGTTGAACATCGGTACGGTCGTTATCGCCGTGGCGCTGGTGACCTTCTATGCGGGTGGCTGGGCTATCTAATCTTTCATATGATTCTGAAAACGGGTGGCAATGGCTGCCCGTTTTTATTTTCTCCGCACATTGTGTGAGCTTTTGCGATATTCTGAAAAAATGAGAATTCAGGCATAACGTCTTTCTCAGATCATAAAAAACATCGCAAACAGGGAACGCATGGAAATCTTCTTCACCATACTGATAATGACCCTCGTGGTCTCGCTGTCCGGGGTGGTCACTCGTGTCATGCCCTTTCAGATCCCGCTTCCGCTTATGCAAATCGCCATCGGTGCGCTACTGGCGTGGCCGACGTTTGGTTTGCATGTGGAGTTTGATCCTGAACTCTTTTTAGTCTTGTTTATCCCGCCGTTGCTGTTCGCTGATGGCTGGAAAACGCCGACCCGTGAATTTCTCGAACATGGTCGAGAGATTTTCGGCCTCGCGCTGGCGCTGGTGGTGGTCACCGTGGTCGGCATTGGCTTCCTTATTTACTGGGTGGTGCCGGGCATTCCGCTGATCCCCGCCTTTGCGCTGGCGGCGGTGCTTTCTCCGACCGATGCTGTGGCGCTCTCCGGGATTGTTGGCGAAGGGCGCATCCCGAAAAAAATCATGGGCATTTTGCAGGGCGAAGCGTTGATGAATGACGCCTCCGGCCTGGTGTCGTTGAAGTTTGCCGTAGCAGTGGCGATGGGGACGATGATCTTCACCGTCGGCGGTGCGACGGTCGAATTTATGAAAGTGGCCATTGGCGGTATTCTCGCCGGTTTTGTAGTGAGCTGGCTGTATGGTCGCTCGCTGCGATTCCTCAGCCGCTGGGGCGGTGATGAACCCGCGACGCAGATTGTTCTACTGTTCTTGCTGCCATTCGCTTCTTATCTGATTGCCGAACATATTGGCGTTTCCGGCATCCTCGCTGCGGTTGCCGCCGGGATGACCATCACCCGCTCCGGTGTGATGCGCCGTGCGCCGCTGGCAATGCGCCTGCGCGCAAACAGTACCTGGGCGATGCTGGAATTTGTCTTTAACGGCATGGTATTCCTGCTGTTAGGTCTGCAGCTGCCGGGTATTCTGGAGACGTCGCTGATGGCGGCAGAAATCGACCCTAACGTCGAAATCTGGATGCTGTTTACCGATATCATTCTGATTTATGCGGCGCTGATGCTGGTCCGTTTCGGCTGGCTGTGGACGATGAAAAAGTTCAGCAACCGCTTCCTGAAGAAGAAGCCGATGGAGTTTGGTTCGTGGACCACACGAGAAATCCTGATCGCGTCTTTCGCCGGGGTGCGTGGGGCGATCACTCTGGCCGGTGTGCTCTCTATCCCGCTGCTCTTGCCGGATGGTAACGTCTTCCCGGCGCGCTATGAGCTGGTATTCCTGGCGGCTGGTGTCATTCTCTTCTCGCTGTTTGTCGGCGTGGTGATGTTGCCTATTCTGCTACAACACATTGAAGTCGCGGACCATTCGCAACAATTGAAAGAGGAACGTATTGCGCGAGCGGCAACGGCAGAAGTGGCGATTGTGGCGATCCAGAAAATGGAGGAGCGTCTGGCGGCGGATACCGAAGAGAATATCGATAACCAGCTGCTTACGGAGGTCAGTTCTCGCGTCATTGGTAACCTGCGTCGTCGCGCCGATGGACGTAACGACGTTGAAAGTTCCGTGCAGGAAGAGAACCTTGAGCGTCGCTTCCGTCTGGCGGCATTGCGTTCTGAACGTGCTGAACTGTACCACCTGCGCGCCACGCGGGAGATCAGCAACGAAACGCTGCAAAAATTACTGCACGATCTCGATTTGCTTGAAGCGTTGTTGATTGAGGAAAATCAGTAAGCCGAAAGCGACGTAACCAGGCCCGAGGTAATTTGAAAAAGGTGCAATCTTTTGCACCTTTAACAGGTTAGCTCGGGCTAACATACATGATTCTAAAACAAATAAGTTATCTCTCTTTTAAAGTCAATTCATTGGCTGTTCTTCGGCTTAACCTCAATCTGCATCTCGCATAATATCTGCAGTAATCTTCATAGCGACTGCATGAATATTATCCTCAGTTTGTGACATGCCAGTATGAGAGGTACAATCTTCTTCAAAGAATTTCTGTAGTGTTATCAGAGTATCACTATTAATGGGGATATTTTCCTCCCCTCGGAGAATGGAAATGCCCATTCCCTGCACGCTAGCCTCATCGAAATTAACCCGATAGAGACGGGTATTAAACATCCAGGCTTTTGTTAAAATAGAACAGTTGAAATGGCAGTTGCTTAAATTGGCATTATTAAAATTAACATTAGCCATATTAGATCCGGTACATATAACCATTTCGAGGAATGTATTTGTCAGCCGCGTAAAAAAGAGTTTGCTATCAATTAAGTTTATATTCTGGAGGATTGCTTTGTTCAGATTGACGCGAGACAGATCAGCATGGTCAAAGTTAATTAAATCGAGTTTAGAGAAACTAAGGTCGGCTTTAAATAAATTAACATATGGCGCTATTACTTTATAAAGATTTGCCTCAGCCATGTACGCCATATAAAAATTTGAATAATCAAGGAAGGTATTTTTAATATTGGCTCTATTCATTGCTGCATTGTAGAATTGAACATGCATAGCGGAGCATGCATTTAGAGTTCCGTCAGCCATTTTTATCTGAGCGAAATTTGAGTCATCGAGAATACAATTATCAAAAAGTATTTTTTCCATTATGGCGCAATAAAAATTCGTTTTATACATATTACAGTCCTGGAAAATAGCGTTTTGTAGTCTGCAACCTGCAAAATTCGAATTGGATAAATCTTCATCTTTAATCACGATGCCTTTCAGGCTAAGGTGTGAAAAATCGTAACCACCATTTACTGTCTGTGGGATTTCGATAGTATTATTATGGACGGTGACATTATTTATAAAATATACTACCTTAATGGACACTTCCTTATCTTTATTAAGGTAAACTCTTCTCGTAATTCTATCGTCACATTTATTATTTGCATGTGAAGCTATATCTATAAAATGTTTATGTATTTTCCTGTCCGTTTCTTTCGTGATTTTTCCTGATGGTAAACTATCATAAAATCTTTTCATTTTCTGAATCAAGCCTATCACTTTTTCATGATCATCTATTTTGAAAAGAGAGAGGGCTTTATTGTCAATTAACGTGTTTTTATGATGTTTTCTGTAATTATCTGATTTTGTTTTCTTTGTATGTGATGGACTTGTGACAGAGTGGTTATCGTTAATCTGGCAAAGAGGAAAAAACATATTATTTAAACCATTATAGCGCATAAAATATCCTTATAATTAACAAGAAAGAAAAGGCATATTCTCTGCATTATCATTTTCTACAACTGTCAAAAATCGCTCATTTTTTAATGAGTTTATTTCTTTAATATTATGGGAAAAGGTGATGCATTTTGCAGAGGAAGAGTATTCCCCGGTCAGGCGACCGGGGAAGGGGAGAGATTAATGCGCGCGGCCTTGCTCAACGCCAAAGCCGGTCTGGGAACGGATAAACTGCGCACGGAACAGTTCACGCTCGCGCGCGCCTTCCGCTGAGTTATCGGTTGCCGAGAAGAACCAGATGCCGAGGAATGCCACGCTGATAGAGAACAGCGCCGGGTATTCATACGGGAAGATGGCTTTTTCGTGACCGAGGATCTGTACCCAAATCGTCGGGCCGAGGATCATCAGCACCACCGCAGTAATCAGTCCTAACCAGCCGCCCAGCATCGCGCCACGGGTAGTCAGTTTCGACCAGTACATAGAAAGCAGAATGATCGGGAAGTTACAGCTCGCCGCGATGGCAAACGCCAGGCCTACCATGAAGGCGATGTTCTGATTCTCAAACAGCACGCCGAGGATAATGGCAATCACACCCAAAATCAGAACGGTGATTTTTGATACCCGCAGCTCTTCACGTTCGGTCGCGCCTTTTTTGAAGACGTTAGCGTACAGGTCGTGAGACACCGCCGATGCGCCCGCCAGCGTCAGACCCGCAACCACCGCAAGAATGGTGGCGAAAGCAACCGCTGAAATAAAACCGAGGAACAGGTTGCCACCCACTGCATTCGCCAGGTGAACTGCCGCCATGTTGTTACCACCAATCAGATGGCCCGCCGCGTCTTTATATTCCGGATTCGCACCAACCAGCATGATCGCGCCGAAGCCGATAATAAAGGTCAGAATATAGAAGTAGCCCATAAATCCGGTAGCGTAGAACACGCTCTTACGCGCTTCGCGGGCATCGCTGACCGTAAAGAAGCGCATCAGAATGTGCGGCAAGCCAGCCGTACCAAACATCAGTCCTAGCCCCAGAGAGAGCGCGGAGATGGGATCTTTCACCAGCCCGCCCGGCTTCATGATGTCGACACCTTTCGGGTGTACCGCCATCGCTTCGCTGAACAGATTGTTGAAGCTAAAGCCGACGTGTTTCATCACCATAAAGGCCATAAAGCTGGCACCGAACAGCAACAGCACGGCTTTGATAATCTGTACCCAGGTGGTCGCCAGCATGCCGCCGAACAGGACGTACATCATCATCAGCACGCCGACCAGTACTACCGCAATGTGATAGTTAAGGCCAAACAGCAGTTCGATGAGTTTACCTGCGCCTACCATCTGAGCGATAAGGTAAAGTGCCACGACCACCAGAGAACCACAGGCCGAAAGAATACGGATTGGCCCCTGTTTCAGGCGGTAAGAGGCTACATCGGCAAAGGTGTAGCGACCAAGGTTACGCAGACGTTCGGCAATCAGGAACAAAATGATCGGCCAGCCCACCAGGAAGCCCAGCGAGTAAATTAAGCCGTCATAGCCGGAGGTAAACACCAGCGCGGAGATCCCCAAAAATGAGGCGGCAGACATATAGTCCCCGGCAATCGCCAGCCCGTTCTGAAAACCGGTGATATTGCCGCCTGCGGTGTAGTAGTCGCTACGAGAACGTACGCGTTTTGACGCCCAATAGGTAATGCCGAGCGTAAACACGACGAAAATCAGGAACATAATAATCGCCTGCCAGTTCGTTGGCTGGCGCTCTACGGCCCCGCTAATAGCATCCGCGGCGTTAGCTGCGAAAGGGAGTGTGGCGGCAAGCGCCGTCAGAACTCTTTTCATGATGCTTGTACCTCATGCAGGACTTCATTATTAAGACGGTCGAATTCGCCGTTCGCCCGCCAGATGTAGATACCAGTGAGAACAAAGGAGATCACAATCACTCCAACACCAATCGGAATACCGCGTGTGACGCTGGTGTTCGGATTCAGCGGGGTGCCCAGCCAGCCGGGCGCGAAGGCGATCAGTAAAATAAAGCCGATATAAACTGCCAGCATAATAATCGACAGGATGGTGGCAAACCGTTGCCGTTTTTCGACTAACTCCCTGAAATGCGCATTGTCTTCTATCCGCTGATAAATAGTGCCATTCATCACAGATTCTCCAGAGGTTCCCCGTCGTCTTTCACGCCGCAGGTTCGTCAGCCGCACTCGCCTCCCCCAGTCACATAGTTTTCTATGCTCCTGGGGAGATGCTCGCTTGCTTCCTTCCTGCAACGCGAAATACTTAGGGGAATTTTTATATTTGCCCTTTCCCACTATAAAGAAAGGGGCGTGTAGACCGGATAAGGCGTTATACGCCGCATCCGGCAATTGTGGGTTACGATGGCATCGCGATAGCCAGCTTCTCTTCAAGCAGCTTCTCGACCACGCCTGGATCGGCAAGCGTCGAGGTATCGCCCAGGTTGCTGGTATCGCCCGCCGCAATTTTGCGCAGAATACGGCGCATAATTTTGCCGGAGCGGGTTTTAGGCAGGGAGTCGGTCCAGTGCAGCACGTCTGGCGTCGCCAGCGGGCCAATCTCTTTACGCACCCAGTTGCGGACTTCTGCGTACAGTTCTGGTGACGGTTCCTCCCCGTGATTAAGCGTGACGTAGGCGTAGATCGCCTGACCTTTAATATTGTGCGGAATACCTACTACGGCGGCTTCGGCAATTTTCGGATGCGCCACCAGCGCCGACTCAATCTCTGCCGTTCCCAGACGGTGACCGGAGACGTTCAGCACGTCGTCCACACGCCCGGTGATCCAGTAATAGCCATCTTCATCACGACGCGCGCCGTCGCCGCTGAAATACATATTTTTGAAGGTGGAGAAGTAGGTCTGTTCAAAACGTTCGTGATCGCCAAACAGCGTACGCGCCTGACCCGGCCAGGAGTCGGTGATCACCAGACTGCCTTCGGTAGCGCCTTCCAGCGGGTTACCTTCGTTATCGACCAGCGCCGGTTGCACGCCGAAGAACGGACGTGTTGCCGAACCGGCTTTTAGCTCGGTAGCGCCAGGCAGCGGCGTGATCATGAAACCGCCAGTTTCGGTCTGCCACCAGGTGTCGACCACCGGGCATTTCTCATTGCCGATTTTTTTCCAGTACCACTCCCACGCTTCTGGGTTAATTGGCTCGCCCACGGAACCGAGAATGCGCAGTGACGAACGGTCGGTGCCTTCAATCGCTTTATCGCCTTCCGCCATCAGCGCGCGAATCGCCGTGGGCGCGGTATAGAGAATATTGACCTGATGCTTGTCCACCACCTGCGCCATACGGGCAGGCGTCGGCCAGTTCGGTACGCCTTCAAACATCAGCGTGGTCGCGCCGCAGGCCAGCGGGCCGTACAGCAAATAACTGTGTCCGGTAACCCAGCCCACATCGGCGGTGCACCAGTAGATATCACCCGGATGATAATCAAAGACATATTTAAAGGTCAGCGCCGCGTACACCAGATAACCGCCGGTAGTGTGCAGCACGCCTTTCGGCTTCCCGGTAGAACCGGAGGTGTAGAGAATAAACAGCGGATCTTCGGCGTTCATCTCTTCCGCCTGGTGCTGATCGCTGGCTTGCTCAACCAGGTCGTGCCACCAGAGGTCGCGCCCTTCCTGCCAGTCGATTTTTCCGCCAGTACGCTTCAGTACCACCACATGCTCTACGCTGGTGACGTTCGGGTTTTTCAGCGCGTCATCAACGTTTTTCTTCAGCGGAATACTACGCCCGGCGCGCACGCCTTCGTCGGAAGTGATCACCAACCGTGAGTTAGAATCGATAATGCGCCCGGCAACGGCTTCCGGCGAGAAGCCGCCGAAAATTACCGAATGCACCGCGCCAATGCGGGCGCAGGCCAGCATCGCGACCGCGGCTTCCGGCACCATCGGCATATAAATCGCCACCACATCACCTTTTTTAATGCCCAGCTCGAGCAGGGTATTGGCGAAGCGGCAGACGTCGCGGTGCAGCTCTTTATAGCTGATATGTTTGCTCTGGCTGGCGTCGTCGCCTTCCCAGATGATGGCGGTACGATCGCCGTTTTCTTGCAGATGGCGGTCAAGGCAGTTTGCCGCCAGATTCAGCGTGCCGTCCTCGTACCATTTAATGGACACATTACCGGGGGCAAAGGAGGTGTTTTTCACCTTCTGGTAAGGTTTGATCCAGTCGAGAATTTTTCCCTGTTCGCCCCAGAAGGTATCTGGTGCGTTAATAGATTGTTGATACATCGCCTCGTACTGCTGAGGGTTTATCAGGCAACGGTCTGCGATGTTGGCAGGAATGGTGTGTTTGTGAATTTGACTCATGCTTTTGTTCTCCTTGTAGGATGTTAATAATATGTGGCATAAGCGTTAAATGTAGGGGTATTGGCAGTTTTGTTTAGTATTTGGGCGACAGATCACGCAAAAGTAGAATTGTGCAAATAAACGGCAGGGTAATTTTTGAAGGTCAGCAACAAAAGTTGATTAATTCTTTGAGGAACATGCAGTTATGCATGCTGTTGAAAAAGAGGAAGATACTGACTAACTCTAAAGTGGTATTTTACATGCACTTACAATTGATTAAAGACAACATTCACAGTGTGGTTATTTGTTACACATAGGGGTGAGCAATGTCATGACAGTGTAGGTGCGGTTACTGTCGTGAAAAACAATAAAAACCGCCATTGCAACAATGGCGCAATTCGGATGAAGCCCCTATGACAAGGATAAAAATAAACGCACGCCGTATCTTCAGCTTATTGATTCCTTTTTTCTTTTTCACTTCTGTTCACGCTGAACAAACGGCAGCTCCCGCAAAACCTGTAACTGTTGAAGCGAAGAATGAAACCTTTGCCCCGCAACATCCCGATCAATATCTCTCCTGGAAAGCCACCTCGGAACAGTCAGAGCGTGTTGACGCCCTGGCGGAAGATCCACGGCTGGTGATCCTGTGGGCGGGGTATCCCTTCTCGCGCGATTACAACAAGCCGCGTGGACATGCCTTTGCTGTGACCGATGTGCGTGAAACCCTGCGTACCGGTGCGCCGAAAAACGCTGAAGATGGTCCGCTACCGATGGCATGCTGGAGTTGTAAAAGCCCGGATGTGGCGCGTCTGATCCAGAAAGACGGCGAAGATGGCTACTTCCACGGAAAATGGGCGCGCGGCGGCCCGGAAATCGTCAACAACTTAGGTTGTGCCGATTGCCATAACACCGCCTCACCAGAGTTCGCCAAAGGCAAACCGGAGTTAACCCTTTCCCGTCCGTATGCGGCTCGCGCGATGGAAGCCATTGGTAAACCTTTTGAGAAAGCCGGACGTTTCGACCAGCAATCGATGGTTTGCGGTCAGTGCCATGTGGAGTATTACTTCGACGGCAAAAACAAAGCGGTTAAATTCCCGTGGGATGACGGCATGAAAGTCGAAAATATGGAGCAGTATTACGACAAAATTGCCTTCTCTGACTGGACTAACTCCCTGTCGAAAACGCCAATGCTGAAAGCGCAGCACCCGGAATATGAAACCTGGACAGCGGGCATTCATGGCAAAAACAACGTGACCTGTATCGATTGCCATATGCCAAAAGTGCAGAACGCCGAAGGCAAACTCTACACCGACCATAAAATTGGTAATCCGTTTGATAACTTCGCCCAGACTTGTGCGAACTGCCATACCCAGGACAAAGCTGCCTTGCAAAAAGTGGTCGCGGAACGTAAGCAGTCGATTAACGACCTGAAAATCAAGGTTGAAGATCAACTGGTTCACGCTCACTTCGAAGCGAAAGCGGCGCTGGATGCAGGCGCGACGGAAGCCGAAATGAAGCCTATTCAGGACGATATCCGTCATGCCCAGTGGCGTTGGGATCTGGCGATCGCTTCCCACGGCATTCATATGCACGCACCGGAAGAAGGTCTGAGGATGCTCGGTACGGCGATGGATAAAGCGGCGGATGCACGCACCAAACTGGCGCGCCTGCTGGCGACCAAAGGCATCACTCATGAAATCCAGATCCCGGATATCTCGACCAAAGAGAAAGCCCAGAAGGCCATTGGCCTGAACATGGAACAAATCAAGGCCGAGAAGCAGGACTTCATCAAAACGGTGATCCCGCAGTGGGAAGAGCAGGCACGTAAAAACGGTCTGTTAAGCCAATAACCCCGTTCCGCCTCGCAAGGGGCGGAAAACACAATGGAGTGAATATGAGCGTATTACGTTCGTTATTAACTGCCGGGGTGCTGGCGTCGGGCCTGTTGTGGAGCCTGAACGGAATTACCGCTACCCCTGCGGCGCAGGCATCTGGTGATCGCTACGAAGTTACCCAGCAGCGTAACCCGGATGCCGCCTGTCTGGACTGTCATAAGCCAGATACCGAAGGTATGCATGGCAAACATGCTTCCGTTATCAACCCGAATAACAAACTGCCGGTCACCTGCACCAACTGTCACGGCCAGCCATCACCGCAACACCGCGAAGGGGTGAAAGATGTGATGCGCTTTAACGAGCCGATGTACAAGGTTGGAGAGCAGAACAGCGTCTGTATGTCCTGCCATTTGCCGGAACAGTTGCAAAAAGCGTTCTGGCCACACGATGTCCACGTAACCAAAGTGGCGTGCGCCAGCTGCCATTCCCTGCATCCACAGCAAGATACGATGCAGACGTTAAGTGACAAAGGACGGATTAAGATTTGCGTCGATTGCCACAGCGATCAGCGTACCAATCCGAACTTTAACCCGGCGTCTGTTCCGTTGCTTAAGGAGCAGCCATGACCTGGTCTCGTCGCCAGTTTCTCACCGGCGTCGGCGTGCTGGCAGCCGTCAGCGGCACCGCAGGACGCGTGGTGGCGAAAACGTTGAATATCAATGGGGTGCGTTACGGCATGGTGCATGACGAGTCGTTATGCATCGGCTGTACCGCCTGTATGGATGCTTGTCGGGAAGTGAACAAGGTGCCGGAAGGTGTCTCGCGCCTGACGATTATTCGTAGCGAGCCGCAGGGCGAATTTCCTGATGTGAAATATCGCTTCTTCCGTAAGTCTTGCCAGCACTGCGATCATGCGCCGTGCGTTGACGTCTGCCCGACCGGTGCGTCTTTTCGCGATGCTGCCAGTGGGATTGTCGATGTAAATCCGGATCTCTGCGTCGGTTGTCAGTACTGCATCGCCGCCTGTCCGTACCGCGTGCGCTTTATCCATCCGGTCACGAAGACAGCGGACAAATGCGATTTCTGCCGTAAGACCAATTTGCAGGCCGGTAAGCTGCCCGCGTGCGTTGAGGCTTGCCCGACGAAGGCGCTGACGTTTGGCAATCTGGACGATCCCAACAGTGAGATTTCGCAACTGCTGCGCCAGAAGCCCACTTACCGCTACAAGCTGGCGCTGGGAACCAAACCGAAGCTGTACCGCGTACCGTTTAAATACGGGGAGGTGAGCCAATGACGCAGACTTCCGCATTTCATTTTGAATCGCTGGTGTGGGACTGGCCGATTGCCATCTACCTGTTTTTGATTGGTATTTCTGCCGGTCTGGTGACACTGGCCGTGCTGTTACGTCGCTTCTACCCGCAGGCGGGCGGTGCAGACAGTACGTTGTTGCGCACCACGCTGATTGTCGGGCCTGGCGCGGTGATCCTTGGTCTGTTGATCCTCGTCTTCCACCTGACAAGACCGTGGACCTTCTGGAAGCTGATGTTCCACTACAGTTTTACCTCGGTGATGTCGATGGGGGTGATGCTGTTTCAGCTCTACATGGTGGTGCTGTTGCTGTGGCTGGCGAAAATCTTTGAACATGATTTGCTTGCCCTGCAACAACGCTGGTTGCCGAAGCTGGGGTTCGTGCAAAAGGTTCTGAGCCTGCTGACGCCCGTTCATCGCGGACTGGAAACATTGATGCTGGTGCTGGCGGTAATGCTGGGGGCTTATACCGGCTTTCTGCTATCGGCGCTGAAATCGTATCCGTTCCTCAATAACCCGATCCTGCCGGTGTTGTTCCTCTTCTCCGGCATCTCGTCCGGTGCGGCGGTGGCGCTGATCGCCATGGCGATACGCCAACGCAGTAACCCGCATTCCACGGAAGCGCACTTTGTACACCGTATGGAGATCCCTGTGGTATGGGGCGAAATCTTCCTGCTGGTGGCGTTTTTTGTCGGACTGGCCCTGGGCGATGACGGTAAAGTGCGTGCGCTGGTGGCGGCATTGGGCGGCGGTTTCTGGACGTGGTGGTTCTGGCTTGGTGTCGCCGGGCTGGGGCTGATTGTGCCAATGTTGCTCAAACCGTGGGTCAATCGCAGTTCCGGCATTCCTGCTGTGCTGGCGGCGTGTGGGGCCAGCCTGGTCGGCGTGTTGATGCTGCGTTTTTTCATTCTCTACGCCGGGCAGTTAACGGTGGCGTAAGCCAGAACAGAGGTGGTTTCTGGACGTATTCCTTCCTGAAGTCGGTTTTCTGGCGTTGTTGTTAAGTCTCGGGGTCAACGTGTTGACCCCGTTGACGGCCTTCGCGGGAGTGCGGTTGCGCTGGCCTGCCATGATGCGACTCACTTGCATCGGCATTCTGGCGCAGTTCGCGCTCCTGCTGCTCGCCTTTGGCGTACTGACGTATTGTTTTCTCATCAGCGATTTCTCGGTCATTTATGTCGCCCAACATAGCTATAGCCTGCTGTCGTGGGAACTCAAACTGGCGGCGGTATGGGGTGGTCATGAAGGTTCGCTGTTGCTTTGGGTGCTGCTGCTTTCCGCCTGGAGCGCGCTGTTTGCCTGGCATTATCGGCAGCAAACCGATCCGCTATTTCCGCTGACGCTAGCCGTTTTATCTCTCATGCTTGCCGCACTGCTACTGTTTGTGGTGCTGTGGTCCGATCCCTTCGTGCGGATATTTCCACCAGCAATCGAAGGCCGCGATCTCAATCCGATGCTGCAACATCCCGGTCTTATCTTCCATCCGCCGCTGCTTTATCTCGGCTATGGCGGTTTGATGGTGGCGGCGAGCGTGGCGCTGGGGAGTTTACTGCGCGGCGAGTTTGATGCGGCCTGCGCCCGAATTTGCTGGCGCTGGGCACTACCTGGCTGGAGCGCATTAACGGCGGGGATCATCCTCGGTTCCTGGTGGGCCTATTGCGAACTGGGCTGGGGCGGCTGGTGGTTCTGGGATCCGGTGGAAAACGCCTCTTTATTACCCTGGCTTTCTGCCACTGCGCTGCTGCACAGTTTGTCCCTGACACGCCAGCGGGGGATTTTCCGCCACTGGTCGCTGTTACTGGCGATAGTCACTCTGATGCTGTCGCTGCTGGGTACCTTAATTGTCCGTTCTGGCATTCTGGTTTCGGTTCATGCGTTCGCGCTGGATAACGTCCGCGCCGTGCCGTTGTTCAGCCTGTTTGCACTGATTAGCCTTGCGTCTCTGGCTCTGTATGGCTGGCGAGCGCGGGACGGTGGCCCGGCGGTGCGTTTTTCGGGGTTATCGCGGGAAATGTTAATCCTCGCTACGCTGTTGCTGTCTTGCGCAGTGCTATTGATCGTGCTGGTGGGAACGCTTTATCCGATGATTTACGGCCTGCTGGGCTGGGGACGCCTCTCCGTTGGCGCGCCGTATTTTAACCGCGCGACGTTACCGTTTGGTCTGTTGATGCTGGTGGTGATTGTGCTGGCGACGTTTGTCTCTGGCAAACGCGTGCAGCTTCCGGCGCTGCTGGCGCATGCGGGCGTGCTGTTATTTGCCGCAGGGATCGTGGTCTCCAGCGTCAGCCGTCAGGAGATCAGCCTGAATTTACAGCCGGGTCAGCAGGTGACGCTGGCAGGATACACCTTCCGTTTTGAGCGCCTCGATCTGCAAGCCAGAGGCAATTACACCAGCGAAAAAGCGATAGTGGCACTGTTTGACCATCAGCAACGTATTGGTGAACTGACGCCGGAGCGGCGTTTTTACGAAGCACGTCGTCAGCAAATGATGGAAACGTCAATTCGCTGGAACGGCATCCATGACTGGTATGCGGTCATGGGGGAGAAAACTGGGCCGGATCGTTACGCTTTTCGTTTGTATGTACAAAGCGGTGTGCGCTGGATCTGGGGGGGAGGATTGTTGATGATTGCGGGCGCATTGTTAAGCGGATGGCGGGGGAGGAAGCGCGATGAATAAAGGACTTCTCACGCTACTGCTGTTATTTACCTGTTTTGCGCGCGCTCAGGTTGTAGACACCTGGCAATTCGCCAATCCGCAACAACAGGAACAGGCGTTAAATATTGCCAGCCAGTTACGCTGCCCGCAGTGCCAGAATCAGAACTTACTGGAATCCAATGCGCCGGTGGCAGTCAGTATGCGCCATCAGGTTTACAGCATGGTGGCGGAGGGGAAAAGTGAAGTCGAAATCATTGGCTGGATGACCGAACGCTACGGAGATTTTGTTCGCTATAACCCACCGTTAACCGGTCAGACTCTGGTGTTGTGGGCGCTGCCAGTGGTGTTGTTACTGCTGATGATACTGATCCTCTGGCGGGTAAGGGCGAAGCGATGAAACAGCCTCAAATACCGGTGAAAATGCTGACAACACTCACGATATTGATGGTATTTCTCTGTGTCGGCAGTTATCTGTTAAGTCCAAAATGGCAGGCGGTACGTGCGGAGTATCAGCGTCAGCGCGATCCGCTACATCAGTTTGCCAGCCAGCAAACCCCGGAAGCGCAGCTTCAGGCATTGCAGGATAAAATCCGCGCTAATCCACAAAACAGCGAACAATGGGCGTTACTGGGCGAGTATTATCTGTGGCAAAACGATTACAGCAATTCGCTGCTGGCGTACCGTCAGGCGTTGCAACTACGTGGTGAGAACGCTGAACTGTATGCGGCGCTGGCGACGGTGCTTTATTACCAGGCCAGCCAGCATATGACCGCCCAGACTCGCGCAATGATCGACAAAGCCCTCGCGCTGGACTCTAACGAAATCACCGCTCTGATGCTGCTGGCTTCCGATGCGTTTATGCAGGCGAATTACGCGCAAGCCATCGAACTATGGCAAAAAGTGATGGATCTCAACTCACCCCGGATCAACCGGACACAGCTGGTCGAGTCGATTAATATGGCGAAATTGTTGCAGCGGAGATCAGATTAATCATCTGGTGATGAAGATTATGTTATTGAGCTGCATAAAAAATAATCGAATGAACATATGCCAAAAATAATCACCAATCAGTATTATTGCAGATTAAACAAATAAAAATCTTTCCATAACAAATGGTTATTCATTAATCCTGCCATAAACTCGCGTTATTATGCATTAATGCAGCGAAAAGCTCTGTTGTTAAAGGGTTGCGCAACATACCGCGCAAATGATACTGATCATAAGCGTTAAAAAAATCTACAAACCAACGCAACACAATTCATGCCCTGGCAGTATGTCACGTTCTCACGTTTCTGAACGGGGAACGGCGCTCCATTGAGGAAGTTATTCTGATGAAAAATATAAAATTCAGCCTGGCCTGGCAGATTCTGTTTGCTATGGTGCTGGGCATTCTCCTGGGAAGCTACCTGCACTACCATAGCGACAGCCGCGACTGGCTGGTCGTCAATTTGCTCTCTCCGGCGGGTGATATCTTCATCCATCTGATCAAAATGATTGTTGTGCCGATTGTGATCTCCACGCTGGTGGTGGGTATCGCGGGTGTTGGTGATGCCAAACAGCTCGGGCGTATTGGCGCGAAAACCATTATTTACTTCGAGGTGATCACCACCGTCGCCATCATTTTGGGGATCACTCTGGCGAACGTCTTCCAGCCCGGTGCCGGGGTGGATATGTCGCAGCTGGCGACCGTCGATATCTCGAAATATCAGAGCACTACGGAAGCGGTACAAAGCAGTTCCCACGGCATTATGGGCACGATTTTGTCGCTGGTGCCGACGAACATTGTGGCGTCGATGGCGAAAGGCGAAATGCTGCCGATCATCTTCTTCTCCGTGCTGTTTGGTCTGGGGCTTTCCTCCCTGCCCGCGACGCATCGTGAACCGCTGGTGACCGTGTTCCGCTCCATCTCTGAAACCATGTTTAAAGTGACTCACATGGTGATGCGTTATGCACCGGTGGGTGTGTTTGCGCTGATTGCGGTGACGGTGGCTAACTTTGGTTTCTCTTCTCTGTGGCCACTGGCGAAACTGGTGCTGCTGGTGCATTTCGCCATTCTGTTCTTCGCGCTGGTCGTGCTGGGAATTGTGGCGCGCCTGTGCGGGTTAAGCGTCTGGATCCTGATTCGTATTCTGAAAGATGAGCTGATTCTGGCGTACTCCACTGCCAGCTCTGAAAGCGTGCTGCCGCGAATTATTGAGAAGATGGAAGCCTACGGAGCACCGGCGTCGATCACCAGTTTCGTGGTGCCGACCGGTTACTCTTTTAACCTTGATGGTTCGACGCTGTATCAAAGTATTGCCGCTATTTTCATCGCGCAGTTGTATGGCATTGACCTGTCCATCTGGCAGGAAATCATTCTGGTGCTGACGCTGATGGTGACCTCGAAAGGGATTGCTGGCGTGCCGGGCGTGTCGTTTGTGGTGCTGCTGGCAACGCTGGGTAGCGTAGGTATTCCGCTGGAAGGTCTGGCATTTATTGCCGGTGTTGACCGTATCCTCGATATGGCGCGTACTGCGCTGAACGTGGTGGGTAATGCGCTGGCGGTGCTGGTGATTGCCAAGTGGGAACACAAATTTGACCGTAAGAAAGCGCTGGCTTATGAGCGTGAAGTGCTGGGCAAATTTGATAAAACTGCGGATCAATAATTGAAGATTGCCGGGGATATCCACCCGGCAATATGTGGATGCCTGATGCGACGCTTACCGCGTCTTATCAGGCCTACCTTAACCGTTAGTTAATTTTTCAAACTCTTCACACCCGGTATCAAACCCTTCCATACAGCTCAGGTTCAACCAGTGCAGCGCCTTTTGTTTGTTCTTCTCGATAAAACCTTCTT
This sequence comes from Escherichia sp. WS1265, assembly GCF_046487585.1. Taxonomy (NCBI): domain Bacteria; kingdom Pseudomonadati; phylum Pseudomonadota; class Gammaproteobacteria; order Enterobacterales; family Enterobacteriaceae; genus Escherichia; species Escherichia sp. WS1265. Next base: position 37,708 of record NZ_JBJQJE010000003.1, read on the forward strand.
CACCATTTAAGAACATCATTCCCGCCCAGTACTCGGAATAACCGGTTCGGGAAATCGCAGAGCTGCGTTTGAAATACCAGGTTGCCTTGTCATCGTCGGCCTTAATGCCCACGCCGTTGGCGTAAATCAAACCAAGCAGCATTTGGGCATCGACGGCAGAGTCGTTCTCCAGATCTTCCGAAGCGTTTTCTAACAGCGAAATCGCCTTTGGATAATCCGGTTTACCCGCTTGCGTATTTACCAGAATATGCGCCAGCGTTACTTCACCTTCTTTACTCCCCGCTTGCGCCGCTTTCTCTGCAAGAACTTTTGCTTGTGGATAGTCCAGACTGACCGGATTGGTGATTTTGATCTGCGCCAACAGCGCGCAGGCATCAGCATCACCGCTGTCGGCGGCTTTCTGTGCCCAATATTCGGCTTTGCTCAAATCGCCGGAGCTAAACCAGCTGTCGGCAAGAAAATATTGTGCGCGTCGGTCCCCGGCCTCTGCTGCCTTTAAATACTGGCTGCCAGGCTCGGAGTCGTTGGCGTGGGCAAAGAATGTTAAAAACAACATCAATGCGATAATTTTTTTCATTTTGATAATACGATTGGGTAGGGAGTAACCAGTATAAAGAGTTCGAATGGATAAAAAAACAGCCTCCGAAAGGAGGCTGTAGAAAGGACTGTATTACGCCAGTGCCGCTTCGCGCAGGCGAGTTTTCAACTTGTTGTACTCGTCAATCACGTACTGCTCGGCGGCGCGTTGATCGGCGATCGGCTCGACGCGCACGGCGCAGTATTTGTATTCCGGCGTTTTCGTAATCGGGCTTAAGTTTTCGGTAACCAGCTCGTTACAGGCACCAATCCACCACTGGTAGGTCATGTAAATCGCCCCTTTGTTCGGACGATCGCTGACCTGCGCACGGGTGATAATTTTGCCTTTACGCGAGTGCACCCAAACCAATGCCTCATCTTCAATACCCAGACGTTTGGCGTCTTCGGTATTGATTTGTGCGTAGCCAGGTTCATCAGCCAGCGCCGCCAGTGCCGCACAGTTACCGGTCATCGAACGGCAAGAGTAGTGACCAACTTCACGCACCGTTGACAGTACCATCGGGTACTCGTCGGTGAGTTTGTCGATTGGCGCTACCCAGTCGCAGGTGAAGAACTGCGCCAGACCGTTCGGGGTATCAAACTTCTCTTTAAACAGATAAGAAGTCCCCTGATCGGCATCTGAAGTATCGCGGCAAGGCCACTGAATGAAGCCCAGTTCGCCCATTTTCTCGTAAGTCGCACCGTAGAAATCCGGGCACAGATGACGCAACTCATCCCAGATCTCCTGGGTGTTGTTGTAGTGCATCGGATAACCCATGCGGGTGGCGATTTCACTGATGATTTGCCAGTCCGTTTTCAGATCCCATTTCGGTTCAACTGCTTTGAAGAAACGCTGGAAGCCACGGTCAGCCGCAGTAAACACGCCTTCATGCTCGCCCCACGACGTTGACGGTAAAATAACATCCGCCGCCGACGCGGTTTTGGTCATAAAGATGTCCTGAACGATAACCAGTTCCAGATCTTCAAAGGCTTTACGTACTGCCGACAGCTCCGCGTCAGTTTGCAGCGGATCTTCGCCCATAATGTACGCGGCACGCACTTCACCATGCGCTGCGCGGTGCGGCAGCTCGCTGATGCGATAACCGGTATGAGCAGGCAGGCTTTCCACGCCCCAGGCTTTGGCGAATTTCTCGCGGTTAGCCGGATCTTTCACGTACTGGTATCCCGGATACGTATCCGGCAGCGCGCCCATATCGCAGGCACCCTGTACGTTGTTCTGACCACGAACCGGGTTAACACCCGCATGTGGCTTACCGAGGTTACCGGTCAGCATCGCGAGGCTGGTCAGAGAACGCACGGTTTCCACGCCCTGGTAGAACTGGGTTACACCCATGCCCCACAGGATGGCGGCGCTTTTCGCCTGGGCATACATCCGTGCCGCCTGACGAATCTCACTGGCGCTGACGCCGGTGATATCTTCAACCGACTCCGGCGTGTAGCCTTCAACGATTTTACGATACTCTTCAAAGCCTTCTGTACGGGAAGCGACGAACGCTTTGTCGTACAAATTTTCTTCAATAATGACATGACCCATCGCATTCAACAGCGCGATGTTCGAGCCGTTTTTCAGTGCAATGTGCATGTCAGCAATGCGCGCGGTTTCAATTTTGCGCGGATCGCAGACGATAATTTTCGCCCCGTTACGTTTAGCGTTAATTACGTGGTTCGCCACGATTGGGTGGGAATCCGCCGGGTTGTACCCGAAAACGAACACTAAATCGGTATTATCAATTTCGTTAATAGCATTGCTCATTGCGCCATTACCGACCGATTGGTGCAGACCTGCAACCGATGGGCCGTGTCAGACACGAGCGCAGCAGTCAACGTTATTGGTACCAATAACGGCGCGCGCAAATTTTTGCATTACATAGTTGGTTTCGTTACCCGTACCACGCGAGGAGCCGGTCGTCTGGATGGCATCCGGACCGTACTTCTCTTTGATGGCGCTCAGGCGCTCGGCAACGTAATTCAGTGCCTCATCCCAGGAAACAGGTTCGAGTTTGCCGCCACGCTGGCGACGGATCATGGGGGTTTTCAGGCGCGGGGTCAGGATCTGGGTATCGTTAATGAAGTCCCAGCCATAATAACCCTTCAGACACAGGGTACCCTGGTTGGTTTTCCCCTGCGCTGCCTCCGCCCGGACGATTTTGCCGTTATCGACGACCAGGTTGATTTTGCAACCTGATGCGCAATAGGGGCAAACCGTGACGACTTTTTTCATCGGTCTCGCTCCAGTTAATCAAATCACGCATACGCGCTCTCGACTACAGTATGCATCTTTTATGCCACATTTTATTTGGGGTCATTCCCTGATATTACGGGCACTATTTATTCAAAACTCTGACGAAAAACAGGCTGTCGTCAGTTTTGACGTGACGAAACGAAATACCGCGTGACAGCCATCACGCGGCAGACATTTTATTTTTTCTCGACGACGGGACTTGCCTGATACCCGCCGCCCAGCGATTTCATCAACTGAATGCTTTGGATCACCCGGCGGCTGTCCAGCATCAGTAATGACATCTCCTCGGCAAGCACTGGCAACCGGGCTTCGGTGGCCTGTAAGCGGCTGGTTAAGCCGCGTTGATAGGCGGCCTCGGCAGCGCGCTGGGTGAAGCGCGTGGCTTCCACGCGTTCAGCCTGCATCTCTCGCTCGTCGTTGAGCGTTTGCAGACGCGTGCCGTTGACGGCAACGTCGCGCACCGCATTCAGCACTGACTGGTTGTAACGTTCAATCATCATGTTGCTGGCGGCGCGAGTGCCTTCGAGATTGGCATTCAACCGTCCACCGTCAAACAGCGGCAATTTCAGACCCGGGATAAAGTTAAACTGGCGACTGGTTTTTTTGAATAAGGTATCCAGGTGGATAGAATCCAGGCCGAAAAACGCTTTGATATCAAAGCTCGGATAGAACAGCGCCCGTGCGGAATCCACCTGATCTAATGACGCCTGAACATACCAGCGCATAGCTTGCAGATCCGGGCGTCTGGCGAGCAACTCATAAGAGAGTGTCGCCGGAATGCCGGTCTGGACTCGTGGTAATGCCACCGGTTTGATCTCCGGCATATCGCTGGCTCCCGCGCCAATCAATGCGCGCAGAGATTCTCGCGTTTCGGTGATTTGCCCTTTAACGGCAGCAATTTGTTTATCGACCGCCAGAATCTGTGCCCGCGCGCCGTGGAAAGGCACTTGCGCTTCCAGACCGTGCGCCACTTTACTCTGGTGCGCTTTCACCGCGTAATCAATCACATCGCGTGTTTGTTCTAACAGATCGAGCATCTGATAGCTGGCCTGCATACTGTAATAAAGCTGCGCTACGCCAGTGGTCAGCGATAGCTCTACTGCTGCGGTTTCTGCCAGCGCGGCATTATGCGCGCCAATGGCGGCGGCAACCGCTGAGCGATGCACACCCCACAAATCAAGATCCAGTCCGGCAAACAAACCGACTGTGGCTTCCGTATAGTACGGCCCGTCCATACCCAGTGCTGGCGCATCCATCGCATAAGGGCTTAAAAAGCCGTTCGCCGAGACACGTTGGCGGTTGAGCATCCCTAACGCTGCCACCTGCAACTGTGAACCGGCATCTAACAAATCGGCCTGCGACTGCGCTTTTTCTTCCCGCAGTTTCGCTTCGGCGAGGGTGTGTGAACCACTTAGCGTCCGTTGGATCAGGGCATCCAACTGCGGGTCATTGAGTTGTTTCCACCACTGCGCCTGCGGCCAGCCGGAGCTGGCAAGATGAATATCATCGGCCAGTTTGATTTGTTCCGGTTTGAGCTGTTGATGAGGCGCAGAATCCTTACGTACCAGGGCACAGCCGGAAATCAGCGTCGTGCTGCCGAGAATGCTGCACAACAGCAGGCGTGAAAGTTGACGATTGATCATTGCGTGGCTCCTTGTGCCTGTTCCGTGGCGGGCGTTAATGCCGGGGCTGTCCAGTCTGGCAAGCGGGCGAAAAGCTGGCAGACGTGTTGCTCCTGTTTTAATAAGGTCGGCAGGATGGCCTGCGAGGCGGGTGTTTCTTCAAGCGTTATTTGAGGAGAACGGCTGAGTGCGGTTGCCAGACCGGCGGCGTATTTCTCCAGTGCGTCGGCAAACTGACCTGCTCTGTCCGGCTGTAGTGCGTTATCCAGCGCCTGCGCCGAGTTCCAGGTTGCATCCCAGGCGTGAAGAATATCGCGGCCCTGACGAATAACCGTTTGCGAACGTTCAATCAGTAAAGCGCGTTCTTCGCTGTCCAGTTGACGCTCCAGCGCCACGCGTTGGCACATCTCTTCACAGGCATTAAACGCCGCATGCAGACCTATACGAATTTGCAGATAAGTGCGCAGAGCCGTGACTTCCTGCTGGCGTGGGATCCGCATTACTTTACTCAACATACCCAGCGCGCCAGCCAGTTTTTGCGGCAGTGTGCGCGCTTCACTTTCAGGCCAGACAAAGGTGTAAATCACCGCGGACACCACGGTACCAATGATGATACCCAGGGCGCGATCGCGAATTTCCACCAGGTCGTACACCGGGCCAAAAACGTTTTCGAGCGTGGCGAGCGCGAAGGTGACCACCATCTGTGTGCCGATATAAGAAGAGCGTTCAGAGCTGGTGGCAATCCATGCGCCCAACAGGAAAATCGGTGCCAGCACAAACAGCAATTCGACAATATTGTCCAGCCAGGGCATGACCAGTAGCGTGAATAACAGCGCCAGAATTGCACCGCAGAAGGCACCGCCAAAACGCAGCGCCATTTTCTGATACGACGAACCAACATTCGGGTTAGCGACGATCACGCAGGTCAGCATACAGGTGTGAATGCCTTCCCAGTCCACGCCGCTGTAGAAGGTGTAACAGATCAAACAGGCGAGCAGCGTTTTTACCGCGTAGCGCATATAGTCTGGATTGGTAAAAGCGTCGGCGACCATTGATGGCGGTTTGGTGGCGGGCGTTGGCGGCGTATTCGGGTCCATCTGACCCAGTTGCAACAATGTCTGGCAGATATTCTCCAGGTTACATTCCCGTGCCGCCATCGCTTCACTTTCAGTGATCCGCCAGTCGCTTTGCCAGCACTGACCTTCGGCAATGGCATGCTGCAGTTTGTTGATTTCTGTGGCTAATTTTTGCCGAAATTCAATAATTGCCTGAGAATCAGCAAAAGAGGTGGGATCGTAGCGATTCAGCGTCGAGTAAATGTAGGTTACCGTTGCCACGCAGCTTTGCCACCATGCGCTCTGAGTTCGCCAGTTGGCATCGTCCGCGAGGCAAAAGACATTGAGTTTTTGCAGCGCCAGCGCCTCTCTTTCAATCCGCGTTTCGGGTAGCGGTGCGAGGCTGTCCGTCAGGTGACTAATGGCATCATCAAGCCGATCATTAAGCGCTTGATGCATTTGCGTAATGGTGCGGCTGGGAAACCACAGCACGCCGATTAACGTCATCAGCAAGGTTGGATAGAGGCCAACAACGATACACCACAGGGTTAAGCGCACGACCACTTCCGGATAGTCGAGCATGGCGGGGAAGGTTTGCCCGTAAATAGCGACAATGGCGACGGCGAAAAAGACCAGCCCCAACCGATGGGTGCGCATCAAAAACATACAGCCCATCAGGATCGGTCCGGCAATGATCAATCGGATCAACGGTTCGCCATATGACCATTTGTAGATCAAAAACAGGCTGGCGATCTCCAGCATCGTGGCGACCACAAACAAGATCGCGACAAATTTGGTGTAAAACGCGTTCGACTGAATACCGTAAAACAGCACTGCCAGTGATAACGCCACAAAAGGGATCTCAAAAGTCATCGAGATCAGAATCACCAGCAGGCAGCCTACCCAGAGTTGCATAGTCTGCGGCACGCGGCCTGGTCGCCGCTCGCTTAACTCTTCATGAAAGAACGCCAGCAGCCTGACCACCGGTAATGGCAGGGAGTTGAGCGCGCTCATTATTGCGGCTCAAGATTAGCGACTGCCGAAGCGCCGATGCGGAACATTTCCGGGTCAGGTTTTTCAACCATGATTTTGACCGGAAAACGCTGGGCAACGCGGACCCAGTTAATAGAACGAGACACTTTCGGCAGGCCGCCCAGCACCAGGCCGCCGTCATCCGGTAGCACGCCGTAGCCAATCGAATCCACTTTACCCTCGAAGGTTTTGCCGCTGTCGCTCATCAGGCGAATCGTTGCGGGTGTACCTGAGCGAATATTTTTCAGATCGGTTTCGCGGAAGTTGGCGATCACGTACCAGTGACGAGTGTCGATTAGGGTAAAAATAGGGCGCATGGCAGAAGCAAATTGCCCGACGGAGGTTTTGAGGGAAATGACCCGGCCATCAAACGGCGCGCGAACGGTCGCCATTTCCAGATGCAGTTTGGTCAGGGCAATATCCGCTTCGACCGCCGCACGTTGGGCGACCAGCGCATCGACGCCGCTGACGGCACTGGCGGCTGACTGCGCCTGCAACAATACGGCATTAAGATCGGCTTCTGCGGCGCGCTGCGCAGTTCTTGCACGGTCAACGTCTTCCGCTGAGACAAAACCTTCTTTCAGTAATGGCTCGGTGCGGCGTAATGTATCTGTGGCCTGTTTCGCGGCGGCACGGGCTTTTTCTACCGTGGCATTAACCGAGTCGGCACCAAACTGTTGCGCGTCAACGCTACGTTGGGTGAGCATAATTTGCTTATCCAGCGCCGCGAGGGAGGCTTCGGCTTTCGCCAGATTGGCTTCGTATGGGCGTGGGTCGATGCGGAATAGCAAATCACCCTGTTTCACCGCCTGGTTGTCGGTGACCGCCAGTTCTACAATGCGACCGCTGACTTCCGGCACCACATCAATGGTATCTGCTGACGCGTAGGCGTCATTAGTTGATGGCGCACTGTCTACGCGCCAGATAACGAAAACAAGGGCAACCAGCGCCAACGCAACCACTAACAGAGCAGGGAATTTACTGCGAGGAGCTTTTTTCGGCGTACTTTCCATGAGCGCGTCTCAAATAGATTAGAAAAATGCCAGCCAGAGCAGCATGGCGTAGAGAGCAAAAAGGGCGGTATAAATAATTCCGACAAATGCCAGATTGATATTTGCCCGCTGAATAATTCGCCTCGTGATGAGCGTCAAAATAAGGCTGGCAATGGCGCAGAAAAACCAGCTGGGATAATAAGCGCCGATCACCGGGATTGCCGGAGATAATGAGCATCCCGAAACCATGAAGACGGGAATTATCCAGGCTGTTTTTTTGAGTTGCATCGCCATGCGAGAGAGAACTGTTGGCATATTAAATACATCCTGTCTGCTGCGAACAATATCTGTAGTGAATATCAATATCCATTGAAGGCGTCAGTATGGCTATTTTCTCGATGAATAAAAATAGCTTTATTCAGCCACCGCATTCATAACTTATATATTTTATGTATTAATTTGCTGTATATATTTTTTAAATAAATGCTTTTGGGGGCTTAAGGGCCCCCAAAAGTGAGTGGCATTAATTTGGGGTTACGATATTCACCCACAAATCGAAATTATCCAGACAGGCAATAATTTCTTCCAGTTTCGCGCCATTGCCAATAATTTTGGCTTTCTTCGCTTTTACCAGATCCGCCATTTTGGCTTGTCCGGTCAGCACGGCGTGAAGATCTTCACGGCTGATGTAGAAAGAGGCGTTGGCTTCAGGTTGCAGCGTTTTACGGTAGTTAAGCACGCTATCGTTCAGCGTCAGGTTGAGGTTATCGCCGTTGCTCATATTGAAGTTCAGGCTGATATTTTTACCCGCGGCTTTCGCACTATCGAGGCGAACGGACATAAAGTCGAACAGCATTTCGACCGACATTCCGCGAATGGTGTCCGGGGAACCGGTGGTGCCGTGGCTGAATTTATGCACCCCTTCGCGCAGCTCTTTCGCGCCGGTCAGGTAGAAACCGCGCCAGGTGGCGGACTCGGCCTGATAGCCCAGCTGTTCAAAGTTATTCGCTTGCAGATTCTTCGCGACCTGGTCACCAGGGTTGGCGGCAATCACCTGTTTCAGCAGTTCTGCCGACCAGCGATAATCACCTTGCTTGTTCGCTTCTTTCGCCAGGTTGATGACGCGGGCAGAACCGCCCAGAGCTTGCACGTAACGTTTACCCATCTCCACCTGACCATATGGATGCAGGTTAGCCGGGTTACCGTCGTAATAGCCAAGATAGAAGTTATACACCGCGCGGGCGTTGTGGCTGACAGAACCGTAATAGCCGCGGCTGGCCCAGTTATTGGCAAGCGCAGGCGGCAGCTTAATCATGTCGCCGATTTCATTCATGGTGTAGCCCTGGTTCGCCAGGTGCAGGGTCTGGTCGTGAATGTACTTGATAGTATCGCGATATTTACCAATATAATCATTGATATGCTTATTGCCCCAGACCGGCCAGGTGTGCGGCATAAACAGTACTTCCGCGTCGTTACCCCACATATCCAGCGTTTCGTTCAGGTACTCGGTCCACTTGCTGGTATCGCGGGTTTTCGCGCCGCGCAGAGTGTAGAAGTTGTGCAGGGTATGCGTGGCGTTCTCGGCGGTACACAGGGCTTTCAGGGCCGGAATATAGAAGTGCATTTCGGCTGGCGCTTCGCTACCCGGAGTCATCAGGAAGTCAAACTCCAGGCCGTCGATAATCATCTTCTCGCCAGTTCTGACGATAGTTTTAGTCGGTGCAATAATGCTCGGGTCGCCGGTTGCCAGCGTCACGCCCAGGCCGTTGCCCACGTTGCCTTGCGCGTTGTGCGGCAGTAACAGACCGTAAGAGTAGAGCGCACGGCGGCTCATGATGTTACCCGCCAGCACGTTTTCGCTGATGGCTTCGTCCATAAAGCCTGCCGGAGCGATCACCTGCACTTTGCCGGATTTAACATCCGCTTCAGAGATAATGCCTTTCACACCGCCATAATGGTCGGCGTGGCTGTGGGTGTAAATCACAGCAACAATCGGTTTTTGCGGACGATGCTGGAAGTAAAGATCAAGTGCGGCTTTTGCGGCAGGCGGCGTCACCAGCGGGTCGATAACAATAATGCCTTTCTCGCCCTCAACGAACGTAATGTTAGAGATATCCTGGCCGCGCACCTGATACATTTTATCGGTGACTTTGAACAGGCCAGAAATACCGTTGATTTGCGACTGACGCCACAGGCTGGGGTTTACGGTTTCCGGCGCAGCGGCATTAATATCAAATTTGTAATCGTCTGCGCGGTAGTAAACTTTGCCGTTAGCATCACGCAGAATACCTTCATCCAGCAGCGGAGCGATAAATCCACGCTGGGCATCGTCAAAATCTTGACGATCGCTAAAAGGTAATGATTTGGCGTAATTCTGATTAATCTGTTGGGTATATTGAGTGGCGGCTTTCGCTTCATCTGTTGCGTAAGCGGTATTTACCATCATGCCGCTGGCGGCAGTTAACGCAATAACAATCCTGCTCAAACGGAATAACCGAGAGTTATTCATATAAATCTCCATTTATCATTTATGTCGTAAATATGTAATCCATGCAAAATACGTCATTTAAAGCTGGCGTTATCATAATTGGGAAATTGCGACTTTAATAAGTAGAAGTGTGAGCTGAACGCGCCACTTTATTAGGCATTTGTGCTGAAGAGGGAAAAGTACGCGAATTTATTATCTCTGTAAATAATATGAGGTGTTTTATATATTTATTATATATATTGTACTTCGGCAAATACTGAGCACAATTAATCAATGCAACCGGTGTTTTTTATTAAAAAACGTACCGGAGCAATGGGCGGTCATGTCGCTGGCACCGCAGGATTCTGCGTTGCTGTGCCAGCCTTTTATTCATGGTCAATGAGTGAGGGGATTGATAAAGAAACCAGGTCGTCAGAGCGTACTGATTATCCGCATTACGCCAGTGAAGTTGCACTGGCTTTTGGTTCACGAGTGGTTGGCCTCGAACTGGCAAAAATGATTGTGGATGCGTGGCTGGGCGCGCAGTACGAAGGCGGTCGTCATCAACAACGCGTGGAGGCGATTACGGCAATAGAGCAGCGGAGAAATTGAGATTCATCCACTACTTGCATGGATGAGTAATGACTAATGTGGATAGAGTTTCTTTTTGAGGTTGGCTAATGAAACGCTTTCCGCTATTTCTTTTATTCACCCTGCTCACGCTGTCCACCGTTCCGGCCCAGGCCGATATTATCGACGACACCATTGGCAATATTCAGCAGGCGATTAACGACGCTTATAACCCTGACCGTGGGCGAGACTATGAAGATTCGCGCGACGACGGCTGGCAGCGTGAAGTGAACGACGATCGGCGCAGACAATATGACGATCGCCGCCGCCAGTTTGAAGATCGCCGCAGGCAGCTGGACGATCGCCAGCGCCAGCTGGATCAGGAGCGTCGGCAGCTAGAAGATGAAGAGCGGAGAATGGAAGATGAGTATGGGCGTTGATGTTGGGTATGGAGCAGGCATCGCCCCTCACCCCGGCCCTCTCCCCAATGGGGCGAGGGAGAAAACCAGCGCAATATTCAATATCGAGCACAATCGGTCCCCTCGCCCCTCTGGGGAGAGGGTTAGGGTGAGGGGGCCAGCGCGCACATTCCCTCCCATCACGCCACCCCAATCTCCATCCCATCAAACCCCGCCTCAAACCCCGACGGCAGTGCGTTTTCCATCAGCCACGCATCAAACTGGTGGCTGATATGGGTCAGAATCACCCGTGGCGAGCGGATAACCTGATTCAGCGCAAGCACGGTATTTAAATCACAGTGATTACGCGGTGCATCCTCGCGCGGCGGGTGACTGCAATCAATCACCATCACCTGCGGCTGATTATTGCGTAAAAATTTCAGCGTTTTTTCCGGCAAGCCAGCGGTGTCAGACAGCCACGCCACCCGGCTGTGTGCCGTTTCCAGCAGATAACCGAAGGTCAGTTTTGAGTGGTTGAGCGGCAGGGGCGTGACCTGCAACCCCTGCAAATCAAACACCACAAACGGTTCCATCGTGTGGCTGAAATCAAGCAGGCCCGGATGTTTAAACAGATCGTCGCAGCCCTGTTCATCCGGCGGGCCGTAGACCGGGATCGAATCGCCCACGCCCCAGCGCAGCGGAAACAGCCCCTGCACGTGATCCATATGGTAGTGCGTCAGCAAAAACTGCTGGAACGATCCGGGCGACCAGCGATCGGCGAGATCGTGCAGCCCGGCGTCGATCAGGGTGATCGCGTCGTTAAACTTCACGACGCCGCTGCATGGCTGGCGGCGATACTGCGGTGAGCGCCGCGCTCTGGCGCAGGCCGCGCACTCACAGCCCCATGCGGGAACGCCCTGTGCGCCGCCAGTGCCAGTAAGTGTGAGGGTCAGGCTCATGTTACAGCGCCTTGGTGAAGCGGAAGTGGCTCTGCTCGTAGCCTTCGCGCAGATAGAAACGGTGCGCGTCGTGGCGCTTGACGTTGGTGGAAAGCTCGGTCATTTCTGCCCCGGCCTGGCGGGCTTCTTCTTCTGCCCATGCCAGTAATTTACTGCCGATGTTCAGACCGCGCGCCTGCGGCATCACCACCAGTTCCTGAATTTCGCCGATCCAGTTGACATGATGCAGATGAAACTGCAAATGCAGGCCGATCATGCCGACAACTTCGCCATCCAGCAGCGCCAAATGGTAGCGCATGTTCGGGTCGCGCAGATTGGCGTTAAACCCCACGCGAAACGCATGGTGGTCAAACTCCGCCTGTTTTAGCTCACAAATCAGCGCGTAAACTGCGTCGGTGTCGTACTGCGTAGCCGGGCGAAGCTCACAAGCAGGCATGGTTTTTCTCCTTCTGATGAATCAGCGTCAGCAGCGTGTCGACCGACTGGCGCAGGCTGCCGTCATTATTGAGCGTAAGACAATCCTGAGGAGTATAGCGGGCAGCGCGTGCTAGTCGGGCGTTAATTTCACCGGCATTTTCACGACCACGGTTTTCCAGGCGCTGGCGCAGGATCTCTGGCGAAACCTGTAAACAAACGGGCAGCAGCGCCGATTGATAGCGCGCCCGCGCCTGCGGCAGATGGGCGCGTGAGCCGTTGACCACCACGTCAAATCCAGCGTGCAGCCAGAGGTCAATCTCGACGCCGATGCCATAATACAGGCCGTTGGCGTGCCAGCTTAAGGCCAGCAGATTTTGCCCCGCGCGGGTAAAAAACTCCTGCTCGCTCAGGGCGATATGATTTTCGCTTCCGGCGCTGGCATCGCGCGTGATGTAGCGATGCGCCACCAGTAACTGAGTTTGTTCCCGCTGGCGGAGTTCCGTCAACAGACTGTCTTTTCCGGAGCCAGAGGCCCCCATTAACCAAATCAGTTTTCCCGTCATCAGAACACCCTTTTACCCTGACGCCAGACGTGGTCGATATGAATGTGGTTGCCCTTGCGATGCGCCAGCACCAGGTCGGCGCGTTTGCCCTCGCCAATCACTCCGCGATCCTGAAGATTAAGCGCCTGCGCCGGATTTTTAGTCACCAGCTTCACCGCCTGCGGCAGCGTAAAGCGGTTGCTCTCGTCATCGGCGACGCGAAATGCCGCATCGAGCAGGCTGGCGGGGTAGTAGTCGGAAGAGAGGATATCCAGCAGGCCAAGCTGCGCCAGTTCACTGGCCGCCACGTTGCCGGAGTGCGAACCGCCGCGCACGATATTCGGCGCGCCCATCAGCACGTTCATGCCATGCTTGCGCGAGGCTTCTGCCGCTTCGAACGTGGTGGGAAATTCGGCGATCACGCTGCCAAGCTGGTGAGATTCGGCAACGTGGGCGTGCGTGGCGTCATCGTGGCTGGCGAGGGCAATGTGTCGCGCGCGGCACATTGCGGCGATGGTTTCGCGATTTGGCTGCGACCAGCGTGCGGCGAGCGCCAATTGCTCTTCTTCGTACTGCTGCATCTGCGCATCGGTGAGGGAATATTTGCCCTGATAATATTCGCGATACTTCTCGCGATTGGCGAACTGGCGCTGGCCTGGCGAGTGGTCCATCAGCGATACCAGCGTCACCGGTTCGCGCTGCACCAGTTTTTCAAACAGCGGCAACGTGGTGTGGTGCGGCAGTTCGCAGCGCAGGTGCAGGCGGTGCTCGGCGCGGTTGACGCCGCGTTTCTGCGTCTCTTCGATGGCGTTGATCATCTTCTCCAGATTCTCCAGCCGATCGCCGCCGTCGCGCACATCACCAATCGCCACGGCGTCCAGTACGGTGGTGATGCCGCTTGCCACCATCAGCGCGTCGTGGCTGCTCATCGCCGAATGGGCGGGCCAGTCGACTTTCGGGCGCGGGGTGAAGAATTTATCGAGGTTGTCGGTATGCAGCTCAATCAGTCCGGGCAGTAGCCAGCCACCTTCGCCGTCCATCGCTTCCGGCTGGCGGCTCTGGCTTTCGGCAAAGGCCCGAATTTCGCCATCCTGTACTTCCAGTGAACCGTGCACCACTTCATTTTCCAGCACCAGTTTGACGTTATTGATAATCATGAAGAGGCTCCCATCGGGTGCAGGCGGTCGGCGACGTCATTGCGTACGGCTTCGTCATGAAAGATACCGACGATGGCCGCGCCGCGGGCTTTGGCTTCGCGAATTAGTTCCACCACCGCGGCGCTGTTTTTAGCGTCCAGCGAGGCGGTGGGTTCATCCAGCAGCAGAATCGGATAGTCGACGATAAAGCCACGGGCGATGTTGACGCGCTGCTGTTCGCCGCCGGAGAAGGTCGATGGTGCCAGGTGCCACAGGCGTTCAGGCACGTTCAGGCGCGTCAGTAATCGGGCGGCTTTAGCGGCGCAGGCTTCACGCGGTACGCCGGTATCGAGCAGCGGCTGCATCACCACTTCCAGTGCCGAAATACGCGGGATAACGCGCAGAAACTGGCTCACCCAGCCGATGGTGGTTTTGCGGATCTCCACCACTTTGCGCGCTGGCGCAGTGACCAGGTCTACCCATTCCTCACCGTGTTTGATCTGGATTTGCCCTTCGTCGGGCAGATAGTTGGCGTACAGCGAGCGCAGCAGGGTTGATTTTCCGCTGCCGGAGTGGCCGTGAAGCACCACGCATTCGCCTGCGTTGACGGTGAGCGAGGCACGTTGTAAGACGGGCAGGCGCACGCCGTTTTGCTGGTGCAGGATGAAGGTTTTACTGACGTTTTGTACGTTAATCATTTTTCGCCTCGTGGTTCGGGTGTCGGATGCGACGCTGACGCGTCTTATCCGACCTACGGGGAGCGCATTTGTCGGCCGGATAAGGCGTTTACGCCGTATCCGGCACTGGCTCAATTCTGCAAAACCGATGACACCAGCAACTGGGTGTACGGGTGGTGCGGGTCGTCGAGCACGCGGTCGGTTAACCCACTCTCCACCACTTGCCCCTGTTTCATCACCAGCAAACGGTCCGCCAGCAGGCGGGCGACGCCCAGATCGTGGGTAACAATCACTACCGCCAGGTTCAGCTCCACCACCAGGCCGCGCAGCAGGTCGAGCAGGCGCGCCTGTACGGATACATCCAGCCCGCCGGTTGGTTCGTCCATAAACACCAGCTTCGGATGCGTCACCAGGTTGCGGGCAATCTGCAAACGCTGCTGCATGCCGCCGGAAAAGGTGGTTGGCAGGTCGTCGATCCGGTTAGCGGGAATCTCCACCTCTTCCAGCCACTTCTGCGCGGTGGCGCGAATATCGCCGTAATGACGCGCCCCGGTCGCCATCAGCCGCTCGCCGATATTGCCGCCTGCCGACACCTGGCGGCGCAGGCCGTCGAGTGGATGCTGATGCACCACGCCCCATTCGGTGCGCAGCAGGCGACGGCGGTCGGCCTCGCTCATGCCATAGAGGGAACGGTTTTCATAGTGAATCTCCCCTTGCTGCGGCGTCAGACGCGCGGAAATTGATTTCAGCAGCGTGGTCTTCCCGGAGCCGGATTCCCCGACGATGCCCAGCACTTCCCCCGGCCATAAATCAAAAGAGACATCGCTAAAGCCTTTGCCCGGCGCGTAAAGGTGGGTCAGGTTATTGACCGAAAGTAACGGTTGATTCATTGGTTTTTTGCCTCGCTCTGTTGGCGGCAATAATCGGTATCGGAGCAGACAAACATGCGGTTTCCGGCGTCATCCAGCACCACTTCGTCGAGATAGCTGTGGGTCGATCCGCAGATGGTGCATGGCTCATCCCACTGCTGAACGGTGAACGGGTGATCGTCGAAATCGAGACTTTCCACGCGGGTAAACGGCGGCACCGCATAGATGCGCTTCTCGCGCCCTGCGCCGAACAGCTGCAGGGCGGGCATCATGTTCATTTTCGGGTTATCGAATTTCGGGATCGGCGACGGGTCCATCACGTAGCGCCCGTTCACCTTCACCGGATAGGCATAAGTGGTGGCGATATGACCGAAGCGGGCGATATCTTCATACAGTTTCACCTGCATCACGCCGTACTCCTCCAGCGCGTGCATAGTGCGGGTCTCCGTTTCGCGCGGCTCGATAAAGCGCAGCGGTTCCGGGATCGGCACCTGGAAAATAATGATCTGATCTTCGGTCAGCGGCGTTTCGGGGATGCGGTGGCGCGTCTGGATAAGCGTCGCATCGTCCGTACGTTCAGTGGTGTTTACCCCGGTCACGCGCTTAAAGAAGTTGCGAATCGACACGGCGTTGGTGGTGTCATCCGCGCCCTGGTCAATCACCTTCAACACGTCGCTTTCGCCAATCACGCTGGCGGTAAGCTGGATACCACCAGTTCCCCAGCCGTACGGCATCGGCATCTCGCGCCCGCCAAAAGGTACCTGATAACCGGGGATCGCTACCGCTTTTAAGATGGCGCGGCGGATCATGCGTTTGGTCTGCTCGTCGAGGTAAGCAAAGTTGTAGCCGCTCAGATTAGCCATGGTTCTGCTCCTGTTGCAGACGTTTGAGTAGCTCCAGTTCGGCCTGGAAATCGACGTAGTGCGGGAGTTTAAGGTGCGAGACAAAGCCTGCGGCTTCGACGTTGTCGGCATGCGCCAGCACGAACTCTTCATCCTGCGCCGGGCCTGTCGCGTGCTCGCCGTACTCCGGGGCTTGCAGAGCGCGGTCAACCAGCGCCATTGCCATCGCTTTGCGCTCGCTCATGCCGAACACCAGCCCGTAGCCGCGCGTGAAGTGCGGCGGCTCATCCGGTGGGTCGATAAAACCGTTGACCATTTCACATTCGGTCATCAGCAGTTCGCCGACGTTCACCGCAAATCCCAGCTCTTCCGGCACAATCGACACGTCGATATAGCCGCTGCGGATTTCGCCTGCGAACGGATGATTGCGTCCGTAACCACGCTGGGTGGAGTAGGCCAGCGCCAGCAAATAGCCTTCGTCTCCGCGCATGAGCTGCTGCAAACGGGAAGAACGTGAGCAGGGGTAAACCGGCGGCGTGCGGGTGATGTCGTCCGGCTGTGCGCCGCTATCTTCTTCAAACTTCGCCAGCCCCTGACGCGCCAGCAGGCTGAAAACGTGCGGCGACGGCTGTTGTGCGCTGTCGGCGGTGGTCAGCGTCGGCGCTTCGCCGTTTGCCAGCAGGGTGAAATCGAGCAGGCGATGGGTGTAGTCGTAGGTTGGGCCAAGCAGCTGGCCGCCGGGAATATCTTTATAAACCGCTGAAATACGCCGTTCGAGACGCATCTCCGTGGTGTCGAGCGGCTCGCTTACCGCCAGCTTCGCCAGCGTGGTGCGGTAGGCGCGTAGCAGGAAAATCGCTTCGACGTTATCGCCGCTGGCCTGTTTCAGCGCCAGCGCCGCCAGTTCGCGGTCGGCAATGCCGCCTTCGGTCATCACGCGATCTACTGCAAGATTAAGCTGCTGTTCAATCTGGGCGACGCTCAGTTCAGGCAAATCGGTATTGCCCCGGCGTCGGCTCTCTTGCAGGGCGTGGGCGGCGTCGATCGCCTTCTCGCCCCCTTTCACGGCAACGTACATCAGCACACCTCCACATGAGTGGTTCGCGGGATAGCCAGCAGCCGCTCGCCGCAGGTCAGGATCAGGTCGATGCCGAGCGGGAACGGGTGCGGGCGCTCGGTAAGTTCGTGCAGAATGCACTCCGGCAGCTGCGGAGCGATCATTCGTTCTTCGGCAATACCCGCGCCAGTAAGGCGCAGCATGCGCCCGCCGCTCAGGCTGACGACCTGTAAAATCAGCGTCGCGCCCGCTTCTGGCGCAACAGCGGTGCCGCTGGAAAGGGCGTTAAGCTGTTCGCTGGAAATCGCCTCATCCGTTACCGCGAAGGTCGCCAGTTCCGGCTGATTGACCAGCGGCGCATTGGTATGAAAACGCAGGCTCTGGCTGACGATATCGTTACTTAATGGCGCAGAAAGCCACACCGGCGTGTCGTTATCGGCCAGCGTCAGCAGCACGCTGGTGGTGGCGATATTCAGCGGCTGCCAGCCGCGTTTGAGCTGATGCAGGGCGACAATCACGCCCGGCTCGCTCATGGCCTTTAACAGGCGACGAAAACTGTGCTGGGCATCCTGCACAGGAAGCATAAAAGCGGTTTCCAGGGTCATGCGTTATCTCCGCGAACCATCGTAAAGAAGTCGACCCGGCTGGCGTTCACTTCGGCCTGGCGTGCGGCAATGCGTGCCATACGGTCAGCGTCCAGCGGGGCAATAAGGGTTTCTGATAAGTTTTGAAAATGGCGGGTTTGCTGCATCAGCGCGTCAATCAGCGCGCAGCGTTCGGCGTGCTGTTTGTCGCGCCCCAGCACCCAGCTGTAGCCGAGCGTGCCGTCAGTCAGGCGTACGGTGGCGCGGGTGAGCGTGGCGTCGCCAGCAAAAAAGCGTTCGCCGGTGCCACCCATCCGCGCCTGAATCTGCACCAGGCCGGTTTCAGCGGCGCGGATTACTTCATAGTCGGCAGTGATGTTCAGCGCCTTCAGGCGGGCTGCCAGTTCAGCCGGTTGGCTGTGTGCCAGTACGGACATCCAGTGCTGGCGGGTCGCGGTATCTGCGTGCATTCAGTGCTCCATAGTGAATTCAATCATGTCGGCGCGCGTCAGGCTGACGGAGTACTCCGCCGGGCTGCTTTCACCGTCACGGTGGTTAAGGGTGCGCACGCACAGCAGCGGCGACATATTCGGGATTTCAAGACGCTGGCACTCTTTGGCCTGGGCGCGGCGGGCGCTGATCCGCGTCTGGCTGCGGCGCAGCGCAATCCCCGTTTGCTCGCGCAGAAAATCGTGCAGCGAGCCGCTGTCGAAGCGTTGCAGCGTCGGCCAGAGGGTGAGGTCCGCAAAGTAGTGGTCGATTAAACAGAGCGCGACGCCGTTGACCCGGCGCAGGGTGCGCAGGTGGATAACGTTCTCGCCCTCGGTTATCCCCAGCGCGTCAGCGACGTGACCGGAGGCCGGGCGCAGCACCGACAGCAGTTTTTCGCTGGTGGGATGGCTGCCCTGATCCAGCAGGTTCTGGCTAAAACGCGCCTGGGCGTTGAGCGGGTAATCGAACGGGCGCATCAGCACCAGCACGCCGACGCCCTGACGGCGCTGTACCCAGCCTTTTTCCACCAGTTGGTCGATGGCGCGGCGCAGGGTGTGGCGGTTCACCTCAAAGCGCGCCGCCAGTTGCTGCTCGGCGGGAAGATAGTCGCCGCAGCGGTAGTGTTGACGAAGCTCCTGCTCAAGTTTTGCGGCTATCTCCTGATAGCGTGTTGGGTAGCTGGTCGGATGTGTAGACAAGTGCATAGATATCAATGCCTCGCTTATCAGATAAAGTGCTTACGCAACCATTGAGAGAGGAAATCCAGCAGGCTGACCGTGACGATAATCAGCACCATCAGGGCGCAGGTTTGCTGGAACTGGAAACCGCGAATCGCTTCCCACAGGGTGACGCCGATCCCGCCAGCGCCGACCATGCCAACAACGGTGGCCGAACGGACGTTGGATTCGAAGCGATAGAGGGAGTAGGAGATCAGCAGCGGCATCACCTGCGGCAGCACGCCGTAGAGGATCTCTTCGAGCTTGTTGGCACCAGTGGCGCGAATACCTTCCACCGGACCGGGTTCAATTGCTTCTACCGCTTCGGAAAGCAGTTTGGAGAGCACGCCGGTGGTGTGGATAAACAGCGCCAGTACGCCAGCGAACGGACCGAGACCGACGGCGACCACGAACAGCATGGCGAAGACCATCTCGTTAATGGCGCGGCAGGCGTCCATCAGGCGGCGAACGGGCTGGTAAACCCACCACGGCACCAGGTTTTCGGCGCTCATCAGGCCGAAGGGGATGGAGAGAACCACCGCCAGCGCGGTGCCCCAGACGGCGATTTGCAGCGTGACGGCCATTTCGGTGAGGTAATCCTGCCACTGGCTGAAATCGGGCGGGAAGAAGTCGGCAGCGAACGTCGCCATGTTGCCGCCGTCTTTAATCAGCGTGAGCGGGGCCATTTCCGCGCCCTGCCACGAGACGACCAGCACGGCGAGTACAATGGCCCAGCTCAGAAGCGAGAACCAGCTGCGCTTGGGTGGGGCGATGGTGATGGTTTGCATGTTTGGCTCCGGTCTGTAGGCCGGATAAGGTGCTTGCACCGCATCCGGCATCAACGTCTGCACATTGTCGGATGCGACGCCGTGGCGTCTTATCCGACTTACGATTTACTGCACCGCTTTACTCACCGAACTCATCGCGCTTAACGCGTTGTTCAGGCGGTCCAGGTCATCCAGCTGCGCCTGAATCGCGGTGGTTTTCGCCAGCTTGTCCTGCTCATTCAGCCCTTTATTGCTTTTCACGCCCTGCATCTCTTTAAACAGTGCTAGCTGGCGAATCGGCACCAGTTGCAGGTCGCTGGAGGCGCGGAACGGGGCCCAGCCCAGGCGTTCCAGCACCGCTTTCTCTTCCGGGGTTTTGCCGTAATTCATAAAGAAGTCGTAGATCTTGTCTTTGGTGGTTTCGGACAGATTTTTGCGCCAGACGATCGGATCGCCTGGGATCAGCGGCGATTTCCAGATCACTTTCAGCTCTTTGAGCTTCTCCGGTGCGGAGGTTTTCAGCTTGTCGAGGTTCTCGGTGTTGTTGGTCGCCACATCCACCTGCTTGTTGGCGACGGCCAGCGCGTTGGTTTCATGCCCGGCATTGACGGTGCGCTTGAAGTCGCTGGCGGAGATATTGTTTTTGGCGAAGACGTAGTAACCGGGGACGAGGAAGCCAGAGGTGGAGTTAGGATCGCCATTACCGAAGGTGAGATCTTTCCGCTTCGCCAGCAGATCGTTCAGGTTGTTGATCGGGCTGTCTTTGTTGACGATCAACACGCTCCAGTAACCTGGCGATCCATCCGCCGCGACCGTCTGGGCGAAGACCTGACCGTTGGCGCGATCCACCGCTTCCATCGCCGACAGATTGCCGTACCAGGCGATATCCACTTTATTGAAGCGCATCCCCTGGATAATGCCCGCGTAGTCCGGGGCAAAGAAGGCGTTGACCTTTACGCCCAGCTTCTTCTCCATATCCTGCAAGAACGGCGTCCATTGCGGTTTCAGGTTTTGCTGTGATTCCGTTGAAATAATGCCGAAATTCAGCGCCTTTTCCTGCTCTTCGGCGTGCGCCGGGCTTAACAGGGTGCTGAGGCTGAACATGCTGGTGAAGGCCAGCGAGGCAATTATCTTAGCGTTCATTCGTTTTCCTCAATGATGGGGATGTCAGGCAGCTTTCGCGTTTTCTTCGACGCGGTTGATGCTGCGGTAGAGATGGTCAAAACGTTCGTTATCAAACTGTTGGCTGCTGCCGTCGTAGAAGACGTGCCCCTGGCGCAGGGCGACGATGCGTTCGCAGTAGCGCAGGGCGTAATCCACCTGATGCAGCGTGACGACCACGGTAATGCCGTCGTTCTGGTTAATGTCGCGCAGGGTGTCCATCACGATGCGCGCCGATTCCGGGTCCAGCGAGGCGATGGGTTCATCGGCCAGAATCACCTTCGCCTGCTGCATCAGCGCACGGGCAATTGCCACACGCTGCTGCTGTCCGCCGGAGAGGGTGGAAACGCGCTGATGGGCAAAGTGCACCATGCCAACACGGGTCAGCGCCTGTAACGCGCGCTGTTTCTGCTCGCGGGTGAACCAACTAAAACAGGTGCGCCAGAATGGCGTGCTGCCGAGCGCGCCAATCAGCACGTTCTCCAGTACGCTCAGGCGATTCACCAGGTTGAATTGTTGGAAGATGTAGCCGGTGTTGGCGCGGCTTTTGCGGATATCGCGGGCCAGGCGGCCTTCGCGCTGGACTGTGCGGCCCAGCAGCTCGATATGGCTACCGGCAGATTTATCGCCGGTAATCAAACCGCTTAAATGACGTAAAAGGGTGGATTTGCCGGAACCGGACGGCCCAAGCAGAGCCACCATTTCACCGTGATGAATGTTCAGATCAACCGCATGCAGCGCCTGATGCTGATTGAAGGTTTTGGCGAGCTTCTCGACACGGATAATCGTTTGCATGATGCAGCCTCCCTAAAAAAGTGGCTCCATCGTGGCGGATTATCGTGACGATTTTGTTAACTAAAAGTGACTAACAGATGAAGAGTTAACGGGAATTCGATGACAGTGCGGGAGGGCGGGCCTCCCGGCGGGTTATTGCGTTGGTTGTTGTTTGACGACATTAATCATCCACGGTACGCCAAATTTATCGGTGACTTTGCCAAAGCCATGCGCCCAGAAAGTTTCCTGCCAGGCCATTTCGATTTTTCCGTTAGCTGCAAGGTTATCAAACCAGCGTTTTCCTTCTTCGACCTGTTGCGAATCGAGCACCAGCGTAAAGCCGGAGTAGCTGGCTTTTCCTGACGGCATGGCATCGCTCATCATGATGTCGCTTCCGGCAATGCGCACATTGGCATGAGCGATGGCGGTATCGGGAAATTGCATTCCGGAAGGGCAGTTCTCGGCGCTGTCCTGCGCTGATTTCGGCATTTCGCCGAAGCTGATTTTATAGAGCAGTTCCGCGCCCAACGTACGTTGATAATAGGCAATCGCGTCGGAACAGTTACCGGCAAAAGAGAGGTAGGGACTTAACGGCATGATGGTGACCTCAGTTAAGAGAAGCCAGTTAAGTGTAGTTCGAAATTTATACAGATGAGAGGGAAGCCTGATAAGACGCGGTCAGCGTCGCATCAGGCTGTCGGCATCGTTGCCGGATGCGGCGCGAGCGCCTTATCCGGCTTACCGATCACAATACAATCAGTTCTTTTTCACAAACTCAGATTTCAGTTTCATCGGACCAAAACCGTCGATTTTGCAATCGATGTTATGGTCGCCTTCAACCAGGCGGATGTTTTTCACTTTGGTGCCAATTTTCAGCATCGAAGAGCTACCTTTCACCTTCAGATCTTTAATGATGGTAACGCTGTCGCCGTCAGCCAGCAGATTGCCGTTAGCATCTTTAACGATCAGCTCGTCGCTTTCCTGTGCAGGTTCTGCGTCGTTCCATTCGTAGGCACATTCCGGGCAGATGTACATGCCGTTATCTTCGTAGGTGTATTCGGAGTTGCATTTTGGGCAGTGTGGTAATGACATGTGGATTTCCTCAAAAGTCAGCAGGGCAAAAGCGCCAAAAAACGGCAGATTGCCGAAAAAGGCCGCAATTATACACAAAATCCCTGAGTTTGTCGGGGGTACTGCTGATTTTAGACGACGATCGTTTTCATTTGAAAGGAAACGCAAAAAGAAAATAATCTTTTTGCCTCCATTTATTATTTAAGATAAGGTTAATGCTCTACTTGTTCTTTTTTTAATTCAAATGATATTTTTATCTTTCTGACGTTTTAAACGTATCGGAAGACGTTATTTATTCTAATAAAAAACAACGCTCTAAATATAAAATTATTTCTTGCAGTAATTATAAAAGCCGAAAACAGAACTCAAAAACAATCTGGCTAAATAAAAGTAACAAAATTTGCTTTAAGGAAGAATTTTCTATGTACACACAGACCCTGTATGAGTTAAGTCAGGAGGCTGAACGCCTGTTACAGCTTTCTCGCCAACAGTTGCAGTTACTGGAAAAAATGCCTCTCTCTGTCCCCGGAGACGATGCGCCACAACTGGCTTTACCCTGGAGTCAGCCTAATATCGCCGAACGTCACGCGATGCTGAATAATGAGTTGCGTAAAATTTCCCGACTGGAAATGGTGCTGGCGATTGTCGGTACCATGAAAGCAGGGAAATCAACCACCATTAATGCCATTGTTGGTACGGAGGTTTTGCCTAATCGTAATCGCCCAATGACTGCGCTGCCGACGCTTATTCGCCATACGCCCGGGCAAAAGGAACCGGTACTGCATTTTTCACATGTCGCGCCAATCGATTGTTTAATTCAAAAATTACAACAGCGCCTGTGTGATTGCGATATTAAGCATCTGACCGATGTGCTGGAAATAGATAAAGATATGCGTGCGCTTATGCAGCGGATCGAAAATGGCGTCGCTTTCGAAAAATATTATCTGGGTGCCCAGCCTATTTTTCATTGTCTGAAAAGTTTGAATGATTTGGTGCGACTGGCGAAGGCGCTGGACGTCGATTTTCCTTTTTCTGCTTACGCCGCCATTGAGTATATTCCCGTGATTGAAGTGGAGTTTGTCCATCTGGCGGGGCTGGAGAGTTATCCCGGTCAATTGACGTTACTGGATACCCCCGGGCCAAATGAAGCCGGGCAACCGCATCTGCAAAAAATGCTTAACCAGCAGCTGGCACGCGCCTCGGCGGTACTGGCGGTGCTGGATTATACGCAACTGAAATCGATCTCCGATGAAGAGGTCCGTGAGGCGATTTTGGCGGTGGGGCAATCGGTGCCGCTGTATGTGCTGGTCAATAAGTTCGATCAACAGGATCGTAACAGTGACGACGCCGACCAGGTGCGGGCACTGATTTCCGGGACGCTGATGAAAGGCTGTATTACGCCACAGCAGATATTTCCGGTGTCGTCGATGTGGGGCTACCTGGCGAATCGGGCGCGCCATGAGTTAGCCAACAACGGTAAGTTACCACCGCCAGAGCAACAACGCTGGGTGGAAGATTTTGCCCATGCCGCGCTCGGCAGGCGCTGGCGTCATGCCGATCTGGCTGACCTCGAACATATTCGTCATGCTGCCGATCAGTTGTGGGAAGATTCGCTGTTCGCCCAGCCAATTCAGGCGTTGCTTCATGCCGCTTACGCTAACGCCTCGTTGTATGCTCTGCGATCTGCCGCGCATAAACTGTTGAATTACGCGCAGCAGGCGCGGGAATACCTGGATTTTCGTGCGCACGGGTTAAACGTCGCTTGTGAACAATTGCGGCAAAATATCCATCAGATCGAAGAAAGTTTGCAGCTATTGCAACTCAATCAGGCGCAGGTGAGCGGCGAGATTAAACATGAAATCGAGCTGGCCCTGACCTCCGCCAACCACTTTCTGCGTCAACAGCAAGATGCGCTGAATGCGCAGTTAGCCGCCTTGTTTCAGGATGATTCGGAGCCGTTAAGCGAGATTCGTACCCGCTGTGAGACACTGTTACAGACGGCGCAGAACACCATTAGTCGCGACTTTACGCTGCGTTTTGCCGAGCTGGAATCCACCCTTTGCCGGGTGTTAACCGATGTTATTCGCCCCATTGAGCAACAAATCAAAATGGAATTGAGCGAGTCAGGGTTTCGTCCTGGGTTTCATTTTCCTGTTTTTCACGGCGCAGTTCCCCACTTCAACACTCGCCAGCTGTTCAGTGAAGTCATTTCGCGCCAGGAAGCAACGGACGAGCAGAGCACGCGTTTAGGCGTTGTGCGTGAGACTTTTTCGCGCTGGTTGAATCAGCCCGACTGGGGACGGGGAAATGAGAAATCCCCGACAGAGACGGTTGATTACAGTGTGTTGCAACGAGCATTAAGCGCAGAAGTCGATCTTTATTGCCAACAAATGGCTAAAGTTCTGGCAGAGCAGGTCGATGAATCTGTTACGGCAGGCATGAATACTTTTTTCGCTGAGTTCGCTTCATGTTTGACGGAATTACAGACGCGTTTACGCGAAAGCCTGGCTCTGCGTCAACAAAATGAATCGGTGGTCAGGCTGATGCAGCAGCAATTGCAGCAGGCTGTGATGACTCACAGCTGGATTTACACCGACGCTCAGCTGTTACGCGATGATATTCAAACACTTTTCACGGCAGAACGATATTGACCAAGACGTTACTGGACGGCCCCGGTCGCGTGCTGGAGTCGGTTCATCCGCGCTTTTTAGTGGATCTGGCGCAGGGCGATGATGCCCGCCATCCACAAGCCCATCAGCAGCAGTTTCGTGAACGACTGATGCAGGAACTTCTTGCGCGTGTGCAGCTTCAGGCATGGACGAACGGCGGGATGTTAAATGCGCCGCTTAGCCTGCGTCTGACATTGGTGGAAAAACTGGCGTCGATGCTGGATCCCGGTCATCTGGCGCTGACGCAGATCGCGCAGCATCTGGCGCTGCTGCAAAAAATGGATCACCGCCAGCACTCTGCTTTCCCGGAGCTCCCCCAGCAAATTGCCGCCTTGTATGAGTGGTTTTCAGCCCGTTGTCGCTGGAAGGAAAAGGCGTTAACGCAACGAGGCCTACTGGTGCAGGCGGGTGATCAGAGCGAGCAAATTTTTACCCGCTGGCGTGCTGGGGCGTATAACGCCTGGTCGTTGCCTGGGCGCTGCTTTATCGTTCTGGAGGAGTTGCGCTGGGGTGCATTTGGCGATGCCTGCCGTCTGGGAAGCCCGCAAGCGGTGGCGTTGTTGCTGGGTGATTTGCGCGAGAAAGCGACACAACATCTGGCAGAGAGTATCAATGCGGCACCGACCACGCGTCACTATTACCATCAGTGGTTTGCCTCTTCGACCATTCCGACGGGCGGGGAGCATGCTGATTTTTTAAGTTGGCTGGGAAAGTGGACCACGGCAGATAAACAACCCGTTTGCTGGTCAGTGACCCAACGCTGGCAAACTGTCGCGCTGGGGATGCCACGACTCTGTTCAGCGCAGCGTCTGGCGGGGGCAATGGTCGAGGAAATCTTCTCTGTAAATTTGGTGTAAATAATCAGTTACATCAATGAGTCATAAACGAAATCCATGTGTGAAGTTGATCACAAATTTAAACACTGGTAGGGTAAAAAGGTCATTAACTGCCCAATTCAGGCGTCAACTGGTTTGATTGTACATTCCTTAACCGGAGGGTGTAAGCAAACCCGCTACGCTTGTTACAGAGATTGCATCCTGCAATTCCCGCTCCCCTTTTGCGGCCGTCGCGCTGATTTTTCTGGCGTTTGCGGAAATGGGCCAACTCTGCGAGGAAAGCTATGCTGAAAAGGAAAAAAGTAAAACCGATTACCCTTCGTGATGTCACCATTATTGATGACGGTAAACTGCGTAAAGCCATTACCGCAGCATCACTGGGTAATGCAATGGAATGGTTCGATTTTGGTGTTTATGGTTTTGTTGCTTACGCATTAGGTAAAGTTTTTTTCCCGGGGGCTGACCCCAGCGTGCAGATGGTTGCTGCACTTGCCACTTTCTCCGTTCCCTTTCTGATTCGACCGCTTGGCGGACTCTTCTTTGGTATGTTGGGCGATAAATATGGTCGCCAGAAGATCCTCGCTATCACTATTGTGATTATGTCGATCAGTACGTTCTGTATTGGCTTAATACCGTCCTACGACACGATTGGTATTTGGGCACCGATTCTGCTGTTGATCTGTAAGATGGCACAAGGTTTCTCGGTTGGTGGTGAATATACCGGGGCGTCGATATTTGTTGCGGAATACTCACCTGACCGTAAACGTGGCTTTATGGGCAGCTGGCTGGACTTCGGTTCTATTGCCGGGTTTGTGCTGGGTGCGGGCGTGGTGGTGTTAATTTCGACCATTGTCGGCGAAGCGAACTTCCTCGACTGGGGCTGGCGTATTCCGTTCTTTATTGCTCTGCCGTTAGGGATTATCGGGCTTTACCTGCGCCATGCGCTGGAAGAGACTCCGGCGTTCCAGCAGCATGTTGATAAACTGGAACAGGGCGACCGCGAAGGTTTGCAGGATGGCCCGAAAGTCTCGTTTAAAGAGATTGCCACCAAACACTGGCG
The DNA here is from genome assembly GCF_046487585.1 of Escherichia sp. WS1265. Taxonomy (NCBI): domain Bacteria; kingdom Pseudomonadati; phylum Pseudomonadota; class Gammaproteobacteria; order Enterobacterales; family Enterobacteriaceae; genus Escherichia; species Escherichia sp. WS1265. The sequence continues at coordinate 65,312 of NZ_JBJQJE010000003.1, forward strand.
CAGCCTGTTGACGTGTATTGGTCTGGTAATTGCCACCAACGTGACTTACTACATGTTGCTGACCTATATGCCGAGTTATTTGTCGCATAACCTGCATTACTCCGAAGACCACGGGGTGCTGATTATTATCGCCATTATGATCGGTATGCTGTTTGTCCAGCCGGTGATGGGCTTGCTGAGTGACCGTTTTGGCCGTCGTCCGTTTGTGCTACTTGGTAGTGTTGCACTGTTTGTGTTGGCGATCCCGGCGTTTATTCTGATTAACAGTAACGTCATCGGCCTGATTTTTGCCGGGTTACTGATGCTGGCGGTGATCCTTAACTGCTTTACGGGCGTTATGGCTTCTACCTTGCCAGCGATGTTCCCGACGCATATCCGATACAGCGCGCTGGCGGCGGCATTTAATATTTCGGTGCTGGTTGCCGGTCTGACGCCAACACTGGCGGCCTGGCTGGTCGAAAGCTCGCAGAATCTGATGATGCCTGCCTATTACCTGATGGTAGTGGCGGTGGTTGGTTTAATCACCGGCGTAACCATGAAAGAGACGGCAAATCGTCCGTTGAAAGGTGCGACACCGGCGGCGTCAGATATACAGGAGGCGAAGGAAATTCTCGTCGAGCATTACGATAATATCGAGCAGAAAATCGATGATATTGACCACGAGATTGCCGATTTGCAGGCGAAACGTACCCGCCTGGTGCAGCAACATCCGCGAATTGATGAATAAGCTGAAACGGATGGCCTGATGTGACGCTGTCTTATCAGGCCAATTGAAGTCTTAAGGTTCACTTAATCTCTGACGCGCATACTCTCCTCCAGGTTAACGGAGGAGAGTGCAATGAAAAACCGTGTTTATGAAAGTTTAACTACCGTGTTCAGCGTGCTGGTGGTCAGCAGCTTTCTTTATATCTGGTTTGCCACGTACTGATCTTTCTTCAGCCGTACCCAGGCCCGCGTGCCGGAAGTCTCTTGCCGGTTTTGCAGGAAAAACTGCCCGTGATGCAACTGTGTAATGCGGCTGACAATACTTAACCCCAGACCAATCCCGCCATAACGGCTGTCCATACGTACAAACGCTTTACTCAACTCCCCGCATTTACTCTCATCAATACCCGGTCCTTCATCTTCAACGGCCATGACCGCTCCGCCATCTTCTTGCAGCTTAATCATAATGTTGCTGCCTTGCGGGCTGTAACGATGGGCGTTTTCTACCAGGTTTCGCAATAACATCCGCAGCAGGGTTGCATCACCCTGAACGGTGATGTCGGCGGCGCTCTCTGGCAATAGCAGGGTTTGCTGTCGCTGGTCGAGCATGGTACTGAGTTCGTCATACGAGGGGAGAATGACATCTTCCAGCAGTTTTACATGTTGATAATTCCCGGAAGAAAATGACTGTCCGGCACGCGCCAGTTGCAGCAGCTGGGAGACGCTCTCCATCATCTGATCAAGCCGTGCCACTAACGGTGCTACATCAATGTGATGCGTTTTCGCCAGCAGTTCCAGATGCAAACGCACCCCCGCCAGTGGCGTTCGCAGTTCGTGCGCGACGTCAGCGGTAAACAACCTTTCGTTATCCAGCGTGCTGGTCAGGCGACTGACCAGATCGTTCAACGCCGAAACCACCGCTTCGATTTCGAGGGTGGCGCTGTGAATGGCAATAGGCGTTAAGTTGTCGGCGGTGCGCGCTTCCAGCTCTTTTTGCAGCTCCGCCAGCGGGCGGGTGATGCGGCGTACCGCCTGATAGCAGATAAATAGCGTCAGGCTGACCATAAAGACGCCGGGGACGATCAGGCTGGCGACCGCCTCGCGGATCTCACGCATGATGTGGCGATCGTTGTTGCGATTGTCGCGTAGCGCCTGCTCAAACAGCTGAATCTGCTCGGTACTTTCATGCCATAGCCAGAAGACGCTGATCAGCTCAAACACCAACAAAATGGTCCCAATGGTCAATATCAGCCGTTGGCGCAGCGATATTGGTCGGCGCAGAAAACGCATCAGATTCAATTAGTTTTCCTCATTCGCGACCAGCATATAGCCAAAGCCGCGCACGGTGCGGATACGGGCTTTGCCCACTTTGTCGCGCAGATTGTGGATATGCACTTCCAGGGTGTTGGTCGAGGGTTCATTGTCCCAGTTATAGATGTCGTTGTAGAGAATTTCCCGATGCACCGGACTGCCTGCTTTGAGCATTAACCGTGACAGCAGAGCATATTCTTTGGGCGTCAGAATCAACTCTTCACCGCCCATCCATACCTGACGGCGACCCATATTCAGCGTCAGATTGCCAACAATCAGCTCACTTTCGCCCTGATTATTATGGCGTCGTAGCAGGGCGCGGATACGGGCGTGTAACTCTTCCAGCGCAAAAGGCTTCACCAGATAGTCATCGGCACCGACATCCAGCCCGGCGATTTTGTCGGTCAGCGTATCGCGAGCGGTGAGGATCAGTACCGGCAGGGTGTATTTTTTCTGCCGGATACGGGCGAGAAAATGCAGTCCATCTTCGTCGGGTAACCCTAAATCCAGTACCACCAGGCTGTAATGACCGGCCTCAAGGCTTTGTTCCGCCATCCGCGCGGTTGTCACGCCATCGCACGCGTAGCCTTCGGTTTGTGCCGCCAGAATCAATCCCTGCAATAACAGCGTATCGTCTTCAACAATCAGAATTTTCATTCACTCACTCTCCTGCAAGTTTGCAGAATATCATCCGCAGCCTGGTAATACTTCGTCTCAACGCCAGTTAATCCCAATAGCGTGGAGAATAAATTATCTTGTGAATAGTGTTGCGTTTGCGCCTGTTTTTGCAGGCAGTTCTGGTCAACCTGATACCGTTTTTGATAATCCTCCGACAGCCACAGCAGCATTGGCACCTGTTTTTGGCTATCCGGGGCGATGGCATAAGGCAGACCGTGCAGATAGATGCCATTTTCACCTAACGACTCACCGTGGTCAGAAAGATAAACCAGGCTGGTGGTAAATTTATCCTGATGTTCTTTCAGCAGATTAATCGCTTTATCAACAATATAGTCGACGTAAACCAGCGTGTTGTCGTAAGTGTTCACCAGTTGCTCTTTGGTACAGGTCTGGATCTCGTTAGTGTCGCAGGTTGGGGTAAATTTCCTGAACTGCGGCGGATAGCGGTTGTAATAGGTCGGACCGTGGCTGCCGATGGTGTGTAAGACAATCACGCCATCACCCTGCAGGTTATTGATGTACTCTTCCAGCCCGTGGAACAGCACTTCGTCATAGCATTCGCCGTTGATGCACTGACCAGGCAGATTCAGCGCGGTGACGTTCTGGTGAGGCACGCGGTCGCAGGCACCTTTACAGCCGCCATCGTTGTCATTCCACAGCACGTTGATGCCCGCTCGCTGAATGATATCCAGCACGCCTTCCTGGTGCTGTGCCAGCTCTTCTTTGTAGTGCTCTCGCGGCATATCCGAGAACATGCACGGTACTGAAACTGCCGTTGCCGTGCCGCAAGATGCGGTATTAGGGAAATAGACCACGTTATCTTTCGCCAACCGCGGGTTAGTTTCACGCGGGTAGCCGTTGAGGGAGAAGTTCTCCGCCCGCGAGGTTTCACCGACAATCAGGATGGTCAAATTTTTACGTGTCTCGTTCTGCATTAATGGGTTGCGGTGCGCGTCTTCTCCAATTCGCACCAGCGGCAGATTTGCCAGTCGCTGATGGGAGTACCATGACCAGCTGGCAACAATGCTGTTAGAGGGGCTTAAGGACTTCACCAGCTCTTTGTTGTTGCGAAACAACGAGGCGTAGTCTTTATAAAACAGTGCGGCGACCAGCAAAATCAGCAGTACAGAAACCAGAATATTGGCTCCACGGAAAAGAACACTGCGCAGGCGCGAGGCGGCAGGTTTGATTTTAATCCAGCAGGCAATCAGCGCAGCAAGCACGCCGCTGAATCCCAACGTTAATAACATTTGTGGCGTCATCAACGCATAACTTTCTGCCGGAGTGGTATCAATAATATTGGCAATCATCGAGCGGTCGATGACGATGCCGTAAGTCATTATGAAATATTGTGCAGCCGCGCCGACCAGAATAAACAGGCAGGCCAGCGGTCGATTAAGCCATAAGAAAGAGCTTAGTGTCAGGACAATATTAATCACGCTGAAAGCGACGACCGGCATCGACAAGAAAACCAGTACGTTATGCAGCGAGTCCAGCGGCAGCGCCTGTAACACCTGTTTAAAAAAGGCAATATTCAGGCAGATAGAGATATAAAAAGCGGCCAACAATAGCCAGGCGAGTAAATTCAAAGAGGGTCTTTTTAGTAGGCGCTTCAACATCACGGTGTTTCCATCGAACAAAGTGCGCATATGCTCGCAAAGCAAAATTAAGCCAACCTTAAGTTCTTAAGGTTGGCTTTTATGTTTGCTGGATTAAGGGGAATTAATCTTTGCTTATTGGTGCATCTAAGGGATACGGGTTTTTATGCAGCCGGTTGTAATTCAGCGCATACATGGCGGTGATGACCATCAGGGTGACAAATGACCACATAACCTCTTTCGCCCCGGACCCCACCACGGCCCAGATGCAGTAGAGGAAGGCAATGGTAGTAACTGCCAGATATGCCGGGCGTGCTTTACCAAAGTGACCGTGGCCGAGCAGCAGTAACGCCGCACAGGTGTAAAGATATGGCACCAGTGTAAAGATGACCGAGACGGAAGAAACCAGACCGAACTCTTTGGTCGCGTTTGGTGAAATGCTGCTGAGCTGGAAGATGGTCATCAAAATACCGACGATAATCAGCCCCGCCACTGGTGTACCCGCTTTATTAACACGGGCAAAAATTGGTGGGAACAGTCCGTCATCGGCAGCGGCTTTCGCCGTTTGACCCGCCAGCAATGTCCAGCCGCCCAGTGAACCTAAGCAACCCGCAGCTGCGCAGAAGGAAACAATGGCCCCGGCGGTGTCACCCAACGCCATCCGTGCGGCATCACCGAATGGCGAGGCAGAAACGCGCAGTGCGGCATTAGGGATCATCCCCATAATCGCGGTGGTGGAGAGCACATAGCAAACGGCGGCAATCAATACCCCACCAATGGTGGCTATAGGGACGTTGCGTTTCGGGTTTTTCACCACACCTGCGGCAACGGAGGCACTTTCCACACCGATGAACGACCACAGCGTAACGTTAAGGGTACTTTGAATCGCGCCGAAGGTGCCCAGGCCGCTGACGTTCCATGCCGCCATATAGGTTTCACCACGGAACCAGAACCAGCCAAATACGGCAATCCCGACGATGGGGATCAGCGCCAGCACGGTGGCAACGGCCTGCACGCGGGTGATCATTTTCGGACCGACAATATTCAGCAGGACGAAGATCCACAGCACCACGACGCAGGTGATGGTTAATACCAATGGATCTTTCAGAATCGGGAAGAAGTAACTTAAATAACCTACGCCAATGACCACCATGGCGATATTGCCGATCCAGCAGGCCAGCCAATAGAGGACGTTGGTTTGATAACCGAGAAACGGGCCAAAGCAGCGGCGGGCGTAAGCGTAAGAACCACCAGGACTTGGGTCGAGGAACGACATTTTGGCGTATACCATCGAGAGCCCCAGCGCACCGATAATCGTCACCAACCATCCATAAATGGCAATCCCGCCAGTGGAGGCCAGGTTTGCAGGTAACAGAAAAACACCTGACCCCATAATATTCCCCGACACCATCAGGGTGACGGGGATTAAGCCCACTTTGTGAGCATCAGCATCCGAAGACATAATTAAACTCCTGCGAAGGCGAGCTTCGTGACAATAAATTACGTCATATCATACGCCTGCATTCGATAGTTGAATTATTATCGACCGGGTTATCGCTGATGCCGTTATTAATATAGCTCTTCGTTAAGGTTAAAAATCAGGCGACAGTGCGTTCTCTGTGCTGACTAACATAATGCAGCGGCGTCATACCGTAGAAGTCTTTAAAGACAGAAATAAAGTACGACGTACTGTTGTAGCCGCAGGACTGTGAAACCTGAGAGATATTTTTACCGTCCATCATTAATTCATTTACGGCATAACGCATGCGGCAGGTGGTGATTATTTGGCTATAACTGGTGTTTTCGCTTTTCAGCTTTTTCTTTAACAGACTTGGGCTAAGACATAAACAACTGGCTACCATACTAAGATTCCAGTCTTTGTGAATATCGCTTTCAATAATTTGATAAACGCTGTCACTTACACAATTACGTAACATATACATCATTAATGAAAGGAATTTTTTACTGTCGAGAAAACGGGATAGCACAGTGAATAATAATGCACGTGTTCGTTCCTTTTCTGACTCAGTTTCAGCGGGCATCATGCTATGTTGCGCGGCAACGCGAAAGACGTCTGGCGTCAGGCATGGCAGTGTGAGGATGGGCGTAGCGCTACGTTGCCATACTGGTATTTGCGAGAGATCTTTATTCAGAAACCGGAGGTAATCTTTGATGATGTCGTGACTAATATGAGCAACCAAAGTGTTGTTAAGAGAGGAGACGTCGATAATATTATTTTCACAATTTAATAACGCCATATGGTTAGCTTTAAGGCTAATAGGTTCTTTCCCATTCACCCTTATCCAGACATCTTTTTCAGTCAATAAAACAATACAAGGTTGGTCGCTGCAAATCCTCATACATGTACTCCTGAGTGCGAATAAAAGACCAGTTCTCGCTAAAGCAAAGCGATACCGGGAAATGGTTATATAATTGTATGATGAATATAAACATGCATAAAAATAACGAGTTTTACTAATATTACAAATTTTTATAGTAATTTCTCATGTACATATTTTTTTACAGGGTAAATAACAGGCAAAAAAAAGCGCGGGGTGGGGCCGCGCAAAAAGTATGACATTTTTGTTTGCAGCAATTTTTATGAAAACGTTGCCATACTCAAAAGTCCTAAGGCCAGGCGGCGTAATGTTATTTAAACAATTACGCCTTCATCGGAATAGTGGTTACGCTTTCACACACATAACGTGGTAAATACCGTCAATAATTTCAGTCCCTTCAGTTTCGTGTTCAAATCCAGGGAAATGATGGTCCCAGGATTGCAGCGAGCGTAAATAACTTACTTGCGGACTGTTTTTATCGCCGAAGTTTTCACCAGACAGCAGCATCGGGATTCCTGGCGGATACGGGATAACTGAGTTTGCCGCGATGCGTCCTGGCAGGTTTTCAATGGATACCAGTTCGACATTGTTGTCGACAATCGCGTTGTACGCTTCACGCGGGGTGATTTCCGCCACCGGCAGGCCGGAATAGGCTTCGTTCAACCGTGCGCCAGGGTTGTTTTCTTTCAGCCAGGCAAACATGGTGTCACCCAGATCGTGAATCCCCATGTTCGCGTAAGTGTCAGGATATTGTTCAACAAGTTCCGGCATCACCTGCGCCAGCGGTGTGTTGGCGTCATAGTGGCGTTTGAAGGAGCAAAGGGTGTTAACCAGAGTCCCCCATTTCCCACGGGTTACGCCCATAGAGAACAGGAACATAATTTGGAAGTCAGTGGTGCGGGTAGGCACAATGCCGTGGCGACCAAGCCAGGCAGTGACCAGCGCCGCCGGAACACCGGTTTCTTCCAGTTCACCATCTTCACCCATTCCCGGAGCAAGGATGCTGACTTTAATCGGGTCGAGCATACTCCAGTTATCCGGAATATCTTTGAAGCCGTGCCAGCTTTCGCCAGGATGCATGACCCAGCAGTCCTGAACGGTGGTCAGCAGTTTGGTTGGTGCGTCAGCAAAGTCATAGGTTTTGCCGGTTTGTGGGTCGGTGACGACTTCTTTGTTCCACGGTTTGAAGAACCAGCTACCGTCAGCGGTGAACTCTTTATACAGCCGCGCCATCGCCTGACGGAAATCAACCGCTTCGTCGATCACTTCCTGGGTCAGTGACAGGCCGCTGTTGCCGTCCATCATCGACACCGCCACGTCGTTGGATGCGCAGATGGCATACAGCGGGGAGGTGGTGGCATGCATCATGTAGGCCTGGTTGAAGCGGGAGAAGTTAATCGCCCCACGACCTTCACGTACATGAATATAAGAGGCCTGTGACAGTGCATTCAGCAGTTTGTGGGTGGAGTGGGTGGCGAAAACGGTAGGACCGTTGTGATCGCCAGGTTCGCCGCGCATGGCATAGTGATCGGCATAGATCGGGTTGAAACGTGCATAGCCGTACCAGGCTTCGTCAAAGTGCAGACGATCGGAGGTTTTTTCCAGCAGATCCTGCGCTTCTTTAGCGTTATAACACACGCCGTCATAGGTGCAGTTGGTCACCACGCAGTAAGACGGTTTTTGCCCGGCTTTGTCTTTAGTCAGCGGGCTTTCACTGATTTTCTTCTGCAAGGTTTCAGGTTGCATTTCCTGCGGATAGATTGGCCCGATAATGCCGTAGCGGTTGCGGCTTGGCACCATGTAGACCGGTTTCGCGCCTGTCAGCATCAAGCCTTGTTCGATGGATTTATGGCAGTTACGGTCAACGACCACGACATCGTTATCGGTCATGCAAGCCTGCATGATGGTGCGGTTAGAGCCGGAAGTACCGACGACTACCGACCAGGAGCGATCGGCACCAAATACGCGTGCAGCATATTTTTCGCTTTCGCCAAATGCGCCAGTATGGTCAAGCAAAGAACCGAGGGAAGTGCGTTCGATGCCCATGTCGGTGCGGAACAGATTTTCACCATAGTAGTCATGGTAGAAACGTCCGGCGGGTGTTTTGGTAAAACCAACGCCGCCCTGGTGGCCTGGCGCTGCCCAGGAATATTCATGGATGTCGCTATATTTCATCAGCGCGCTGAACAGTGGCGGCAACAGTTGCTGGCGGTAGCGGGTCATCGCGGCAACGGCGCGTCCGGCGATAAAGTCGGCGGTATCTTCCAGAATCCAGGCGAATTCATCGACAAGCTCCAGCAGATCCCGGTCCATTGCGGCGAGGGCTTTTTCCCGATCGCCCAACAGGAAGACCGGCACGTTTTGTTGGCGCTCATGAAGCTTACCGATCAATTGTCTGACGTTTTGATGTTCGTCCGGATGTTCCATTTGATAGCTGAACATCAGGCAGTCAATGGCTTCGTTTGAAGAGAGAATGGCAAAACCATCATCAAAGGAGGTGGATTTAATCACGGTAACATTTTGCTGGCTTAAAGCATCTGCCAGACGCTCAACGGCGTTACCGACCCAGGTGTCTTGATGGAGAAACTCGCTTTCAACAATTAATACTTTCATCATTGCTTACCCGGTTATGAAGGAATCTTCGTTGCGGGCAAGTATCTTCCGGCCTTTTCGGGCTGTAAAGCGCGTGAAAAACAAACATTTTTGGAATATTTGTTTTTATAAACAATATGTTATGTGATTATTTTAAATTATTTTCACTGCTTATTATCGACGGCTAAACTATTTTTTTGGCTGATACTGATATCGTCTTTAGCCGGGAAACGTCTGGCGGCGCTGTTGGCTAAGTTTGCGGTATTGTTGCGGCGACATGCCGACATATTTGCCGAACGTGCTGTAAAAACGACTACTTGAACGAAAGCCTGCCGTCAGGGCAATATCGAGAATACTTTTATCGGTATCGCTCAGTAACGCGCGAACGTGGTTGATGCGCATCGCGGTAATGTACTGTTTCATCGTCAATTGCATGACCCGCTGGAATATCCCCATTGCATAGTTGGCGTTAAGTTTGACGTGCTCAGCCACATCGTTGATGGTCAGCGCCTGATCATAGTTTTCGGCAATAAAGCCCAGCATCTGGCTGACATAAAATTGCGCATGGCGCGAGACGCTGTTTTTGTGTGTGCGCGAGGTTTTATTGACCAGAATCGGTTCCCAGCCAGAGAGGCTAAATCGCTTGAGCATCAGGCCAATTTCATCAATGGCGAGCTGGCGAATTTGCTCGTTCGGACTGTTCAATTCCTGCTGCCAGCGGCGCACTTCAAACGGGCTAAGTTGCTGTGTCGCCAGTGATTTGATCACCATACCGTGAGTGACGTGGTTAATCAGGTCTTTATCCAGCGGCCAGGAGAGAAACAGATGCATCGGCAGATTAAAAATCGCCATGCTCTGACAGGTTCCGGTATCTGTTAGTTGGTGCGGTGTACAGGCCCAGAACAGCGTGATATGTCCCTGATTGATACTCACTTTTTCATTGTTGATCAGGTATTCCACATCGCCATCGAAAGGCACATTCACTTCGACCTGACCATGCCAGTGGCTGGTGGGCATGATATGCGGTGCGCGAAACTCAATCTCCATCCGCTGGTATTCCGAATACAGCGACAGTGGGCTGCGGGTCTGTTTTTCGTCGCTGCTGCACATAAACGTATCTGTATTCATGGATGGCTCTCTTTCCTGGAATATCAGAATTATGGCAGGAGTGAGGGAGGATGACTGCGAGTGGGAGCACGGTTTTCACCCTCTTCCCACAGCGGCGAGGGGAGCGTCCGAGCATCATGAGGCCGAAAACTCTGCTTTTCAGGTAATTTATTCCCATAAACTCAGATTTACTGCTGCTTCACGCAGGATCTGAGTTTATGGGAATGCTCAACCTGGAAGCCGGAGGTTTTCTGCAGATTCGCCTGCCATGATGAAGTTATTCAAGCAAGCCAGGAGATCTGCATGATGTCTGCACCCAAAATTACATTTATCGGCGCTGGTTCGACGATTTTCGTTAAAAATATTCTTGGTGATGTGTTCCATCGCGAGGCGCTGAAAACGGCGCATATTGCCCTGATGGACATTGATCCCACTCGCCTGGAAGAGTCGCATATTGTGGTGCGCAAGCTGATGGATTCAGCAGGGGCCAGCGGCAAAATCACCTGCCACACCCAACAGAAAGAAGCCTTACAGGATGCCGATTTTGTCGTGGTGGCATTTCAGATTGGCGGTTATGAACCTTGCACGGTGACTGATTTCGAGGTCTGTAAGCGCCACGGTCTGGAACAAACCATTGCCGATACGCTGGGGCCGGGCGGTATTATGCGCGCGCTACGTACCATTCCGCACCTGTGGCAAATTTGCGAGGACATGACGGAAGTCTGCCCCGATGCCACTATGCTCAACTACGTTAACCCAATGGCGATGAATACCTGGGCGATGTATGCCCGCTATCCGCATATCAAACAGGTCGGGCTGTGCCATTCGGTGCAGGGAACGGCGGAAGAGCTGGCGCGTGACCTCAATATCGACCCGGCTACGTTGCGTTACCGTTGCGCAGGTATCAACCATATGGCGTTTTACCTGGAGCTGGAGCGCAAAATCGCCGACGGCAGTTACGTGAATCTCTACCCGGAACTGCTGGCGGCTTATGACGCAGGGCAGGCACCGAAGCCGAATATTCACGGCAATACTCGCTGCCAGAATATTGTGCGCTACGAAATGTTCAAAAAGCTGGGCTACTTCGTCACAGAATCGTCAGAACATTTTGCTGAGTACACACCGTGGTTTATTAAGCCAGGTCGTGAGGATTTGATTGAGCGTTATAAAGTACCGCTGGATGAGTACCCGAAACGCTGCGTCGAGCAGCTGGCGAACTGGCATAAAGAGCTGGAGGAGTATAAGAACGCCTCCCGGATTGATATTAAACCGTCACGGGAATATGCCAGCACAATCATGAACGCTATCTGGACTGGCGAGCCGAGTGTGATTTACGGCAACGTCCGTAACGATGGATTGATTGATAACCTGCCACAAGGATGTTGTGTGGAAGTGGCCTGTCTGGTTGATGCTAATGGCATTCAGCCGACCAAAGTCGGTACGCTACCTTCGCATCTGGCCGCTCTGATGCAAACCAACATCAACGTACAGACGCTGCTGACTGAAGCCATTCTTACGGAAAATCGCGACCGTGTTTACCACGCCGCGATGATGGACCCGCATACTGCCGCCGTGCTGGGCATTGACGAAATATATGCTCTTGTTGACGACCTGATTGCCGCCCACGGCGACTGGCTACCAGGCTGGTTGCACCGTTAAAACGCGACTAAACGCTACTGCGCCGGGGGATTTATTCCGGCGCACACCTCTGACGATACCAATAACAGAAGGCGGGCGTTGGTAACAGCGACCCGATACCCTATGAGCATTTCAATGACTACAAAACTCAGTTATGGATTTGGAGCGTTCGGGAAGGATTTTGCGATCGGCATTGTGTATATGTACCTCATGTATTACTACACCGATGTCGTCGGGCTGTCTGTGGGTTTGGTCGGTACTTTGTTTCTGGTGGCGAGGATCTGGGATGCTATTAACGATCCGATTATGGGATGGATTGTAAATGCTACGCGATCGCGATGGGGTAAGTTCAAACCCTGGATCCTGATCGGTACGTTGGCAAACTCTGTAATCTTATTTCTCCTCTTTAGTGCGCATCTGTTTGAAGGTACTACTCAGATTGTCTTTGTTTGCGTGACCTACATCCTCTGGGGCATGACTTACACCATTATGGATATTCCCTTCTGGTCGCTGGTTCCAACCATAACGCTCGATAAACGTGAGCGCGAACAACTGGTTCCTTATCCGCGTTTTTTTGCCAGTCTGGCGGGCTTTGTTACGGCAGGTGTGACGCTACCATTTGTTAATTATGTCGGCGGTGGCGATCGGGGATTTGGCTTTCAGATGTTCACTCTGGTACTGATCGCCTTTTTTATTGTTTCAACCATCATCACTCTGCGCAATGTGCATGAAGTCTTTTCGTCAGACAATCAACCGTCTGCTGAAGGAAGCCATCTGACACTTGAAGCCATCGTTGCGCTTATTTATAAAAACGATCAGCTTTCATGCCTCTTGGGTATGGCTCTTGCTTATAATGTAGCCAGCAATATTATTACCGGCTTTGCTATCTATTATTTCTCATATGTTATCGGTGATGCGGATTTGTTCCCCTATTATCTGTCGTATGCGGGAGCTGCTAATCTGGTGACGTTAGTATTCTTCCCACGCTTAGTTAAATCATTATCCCGACGCATTTTATGGGCCGGAGCATCTATTCTTCCGGTGTTAAGCTGTGGTGTTCTCCTGTTAATGGCATTAATGAGCTATCACAACGTCGTCCTCATTGTGATTGCGGGTATCTTGCTGAATGTGGGAACGGCGCTTTTCTGGGTATTACAGGTCATCATGGTGGCAGATACCGTTGATTACGGTGAATATAAACTGCACGTACGCTGTGAAAGCATCGCTTACTCCGTGCAGACTATGGTGGTGAAGGGCGGTTCAGCCTTTGCGGCTTTTTTCATTGCGGTTGTGTTAGGGATGATTGGCTATGTACCGAATGTTGAACAGTCTACGCAAGCCCTATTAGGTATGCAGTTTATTATGATTGCTCTACCGACTCTGTTTTTCATGGTAACGCTGATTCTCTACTTCCGTTTCTATCGCCTCAATGGTGACACGCTGCGCAGGATCCAGATCCATCTGCTGGATAAATATCGCAAAGTACCGCCCGAGCCTGTTCATGCTGATATTCCGGTCGGTGCAGTGAGTGATGTGAAAGCCTGACGTGGACAATAGCTAACGAAAATGGCCTGATGCGATATGTTTATCAGGCCACGTCTTAATGTAATGCTTTGGATTTGCAAATTTTGTAGACCGGATAAGGAATTCACGCCGCATCCGGCATCAACAAAGCGCACGTTGTTATCCGGTTATCAAGCCAAAGCGCCGTAGCTGGCGGCAATGAAAGCGAGCGAGGAATATCACCGTCGTTAATGCGCCAAGCAGCGCGCAGAACATATCGGATTGCGTGTCCCACTGGTCGCCCTGGGTGCCGAGAAAATCATCCGCTCCCTGGCCCATTGCCAGCGCCGCCCACCACTCGATTAATTCATACATCGCGCTTATCGCCAGCGCCACGCAGCAGACCAGAAACGCCACCATTTTACGTCCGCGAACGTACATCCCGCGCACAAGGATCTCTCGTGCCACCAGTGCAGGCACCAGCCCCTGGAAAAAATGCCCCAGCTTGTCATACGGATTACGGCTCAACCCCAGCCATTCCTGCACCTCAAAACCAACGGGGACTTTCGCGTAGGTGTATTGCCCGCCGACCATCAGGATGATGGCGTGAAAGAAAATGAGCGTATAGAGCAGCGGCGTTAACGGATAACGTTTAGCGGTGGCAAGCAGTAGCGGCACGACAATAATCACCGGTGTCACTTCCATCAGCCAGGTGAGTTTGTCATGGGCCGAAATGCCGGTATAAATCAGGATTAATGTTAGCGCCAGTGCGCCGGTGTTAAGAATTAACGGCTTGAGTGTGCGGGTCATGGTGAGTTCGCAAGTCAGGGAAAATACTGACTATTCACCAGCAAGCGTGAAATTACAATCGCAAAAGAGGTGGCCCAGGGGGATCACCTGGCAGCATGCTGCCAGGCGCTGGGCCGAAGAGGTTACTTAGTGCAGTTCGCGCACTGTTTGTTGACGATTTGCTGGAAGAAGTCGTTGCCTTTGTCATCGACCAGGATAAACGCCGGGAAATCTTCTACTTCGATTTTCCAGATAGCTTCCATACCCAGCTCCGGATAAGCGACGCATTCCAGATGCTTGATGCTCTGCTGCGCCAGTACCGCCGCCGGACCGCCGATACTACCGAGGTAGAAGCCGCCGTGTTTATGACACGCGTCGGTAACCTGCTGACTGCGGTTACCTTTCGCCAGCATGATCATGCTGCCGCCGTGGGATTGCAGCAGATCCACGTAGGAGTCCATACGACCTGCGGTGGTTGGGCCAAGTGAACCTGATGGATAACCGGCAGGCGTTTTCGCCGGACCCGCGTAGTAGATCGGGTGATCTTTGATGTACTGCGGCAGTTCTTTACCGGCGTCAATCAGCTCTTTCAGCTTGGCGTGTGCAATATCTCGACCCACAATAATGGTGCCGGTGAGCGACAAACGAGTGGAAACCGGATATTGCGAAAGCTGGGCGAGGATCTCTTTCATCGGGCGGTTAAGGTCGACCTTCACCGCTTCGCCTTCACCGGCCTGACGCAGTTCTTGTGGAATGTACTGTCCTGGATTGTGTTCCAGTTTTTCGATCCAGATACCTTCGCGGTTGATTTTCGCTTTAATGTTACGGTCAGCGGAGCAGGAGACGCCCATGCCTACCGGGCAGGATGCGCCGTGACGTGGCAGACGGATAACGCGAATGTCGTGTGCGAAGTATTTACCGCCAAACTGCGCGCCAAGACCGAGTTTCTGGGCCTCTTCCAGCAGTTCCTGTTCCAGCTGGACATCGCGGAACGCCTGACCATGTTCATTCCCTTCCGTCGGCAGTTCATCATAATAGTGAGCGCTTGCTAACTTGACGGTTTTCAGGTTGGTTTCCGCAGACGTACCGCCAATCACAAACGCGATATGGTACGGCGGGCAGGCTGCCGTACCGAGGGTACGCATTTTCTCAACGAGGAAGTTTTTCAGTTTGCCGGGAGTCAGCAGGGCTTTGGTTTCCTGGTAGAGATACGTTTTGTTGGCAGAGCCGCCGCCTTTCGCAACGCAAAGGAATTTGTACTCATCGCCATCTACCGCGTACAGGTCGATTTGCGCAGGCAGGTTAGTGCCGGTGTTGACCTCTTTGTACATGTCCAGCGCCGCATTCTGTGAATAGCGCAGGTTATCTTCGATATAGGTGTTATAGACGCCTTTCGACAGCGCTTCTTCATCACCGCCGCCGGTCCACACGCGCTGGCCTTTTTTACCGACGATGATCGCGGTGCCGGTATCCTGGCAGGTCGGCAGCACGCCTTTGGCGGCGATTTCGGAGTTTCTTAAGAATTGCAGCGCCACGTACTTGTCGTTTTCGCTGGCTTCTGGATCGTGAAGAATAGCCGCAACCTGTTTCTGGTGTGCCGGGCGGAGCATGAAAGAAGCGTCGTGAAAGGCTTGCTGCGCCAGCAGGGTCAGGGCTTCTGGTTCCACTTTCAGGATGGTTTCACCGTCGAAGTCGGCAACGCTAACGTAATCGGAAGTGAGTAGATAGTATTCGGTATTGTCTTTCCCCATCGGGAAAGGTGCCTGGTAGATAAAGGGTTTGTTTGACATAGCTTCCAGCCTGTAACTCTGTATTTGTTATTCGAAAATGGCGTGCCGCGTAGTCACGGGCGGCACGCAAAGTGCATTTATAAGAACCCGTACATCGCGGCGAAGATCCAGCCGAAGACGCACGATACGCTCACACCAATCAACCCCGGCAGAATAAAGCTGTGGTTGATGACGAAGCGACCGATGTGGGTGGTGCCGGAACGGTCAAACTGAATCGCTGCCAGATCGCTCGGATAAGTCGGCAGGATGTAATAACCGTAGCAAGCCGGTGCTGAAGCCACGATGTATGCCGGATCAACGCCGATCGCCAGCGCGACCGGAACAATCGCCGCCAGCGCCGCAGCCTGAGAGTTTACAAACTTGGAAACCAGCAGCAGAACAATGGCATAGGCCCACGGATACTCTTTCACCATTTCACCCAGTACGCCCTGAATTTCAGACATATGCGCACCGAACATGGTTTCTGCCATCCATGCGATACCGTACACCGCCACGATGGCGATCATACCGGAACGGAAGACTTCGTTTTTTGAGATAGACGCGGGATTGGTTTTGGTCAGGATAATAATCAGCGCCCCGGTCAGCAGCATAAACATCTGAATAACCAGTACCATCGACAGCGGTTTGCCACCGAAGGATGGACGCAGGTCCGAATCAGCACCAAGAAGGGCGACTACAGCGATTGCCCCGAGGAAGATCCACATTGCCAGCCAGTTGCTTTTCGGCAGTTTTTTATCCAGCAGCGTCGCGGTATCACCGTAAACATACTCACGGTTTTCCGGTACGGAGATGAATTTCTGGAACTCTTCGTCTTTATCCAGATCTTTACCGCGGAACCAGCTGAAGATACCGATCGCCAGGATACCGATTAACGTCGATGGAATGGTGATTGCCAGCAGGTCGAGGAACTCAAGATGGCGACCATCAAAGGTGACATTACCCAGCATCGCAACCAGAGATACGACCGCAACCGACACCGGACTGGCGATAATCCCCATCTGTGCACCGATAGAACTTGCCGCCATTGGACGTTCCGGACGGATGTTGTTCTTAATAGCAACGTCGTAGATGATCGGCAGAATGGTGTAAACCACATGACCCGTACCGCAAAGAATGGTCAGCGTACAGGTCACAAACGGCGCGACAATTGAGACATATTTCGGGTTACGGCGCAGCAGCTTCTCGGCAATTTGCAGCATGACATCAAGACCGCCCGAAGCTTGCAAGGTCGCCGATGCCGCCACCACCGCAATGATAACCAGCATGACATCAACCGGTGGTTTACCTGGCTGAAGGTGGAAGACGAAGACCAGAATGACCAGACCGATACCGCCTAATAAACCCAGCGCGATACCACCCTTTCTGGCACCATAAAACAGACATATCAGTATTATGATAAGTTGGATAGTAAATAACATGTGTGAACCCTCGCGATAATCCTATTTAAATTTTTGCTGAATAGATCACAGTCACGTTCTGTTTTGTATGAACTGTTTTCAGAGCCTGACTAAATATCCGTTTGGTCGTTACCGGCTTGAGCAAATACCTCACAGTGAATATTGGCTGATTAAAGCAGCGGCAAATTTATGCACTGTGATAAGCGGCTTTTTCAGAGAGAAAAACTCTCTGTCGATGGGTTTATAGTTTGTACTGCGCAGATGTTAATGTTTTGTTTGCTTCTATCTTATTGATATTTATTGGTCTATTTTTTGTTCTCAGGGCAGATGTCATTAGGTTTATAGATTAATCTGATCTACCCATTTGTGGGTAAAAATACACATAATGCGGGTGACATAATAGTTAATTAACTTTTGTTAGCGTTTTGAAATTAAAAACACCGTTCATCTGAAGAGATATTAATTTTTAACGATGATGGAGGGATAATTATATTTGATCTGGCACAAGTTTTACTGATGAACAATGTAACTTGTGCCAGGAATATTTTGCATTACAGTAATAATTATTACTTACAGATAACCAGCGATCCGTTATTGGCAATATTGTTTCAGCAGTGAGTAGTGTTCTGCCTGAATACGGTAACGGTAAACCGGACGCCCCGTAACGCCATAATGGATACTGGTGAACAAGATGTGGCAGTTGACCAGCCAGATGAGGTATTTACGGCAGGAAACACGCGAGATGTTAACCTCGTTGGCCAGCTCGTCGGTTGAAAACTCATAGTCCTGATGCGCGTCAATCCACTGGCACAGCGTGCGTAACGTCTGCGGCGTTAAGCCTTTTGGCAAGCGACGAGGATCCTGTTCGTTGGAGCTGCTGCCGTGGATTAGCTGATCAAGCTCGGCCTGGTCATAATACTGATGTTTTTCCAGCGCCATTTTCTTTTGCCGCCAGCCGGTGAGCGCCTCTTCAAAGCGGGAAGCCTGGAAGGGTTTGATCAGGTAATCCACGACACCGTAATGCAGCGAATCTTTAATGGTTGCCGCATCGGCTGCGGAGGAGATGACAATCACATCACTTTTGCAACGTGCGTTATGCAGGACAGGCAGTAAA
This sequence comes from Escherichia sp. WS1265, assembly GCF_046487585.1. Lineage (NCBI taxonomy): Bacteria > Pseudomonadati > Pseudomonadota > Gammaproteobacteria > Enterobacterales > Enterobacteriaceae > Escherichia > Escherichia sp. WS1265. The sequence continues at coordinate 83,873 of NZ_JBJQJE010000003.1, forward strand.
TCGAGCCCGTTCTCTTTTTGCATATAGATATCGAGCAATATCAGGTCGATAGGCGTATCGCTATTGAAGATAATCTCTTTGGCTTTCTCCAGCGTCGAGGCTGTTCCACAGCATTGAAAGCCTGGGATTTGTGCTACGTATCGGCGATTCAGCTCCGCGACCATTGCGTCGTCATCGATAATTAATACATTGATCATCTGTTCGACCTCTCCCCGTCCCAGGGTATCTGGACAAAAAATTGTGTGAAAATCCCGGGTTCCGATTCCACGGCGATGCTGCCGCCGAGATTTTCTACCTGTTGTTTGACAAGTGCTAAACCGACGCCTCGCTCGCTTCCTTTTGTCGAGACACCTTTGTCAAAAATGTGATCGATTTTGTCGGGTGCGATCCCCGGTCCATCATCGTTAACTTCACAGTGCAGCCAGCCGTGACGGTAGTGCAATGTTACGCTAATTTCGCCTCCGGGTTCCGGCCCTAATGCTTCCAACGCGTTTTCTATCAGATTTCCCAATGTGGTAATCAGCGTCGCGACCTGGTCCTCACTGCCGCTGTCTGGCAGTTGGCTTTCACTGTTTAAAATCAGCGTATGGCCTAAATCGGTCGCGCGGTTAATCTTGCTGATTAAAAAACCAGCGATAACCGGAGATTTGATCTTACCCAGCAGAGAGCCAATCTCTTCCTGATAGTTATTGGCTGTTTTGAGAATGTAATCTTCCAACTGCTTATAACTCTTCAGATGCAATAATCCGAGAATCACGTGCAATTTATTCATAAATTCGTGGGATCGTTCACGAAGTGCGTCAGCATAGTTGACCAGACCGTCGAGTCGCTGCATCAGTTTACGTACTTCAGTTTTGTCTCTGAAGGTTGAAATGGCACCGATGATAACGCCATTACTGCGCACCGGAACGGTGTTGATCAGTAATAGCCGGTCTTTAATCGTAATCTCTTCGTCGCGGCGCGGGGTACCGTCGCGTAACACTTCCGAGACATCTACCACCTGTGACCACGCGTGGCTTAGCGTCGACAGTTTCTCATCGTCCTGCGACTTACGGTAATTCAGCAATTCTTGTGCGGCATCGTTGATCAGCGTGACTTCGCCGCGATCGTCCACGGCAACGACGCCTTCTTTGATAGACTGCAACATGGCCTGGCGCTGCTCAAACAGCGTGGAGATTTCGTAGGGTTCCAGGCCAAAAAGAATTTTTTTCAGTACTTTAACCAGAATGCAGGTGCCAATCAGTCCGACCAGCATGCCAAATAATACCGACCAGATAATGCTCCAGCGACTGTCATTGATCTGTTGGGTCACGCGACTTAACTCAAGGCCGATCGCCACCACGCCAATTTGTTTATGATTTTCATCGTAGATGGGGGTAAATACGCGTAAAGCCTGCGCCAGAAAACCACGATTGATAGCGACATTTTCTTCGCCATTCAGCGCTTTAAGGATGTCATCGCCTTTAAATGGCTGACCAATACGCTGGGCTTCAGGATGCGAATAGCGAAGACTTTGCATATCGGTAACGACAATAAATAGCAGATCGTTGCGTTTGCGCACAGCTTCCGCGATGGCCTGGATGCCGCTCTCCTGCGGTTTTTTCTGCAAGCCCTGACGGATTTCCGGCGAGTCGGCGAGGGTACGCGCCACCGCCAGTGCCTTGTTGGCTAGCCCGTCTCGCGTCATATCACTGATTTGCGAGAAGTAAATCAGATGCACCACCAATAGCACCGAGAACAGTACCGCGCTGACCATTAAGATCACTGTGGTACTCAATTTCATCGGACGTTTGCGTAACATGCGGTAGGGCAATGAATGTCTCATCAGCTTCCTTGTGTGACAAATTTCTTAAGCATTATCTCTGATGAGGCGGGTAATTCAAAGGGAGTAAGAATGATTGGCTATATAGGGGAAGAGATTCTGGCAACGGAAACTGCCAGTGCTGTATGAAGATTCCGGGGCTATGCTTATAGCGATAATCATACTGATGAGAGAGGAAAGGTCATGGATCGGGCGCTACTGGACGGGGGTTATCGCTGTTATACCGGCGAAAAGATCGATGTCTATTTCAACACTGCGATATGTCAGCATTCTGGCAATTGCGTACGTGGCAACGGCAAGTTATTTAATCTCAAACGAAAGCCGTGGATCATGCCGGATGAAGTCGACGTTGCCACTGTGGTTAAAGTGATTGATACGTGCCCGAGCGGCGCGCTGAAATACCGTCATAAATAAGCGAGGGTAAAATGGAAATACGCGAAGGCCACAATAAATTTTACATTAATGACGAACAGGGCAAGCAAATCGCTGAAATTGTCTTTGTGCCGACCGGAGAGAATTTAGCGATTATCGAACATACCGATGTCGATGAAAGCCTGAAAGGGCAGGGGATTGGTAAACAGCTGGTTGCGAAAGTCGTGGAAAAAATGCGTCGGGAAAAACGAAAAATTATCCCACTATGCCCATTTGCGAAACACGAATTTGATAAAACGCGGGAGTATGATGATATTCGCAGTTGAAAAGAAGATTTGTATCTGTCGTAAGCAATACAAATCTGTAACGATGTTGTTAATATGTAGTATGAAAATAACCCCGCACATGCGGGGTTATTAATCTAAGAACTACAGACTATTGGCACTGTAAAGTTAATTCATTGAATTTTGCTGTTTTATTTTGCAATTTGTAATTTACTTTACACTTTTGAGAAGGCTCCTCCCCCCATTGTACGATAAGTGTATCCTCTTCAGGTAACCCTGACATATACACCTGTCCTTGATCAGCAACAATACTACTGTTAATGCTGTTTTCAGAATCTAATGTCACCACACTACCAAATGGTACGGGCTCACCATTCTTCTGTATCAAGGTAATGATTGCCTTATTACCGACATTGACTTTAAACGGGGCGGAAACTAAAGCTCCTCGAGCAGGGATTACAGTAACATCTGTATTTAGCAGCTCGACATTATCCTTCACACTATTTACATCAAGCGAAATTTGATTTCGGTTATAGGGATTTAAATATGGGACAACGGCATATCCACGCGAGTCCGTATAAATACCTGAACCGTTCAATACTCTTACGCTGGCGGCATCACGAGCCTGAACCAGAGCACTGGCACTGTCCAGGCTTAATGGCTGGGATAAGGTTAATCCATGTGGATGCAACGTAACACCACCGCTAATTCCGTATGTCCATTGGCGGGACTCTTTTTGCCAGGCATAACCGCCGTTCATTTGTGCATAAGGTCCACGATAGTTAAGGTTAATGTTACCTGACTCTCCTCTGTTTTGATTCTGCCAGCCTTGCGCCACGGCATAGTTAAACTCACCATCCTGTGAGGAGCCGTTTAATCCAACCTGCTGTTGCACCTGACCATTATTCGTAATGGTATTCGTGGTTAAGAACAGGTTATTTCCATTCAGCAATGAGTTGAGCGGTACAGACACAGATAAAAACAGCGATTTATCAGCCTCGTGGTAATACGGGCTTTTATTATACCCGAGCGATAGCATTGCCGAGATATAGCGGAATGGCAGCGAGTAACTCGCAGATAAGTTATATCCATCAGCGGTATCCCAGTACTGATCTTTACTTGCTGAGAGGTAGAGTTGTCCCCAATCCTGAAGATCTTGACTTATCGTTGTTGATATACGCGAACGTTGATGATAACTGTTTATATTTTTCTCATCAACGAATCCACTCTGAATTTGTTGTAACTCATCAAAATCGTAGTAACCGCGTGTGGCATAACGATAGCCGGTAATATTCAATGTCGTATTCGTCTCACCAAAACCACGCGAATACATAAAACGGTAAGACTGTCCTTGCTGTTTTCCGAAAGACTTATAATTCTGCGAAAATTGTGAGCGAGCATGAGTGACATCCAGGGAGAACGCTCCAAAAAAATCTGAGTATTTACCCAGGCCAAGCAGAACTGCTGCATAGTTGTCTGCTTTGATACCACCACCATAAAATGTATATTCATCAGGTAATCCGATTGCTGCTGAAGATTGAACAAATTGAGGCTCAGACACACTATTATTCAAAGTAGAACTTGAGCGATATTTCCCAAATGCCAGGTTATAGCGTAAGCGCCCCTGACGTTGCAGAATCGGTAAAACGGCCGTCGCCTGAGTAAAATGGCGAATAGTACCATCTGCCTCACGGATTTCCACCTCCAGGTCACCGGTGAATATTTGGTTAAAATCACGTAATTCAAACGGTCCAGGAGGGACGTTCTTTTGATAAATGACAACACCGTTTTGCTTGACGGATACCTGTGCTTGAGAATAAGCAATGCCACGGACAACAGGGCTATATTGGCTGAGTTCTGGGGCAATCATGCCATCATCAGATGAAAACTGTGCTCCTTCAAAAGGAAAACTGTCAAATATCGCACCATCCGTTGAGGTTTGCCCTACAGTAAATTGCCCTCCCTGCAGGAAAGAATAATCATGCTGTAGATAAACACTAACGGGTTGCCAGTGGCTCTCTTTATTATATGAGTTTGTTGACCAGTTACCGTTATGGCGAAGGCGCCATCCACCAAGGTTCAGAGAACTGTCCAGAGATAAAAACTGACTACGGCTACCGTAGCCATTATTATTTTGCTTAATTCCGTTAAATAGATAGTTAACCATTAGCGCTGGCACACCTTCATCCCAGAGATGGGGCGGAGTACTTAACCAATCCTGAGGTTTGAGGTAGCTTTGTGGTATATTCAATATTAGCTTTTGGTTGTTCGTGTCAAAATTTTCGGAGGCCCCCTCAATAAGCTGAAGAATATTTTGTTGGGTTGTAGTATTATTTGATGTGGAGAGCTTACCGGTATCAACGCCCCAGCGATCCAGCTGTTGAGGTGTCAGTCTGGCGTTCAGCTTATTGTCCTGCGCGAAAAAATCTATCTTAATCTGACGGTCAACTAATTCCCCATTCATAACTACATCAACATTATATTCCCCTGGAGCTGCACCGCTTGCGCTTGCAAAATAATTGAGATCGATATTTTTGGCATTATCACCATCAGATAATTGCAAAAAATCGGGGTTAAATGAGAACCTATGACTATTGTCAGGTGAGGGAGATACGGCAGCGCAACTGAATACCGGACATATGATGGTGATCCTTAACAATAATAAGGATTTTTCTAATGAACCTTTCAAACTGTCCCCCGATAAAGATGACTAAATGAATATTAAAGCTTAATGTTTTGAGTCGGAGTTTTCCCGCCATAATCATTGATCGTAGAATAGCTAATTGTTTTAGCGTTTTTTTCCGGAATGATTAATGTTGAAAATGGCGAAACCATAAAATCCTTGATAGATGTAATGCTTTTTTCATTAATTTTCACATCATTCATGGTAATGTAATATGGTGTTGGGTTTTTAACATGAACTTGATTTTCTGATTTCGAAAATATCAAAGCTTTATAAGCATCATCGACTTTCTTAGGTACATTCAAATTATGTGGTCGATAGATAAGTTTAATACGATTGTTTATTGCAAACTGTAATCCCGAATCTCTTTTTTCTTGTGTGTCATTATTATAATTAGAGGGTATAGCTAAAACATTAATTCTAAATACAGACTCTCTATCTTCTGGTAGATGAACATTAATTTTATTTATGCGTAATTGAAAACTTTCTGTTGGGTCAATTCGATATAAAGGAGGTGTGATTATAAAGTTTTTAACTTTTTCGTCATTATTATAAGCTGAAACCCATGATCTTAAAAGCCATGTTTTTTCTTCAGAATTATTATTTATTTTCAAGGATGCGTTAGCTTCTTTTGAATCAAAGACTACGCGAGTTGCCGCCAGATTTATCCCATTTGATTGGCTAAATGAAAAGTTTGAAAATAATAATGAAATTAAAATTATTAGTTTTTTGTACTTCATAGTAGTCTCTCCAACGGCATGGCTATAAGTATAGCCATGCCGAATGTTATTTATGCATAAGTAGCAGTAAACACGTAGTTAACGTTATAAGTGCCATAACTAATAGCATTAGCATTAGTTCCAACCTTATAAGTACTTACGGTTACAGGAATAGAATAGCTCTCATTGTTCACAGCAATATTTTGAAAATTTGTATCATCTTTATTTACTTTTATATATCTTTCAGCCCCATCTTTTGCTAAGCCAACTACTAAACCATATTGTCCTTGCTCGCTGCCATTTACAACTGGGAATGTAATATAGCCATTGCCACTTACTGTGTTTGCAGTGGTTACTTTAATAGTAACGGACTGATCATTACATCCTGAAAAGGTAATATTTCCTGCATTTTGAGAACCAATAACGCTGTTCTGAGCTTTCGCTGAAAAATCTGCTTTTGAAAAAGTAGGCAGTGTGACAGAGGTTGGGAAAGATACAGTACATGCTGATTCAGCAGTTGCGCCGGTGACAGCTAAAGTACCGGTGCCAATTTGAGTACCTGGTGCAGGTGTCGCTGCAATAGCGGAAACAGAACCAGTCGCTATTAATGAAATGGCGATAGCTAATAAGCTTTTTTTCATTATCATTACCTCAATTTAAAATCAGATAAGAAATTTACAGATGAATGAATTATAAATAGCAAACAGCAAATTTATTCCTCATTTTGCATAAGGCACATAGGAGAAACACTTATGTTTGCTATAGACGCAGTTTAATTGATTTTTTGTTTTGAGCAATACTGGTCTAATTGAGTTGAATTTTAACTAACTTTTCTTGCGGCACCTAAAATAAAAAGAAAAGGTAAAAAAATGATTGTCAAAGTGTTTTCTTTAATAATTATTTTTTATTTGTCGCGTTTTGTTAGTGATAATGCTATCGATTTTTTATGTTTAATTATCACCTTACATTCATTGCCTGTCTTTTTAAAGTACAATTCTCTGCTAAGAATACGATGTTTTAAATTTATGGTAATATAAGATATAAAAATAACTCAGGTATAGCGAATGCAAATTAATTTGGTTAAATATTTTGTTTTAATCTGTTTCCGTGAGTCTGAAAATGAATAAGGTTTACTCATTAAAGAAAAATACTAAGGAACAAGTTGTTGCCGTAGCTGAGATCTTTAGTAGATCTAAGAAGGGATGTGAGGGGAAAGTAATACCTTGTATTTCTAACAATATCGTATGGTTAATAGGAACTATAGTTTCATTTCCAATATACGCCTCCGTTGTTGGGACCTCACTTCCCTACCAAACGTATCGTGATTTCGCAGAAAATAAAGGGGTTTTCCAGGCTGGCGCAGAAAATGTTCCTCTATACGATAAAAATGGCAATCCCGTCACGACGCTGAATAAAGCACCCATGATTGACTTCAGCTCTAATGACTCGACTGGGGTTGCAACATTGGTTTCGCCACAATATGTCGTCAGCGTTAAGCACAATGGTGGTTATCAATATGTGAAATTTGGCTATGCAGATGATTCCTCCTATGCCCTTGTTGACAGAAATAACCACTGGAGAGATTTCCACACTCCCCGTCTCAACAAAATTGTCACCGAGGTTACACCGCTGGATATAACCAATGCGGGTACAGCTAAGGGAACCTATCAAAATGCTGACCGTTTCCCTGTGTTCTATCGAGTAGGTACGGGAACTCAATATGTAAAAGATACTAACGGAAAAATTACCTATTTAATGGGGGCCTACTCGTATAAAACAGGTGGAATAGTAAATACGCCGGCTATATCTGACTGGAGTTTTGTCACGAATACCACTAACACTCCACTCTCAACCTACGGTACTCCCGGTGACAGCGGCTCTCCTCTTTTTGCCTGGGATGCAGACCAAAATAAATGGGTTTTGTTAGCAGTTCTCAATTCATATGCAGGAGTCAATGGCAATACTAACTGGTACACAATAATTCCTGCCGGTGATGTAAAAAATACGATGAAACAAGATGCCGATGCACCGGTAAATACAAAACAAGGTGAAGGGGATATTCATTGGTCATATGACGAAAAAACGGGGCTTGGTTCATTAACCCAGGGAAGCACATCATGGGCAATGCATGGTAATTTGGGAGCAACATGGCCTGCTTCGCTTAATAGTGGTAAAGATCTAACTTTTCAGGGCGGCGGTACTGTAGTGTTAGAAAATACCGTTAATCAGGGGGCTGGCACACTTACTTTTAATGATGATTATATTGTCAAGCCCGTTGATACTCAGACATGGAAAGGCGGCGGAATTATTGTTAATGGTGAGCATCTTGTCGACTGGCAGATTAATGGGGTTACTGGTGATAGTTTGCATAAACTGGGTACGGGCACGTTAAAAATTAACGGTACCGGTGTAAACCCAGGAAGCTTAAGTGTGGGAGACGGAACCGTTATATTGGCACAGCGTGCTGATGATAACGGACTGAGCCAGGCGTTCAGTTCTGTCAGTATTGTAAGTGGGCGTCCTACTCTGGTGCTAAACGACGACAAACAAATTAATCCGGATAATATCAAATGGGGCTATCATGGCGGCAAGCTCGACATTAATGGAAACAGTTTGACTTTTCATAAACTTAACGGGGCTGATGATGGAGCTATACTGACTAACAGTGGCTCCATGGCTAATGTTAATCTGGATTTCAACAGCCCAGATACAACAGCCACGATTGCTAATATTTGGCACGGTCATTTCACCGGTAATCTAAATATCAATAATGAGGTTACAGCAGGAACACAGAATGATTTCGTTATTGATGGTGGAGTGAATACTCAGGGGAGTATAACCCAGCAAAATGGTCGGCTATTTATGCAAGGACATCCGGTTGTTCACGCCGTCAGCAGCCAGGACGTAGCAAATAAGTTAAAGGCGCTGGGTGACAATTCAGTACTGACCCAGCCAGTGTCATTTACTCAGAACGATTGGGAAAATCGACAGTTCAGTATGGCGGAGCTTAACTTACAAAATGCTGAATTTAACCTTGCGAGAAACGCCAGCCTTAATACCAGAATTAATGCAGATCATTCTACCGTGACATTAGGTAGTGAGGATCTTTACATTGATCTCAATGACGGGAATGGCGTGGCAACCAAACCAACATTAGGTAAGTCTAAGGCAACCGCTGAAGATGATCAGAGTCGTTTCAATGGACATGTACAGTTGAAACAAGGATCGACACTAACTATTAATGAACATTTTGTCGGTGGTATTGATAGTACAGATAGTGCGACGACGATAACCTCTACAGATACCACACTTAATCAGCTCAGCCGTTTCACCCAATCTTCTTTGTCATTAGGTGAAGGGGCAAAATTGACCGCTACAGCCGGATTACTTTCTGACGGGACGGTAAGCAGTAATGCCGGGGCGAGCCTTTCCTTGCTATCAGACCAGCCTGGAACGATGTATTCCGCCCAAAGCTGGGAGCTTAGCGGGCAAGACATGAGCTTAAATGTTGGCGCGGGTGGGATCATCACTGGAGATATCAATGCCAATGATGCGGCCAGCATTATCTTTGGCACGACTGATATTAACCAATCCACAAATTACTATGGAAATATCAACGCGCCGTTGGCAAGTGTAACAATGAAGGACACTGCCTGGCAGGCAAACAAGCAGTCGGTGGTTAAGTCGCTCACTTTGAATGGTTCAACACTGAGCTTTAATCGTTTCGGGCAGGGGGGGCTGACGTCAGATACGCTGGAGGCCACTAACAGCTCATTCATTATCAATGCCGATGGTAAAGCAGCAGATACAGTGACGGTAAATCAGGCATTGACAGGGGGGAATAACACACTGGTTGTTATTCCTACGACAAATTCAGTAAAACAGGGCGGTGACCCTGTGTCATTGATTACTGCCCCGAAAAATACACAAAGCAATATATTTACACTTAACCCGGTTTCAATAAATGCAGGGTTCCATAGTTTCACACCGCAACTTGATGTGTTGGAGACCGACGTTAATAAGCAATGGCGTCTGGAGGGATTTTACATACAGCCTGATAAAGCCGCTTTGCGGACAGGCAAGAGTTTTATGGATCTCGGTTATAAAAACTTTATTACAGAAATTAATAATCTGAATGATCGTATGGGGGACTTACGCCATACCCATGGTGAAACTGGGGCATGGGCTAGACTTAACAGTGGTTCGGGCTCAGCTACTGATGGATTTACCGGAAGTTATACGCACTTGCAAATTGGGGCAGACAGGAAACATATAATTGAAGGCGGAGAGTTATTTACTGGAGTAACGGCGACATTTACAAGCAGTAATAACCGGGGAACTGGTTGGTCAGGAAGAACCAAATCAACGGGTATTGGTGTGTACGCTTCAGCTATGTTTGACTCTGGACTCTATGTAGATACTATCGGGAAATATGTGCGTCATGACAATCATTACTCATCAAGTGCGTTAGGAATGCCAGAACAAGATTATGGCTCGCACTCCTGGTATTTGGGCGCTGAGGCCGGTTGGCGTTTTTCCTTACCTGACGAAACATATATACAGCCGCAAACAGAGTTGATCTACGGTACTGTATCTGAGAATCAGTTTGCCTGGCAATTCAATGGGGGGGAGATCTATATGCAACGTAAGCAGATGCAACCATTGATTGGTCGCACAGGAATTGAATTTGGCAAAACATTCCGCGGCAAAGACTGGGAAATGACAGCACTGACTGGGATTAATTATCAGTACGATTTATTTAAGCCTACTGTGACAGCGTTCAAGGATCTGGCAGGTGATACATATATTAATAATGGTAAAGATAGCAGAGTGGTATTCAATGTCGGGGTAAATACTAAAATTAAAGAAAACACTAGGATAAGTCTGAATGTGGAGCGTTCTGAGTTCGGTTCATACAATATTGATAAGTTAATAAATGCTAATATTCGTTATACATTCTGAGCAGGAGAGTAGATAAAAAAGAAAACCTGGACATATTGTTCAGGTTTTCTTATTGATTTATTGTTATAGCTAGTCAAATATGCTTATCTATTGGATATTCTGGAGTGTAAAATTTTATCTTATGCTGCTATTTTTTAGAGTGGCTTTATTCTTTACTTTAGCTTATAGTTGGATTCAGTTCAGGTTTCTAATATTTTATATGTGCTATGACCGTTGCTCTAATAATGGTTACAAAAGATTTTTATTTAAAAAATGGTCTCTTATATTTTTCAAGTCAGGATGAAGAGTATAAATGTTTTGAGTTCAGTGGTCGTGCCTCTGTATATGAGGCCGTTCAGCAATATAATCATGTTTATATAATTTGCGATAATAGTAATTATTTTTTATACAGTCTTCTTTTTTCAGGGGGACCTGTTAAATGCATATGTGCTGATAATATAACTATCCACTATGGGAATCGGTTATCAATTGATTATACGCATCCACCAGAACAAATTCTTCGAACTCTTAATAATACTGAACGAGAGATTCTTTACCTCTATTTCATTAAGCGGAGAAAAATAAAAGAAATTTCAAAGATTACATGTTTAAGTGTAAGTAAGATTTATTATAGAATAAGAATGATAAAAATTAAATTTGGTGCTGAAACGACACGGAAGCTTCCAATTCTTTTTAGATGTTATCTATAACATCAACTGATTTTATTTTCATTTTTTTCATGACGTAACTATTATCAGAGTCAATTAATTTTATCATCATAGTGACTAACTATTTATAGTCTATGAAATTAGTTGATATGTCGATGCGAAACTTTTTACCGGGAAGTATTCATCTTTGCGTTATTTCCGAGTTTACAGAGTGGATATCCCATGAAACTATATTGTTACAAAGCATGGGGGTGACTGTATGAATAGTCAAAATGCTTTAAGTAATATGAGGCTTGCTGTTAGAGGAGAGATATCCTGTCACTCTACATTGGTTCTTAAAAAGATTAGATTCTACAATTGAGCTATTATTTATCTTCGCAATGCCCAACTACTGGTTAAAACAATAGATGGGGGGTTATTAATATTCCTCCTGAATCAATATGTTATATTGAAAAAAATACAGTCATTGATGTTACACTTAACGTGTTAGGTAAAGGCATGCCTTATGATATTTTCCACATAGACAACAATATATTAAGCTGTATCTGCAAAGTCATGGAACCATTGTTACTGAATCCACATAAAGTTGGTTCTATGCGAAGTAGAATTTTTAATTGCACGGCGGATAAGACAGATACAGAAATATTTAAAATAATAACAGAGGCGAATGTCCCACATCATAGACTAATTTATAATATTACTTATTTGTTATCTAAAGTTGATGATATTGAATCTTTGGTTTGCTCATTATCTGTTTCAACAGACTCTACTTTCACAGAAAAATTAAAGTCAATAATAGAATCTGATCTGTCAAAATCATGGCGATTAGTTGATCTGGCAAATGTTTTACATATGTCTGAAGTCTCAATTCGGAAAAAACTTGAAAAAGAAAATAATAATTTTAATAATTTGATTCTGGATATTAGAATGCAACATGCAGCAAGATTGATAACGACGACTGAAAAACATATTAATAGTATATCTGATGAGGTTGGATATGTTAGCGCATCATATTTTATCCGTAACTTTAAAAGTTATTTTGGTATAACGCCAAAACAGTTTTCATTGAAAGTGAAAAGGAAATCATAATATATATTACATATATAATATAGGCAGAAGCAGTTCTTACTGATTTTTAATCGTTTTCCGGTGAGGTGAATATGATATGCATTTTTAATAGGACTCGTCCAGGACGAGTTCCTTTTCTATATATTCAGAATAATGTTATTTTTTAACCAAAAATGATGCTGTTGCGCAGGGAATAGCCAGGAGATATTCCATAGTCCTGAACGTTCATTCCCCAGAACGAGAAGTTGAACATGCCTCCATAGCGAATAGTGTTCCGGACTCGAATCGTTGAACGATATCCTGCAATTTGGAGCATGAGGTGTTTCTATCCTATGCAACAGAATCATCATTAATCCAGATGTAGGCCTGAAAAACAGGCTTGGCAAAGTCGATACCAATAACCCTGATCGTGTTCATGTGATGTTACTCTCGGATTAATGCAGTCAGTAAAAGTATGGCACTGACTGCATTAAGAAGGGACGTCCATCATATCCCGACGCAAACGCTCCCACCGACATCGCCATTGAGTACTGCACCGTATCGGTGAACTTGTAACTATTTCGTATAATCATTCTATACACATTTATTGGCTTGATGAGTCAAATACTTCTTCATTTCGGAGAGAAGTGTGTCAGGTGATACGTTAACTCGCCATTATCTACATATTTAGAGAATTACTCAAATAATAACGAATTATTTACCCATGTGCTCAATTAATCTTCGAATATAAAAACATCTACATGTTAAAAGCATTATTGTTTTCCAAAAAAATAAAAGAATACGATACAATAATGTTAACGCGCGGAATAAATGAAGAATTCCGCCGTACAATGATATAAAATATAAAACAATAAATGCAAAAACACTTAAACGACATATGATTTTGTTTATCTATTGATTTTATTTTTGTAGCTTTATCCTTCATTATGCAATGTGGGTATGGAGTCGTTATTATATTCCAAATACTCTTGGACGGCGCAATGCAATTTAATTATTGCAATGTAAATATGCTTATTACACTACTATGAAATCTGTATTGTAAATGTATTTTTTACAGGCGCGGGCTTAATTTTATTTTTCAACTGCAATTAATAAAGGAAACTGGAAGTTTATTTGTTAATAAAGACATAGTTCTATTGGTTTGTATTATGTTATAAACGTTATGGAGTCTTACCCGTGAACAGAATATATTCACTTAAGTATTGTCACCTTACTCAAGGGCTTATAGCTGTATCAGAATTAGCATCTCGAGTATCCTCTAAAACCGGTCGAAAACTTCTCGCTACATTTATAGTTTCCGCCTTGTCTTATGGTGCTGCTGAACATGCCTATGCAGCGCAGATGGATACCCGAAATTTCTGGATCCGTGATTATCTTGATTTGGCACAGAATAAAGGTGTATTTCAGCCTGGAGCATACGGGGTAAAAACGCCATTAAAAAATGGTGGTGAATTTAGTTTTCCTGAAGTAACGATCCCTGATTTTTCTCCAGTATCCGCTAAAGGTGCAACAACTGCTATTGGTGATGCCTACAGTGTTACCGCAAGCCATAATGGCACTATTCACCATGCCGTTAAAACTCAGACATGGGGACAGTCAGACTATCATTATGTTGATCGGGTGACCAAAGGTGACTTTGCGGTCCAGCGTCTGGATAAGTTTGTTGTTGAAACAGCTGGTGCAACAGAGCATGCTGATTTCAACTTATCAGCAGCAGAAGCACTAGAGCGTTATGGTATTGATTTCAATGGAAAGAAACAGATCATCGGTTTTCGGGTTGGAGCCGGAGCAACCGGTGTTACATCTTATGGGGTGGGACAGGCATACAATCCATTATTACGTAGTGCCTCCATGTTTCAGTTAAACTGGAACAATATGTTAGCCACGAATAATACAGGCGGATTTTATAATGAAGTGACAGGAGGAGACAGCGGTTCCGGATTTTATCTTTATGACAATCAGAGAAAAAAATGGGTCATTCTTGGAACAACATATGGTAAAGCATTCTCCAGTAAGGATACCTGGGCCTTTTTTGCTCGATATGATCAGAACACTGTCGACACCCTGAAAAATACTTTTACTCAGGAAGTGAATCTCAATGGTGAGAAAATGACAGTTAATAATAAAAATATTACTGTTAACGGTAATACAACCGCTATTGAACTGACCAAGAATAATAAAAATAAAGATTTAAAATTTCATGGTGGCGGGAACATTGAACTCACCGATAACCTGAATTCAGGATCTGGAGGATTGATTTTTGATGAGGGACAATATTATTCAATCACCGGGAAAGATAAAACATATAAAGGTGCGGGTATTGATATCGGAAAAGATACGGTTGTCGACTGGTCGGTAAAAGGGGAGGCAAACGATAACCTGCACAAAACAGGACCCGGTACACTGAACGTTAATGTGGCCCAGGGGAATAACCTGAAAATGGGTGACGGTACTGTTGTTCTTAATGCAGCAAAGGCCTTTAATGCTATCTATGTTGCCAGTGGTCGCGGAACGGTCAAACTAGGGCAGGCCGATGCGCTGGATAAAAATAGTGATTACAGAGGTATTTATTTTACCAGTCGTGGGGGGACTCTGGATTTAAACGGGTTCAGCCAGTCGTTTAAGAAGATTGCGGCAACTGATGTTGGTACCATTATCACCAATACTTCTGATAAAACAGCGACCCTTTCTCTACAAAACCTCTCCCGTTATGTCTATCACGGCAATATCACGGGAAATACGAATATCGAACACTCTGGGACACAGAAAAGTGCTGACAGTAGCCTGATTATTGATGGAAACATTGATACGCACAATGATATCTCCATACAGAATTCCCAGCTTCGGTTACAGGGTCATGCCACAACACATGCAATATTCCGCGAGGGGCCTCGGCACTGCTATGTCCCCGGAGTTCTTTGTGACAAAGATTATGTTGCTGATTTTGCCAAACTGGAAAGTGAGGCAAATAAGAAAAATAACAGTGCCTATAAAACAAATAACCAGGTGGCTTCTTTTGATCAACCTGACTGGGAAACCCGGCATTTCCGATTTAAGACTCTGAATCTGGAAAACTCAGAATTCACAACTGCACGTAACTCAGTTGCTGAGGGTGATATTGTCGCATCGAATTCAACGCTGAAACTGGGGGGCGACGTTCCGGTGTTCATTGATATGTATGATGGCATCAATATCACCGGTAATGGTTTTGGCTTCCGCCAGGACGTTCGTGAAGGACGCTCAGCAGATGATGGCAGTAGCAGCTATACGGGCAAAATTACACTGCAAAAAGGCTCCACGCTGGACATCAACAACCGGTTCATTGGCGGTATTGAAGCCCATGACAGTAAGGTAAACGTCACCTCACCGGATGCCCTGCTGCAGAACAGTGGTGTTTTCGTGAATTCCACCCTTTCTGTCCGTGACGGCGGTCATCTGACGGCACAAAAAGGGCTCTACAGTGACGGCCGGGTTCAGATTGGAAAGAACGGTACGCTTTCCCTGAGCGGCACGCCGGAAAATGGCGCTGATAAAACCTGGATGCCCGTACTGACATATATGACAGAAGGCTATGATTTAACCGGTGATAACGCCATGCTGAACATCAGCCAGCAGGCGCATGTTTCCGGGGATGTTCATGCAACCAGTTCATCCAGCATTCGTATTGGCTCCGAAAACCCTGGCTCAGTTTCCTCTTCTGTCTCCCCTGTTCTGGCTGCCGGGTTGTTCAGCGGATATAACGCGGCGTACTACGGTGCCATCACCGGCGGTAAGGGGAACGTCAGTATGAATAATGGCCTGTGGCAGCTGACCGGAGATTCCGACATCAACAGTCTGACGACCCGTAACAGCCGGGTACAGTCTGAAGAAAACGGAGCCTTCCGTACCCTGACGGTTAAGACACTTGATGCCTCGGGCAGTGATTTTGTCCTGCGCACTGACCTGAAGGGCGCTGATAAAATCAGTATTACGGAGAAAGCCAGCGGTTCAGACAACACCCTGAATGTCAGCTTTATGAAGAACCCGTCTCCGGGACAGTCCCTGAATATTCCATTGGTCAGTGCACCGGCCGGAACATCAGGGGATATCTTTAAGGCGGGCACCCGGGTGACAGGCTTCAGTCGTGTGACGCCGACGCTGCGTGTTGACACCACTGGCGGCAGTACGAAGTGGATTCTGGATGGTTTCAGGACGGAAGGCGATAAAGCGGCTGCAGCGAAGGCGAACAGTTTCATGAATGCCGGCTACAAAAACTTTATGACGGAAGTTAACAACCTGAACAAACGTATGGGTGAGCTGCGTGACACGAACGGTGATGCCGGTGCCTGGGCCCGTATCATGAACGGTGCCGGTTCAGCCGATGGCGGATACAGTGATAACTACACCCACGTTCAGGTCGGTTTTGACAAAAAACATGCGCTGGACGGTGTTGACCTGTTCACCGGTGTCACGATGACCTATACCGACAGCAGTGCAGACAGTGATGCGTTCAGCGGGAAGACAAAATCCGTGGGGGGAGGTCTGTATGCTTCAGCACTGTTTAACTCCGGTGCCTATATCGATTTGATTGGTAAATATATTCACCATGACAATGACTACACAGGCAACTTTGCCGGTCTGGGTACGAAGCACTACGGAACCCACTCCTGGTATGCTGGAGCGGAAACGGGTTACCGTTATCACCTGACGGAAGACACATTTATTGAGCCTCAGGCCGAACTGGTTTACGGCGCAGTGTCCGGGAAAACATTCAACTGGAAAGACGGTGAGATGGATCTAAGTATGAAGAACAAGGATTTCAGCCCGTTGATTGGCAGAACAGGGATTGAGCTGGGCAAAACCTTCAGGGGTAAGGACTGGAGTGTGACAGCCCGTGCCGGAACCAGCTGGCAGTTTGACCTGCTGAATAATGGCGAGACAGTTCTTCGTGATGCATCCGGAGAGAAACGGATCAAAGGGGAGAAAGACAGCAGGATGTTGTTCAATGTTGGCATGAACGCACAGATAAAGGACAACATGCGCTTTGGTCTGGAGTTTGAGAAATCCGCCTTTGGTAAATACAACGTGGATAACGCAATAAACGCGAATTTCCGGTATATGTTCTGACAAGGAGAGGCCCCTGAAGAGGGGCCTGTGTGATGTTACTCCCGGGTTAATGCAGCTAGTAAAGGTATGGCTCTGACTACCCTGGAAAGTTGTGCCCATCGCATCACTACAAATTCTGGCAATAGTGTACGTGGTAACGGCAAGTTATTTAACCTCAAACGTACGTGCCCGAGCGGCGCGCTGAAATACCGTCATAAATAAGCGAGGGTAAAATGGAAATACGCGAAGGCCACAATAAATTTTACATTAATGACGAACAGGGCAAGCAAATCGCTGAAATTGTCTTTGTGCCGACCGGAGAGAATTTAGCGATTATCGAACATACCGATGTCGATGAAAGCCTGAAAGGGCAAGGGATCGGTAAACAGCTGGTTGCGAAAGTCGTGGAAAAAATGCGTCGGGAAAAACGAAAAATTATCCCACTATGCCCATTTGCGAAACACGAATTTGATAAAACACGGGAGTATGATGATATTCGCAGTTGATGGGAGAGTACAGAGTCACGATATTTTTCATGCTCTCCGCGGTGTGATGCAGGAGAGTATCTGAAGGGTAGGGGGATGCACAAAGAATGGGCAGAGAGCGCGTTTTTTTGTCCCAAATCATCCCCTTTACTGAGCAAAAAAAAAAGAATATCTCCTATATGAGAATCATCGATCGGGGTTAATAAGTTTTGCGTCCCCAGAGCGTTTAAAATTGATAGGAGTCATATTATGGAAGGTAAAAACAAGTTCAATACTTATGTTGTTTCTTTTGATTATCCATCATCTTATTCCTCAGTGTTCTTAAGGTTAAGATCATTGATGCATGATATGAATTTCTCCTCTATCGTGGCTGATGAATATGGGATACCACGACAATTGAATGAAAATTCCTTCGCAATAACGACATCATTAGCCGCAAGTGAAATCGAAGATTTAATCAGGCTTAAATGCTTAGACTTACCGGATATTGACTTTGACCTCAACATTATGACCGTTGATGACTATTTCCGTCAGTTTTACAAGTAGCCAGGAAGGATAAGAAGAACATAAAAAATGGCACTATTCTCTAAAATATTAATTTTTTATGTGATTGGTGTGAACATATCCTTTGTCATTATCTGGTTTATCTCACATGAGAAAACACATATTCGTTTACTTAGTGCATTCCTGGTAGGAATAACCTGGCCAATGAGTTTACCAGTGGCATTACTTTTTTCTCTCTTTTAGGAGCTGTAGTTGAGTGGACCCGCTGGTTATCGTGAAACGAAGCGTCTCTCCTCAAAACTGGATTTGCGGAACGACGAACGAAGCAGTCGCCTGACTGCTTCGTTCATTAAAGTGAAAATTATTTCTGTGGGCGCATCGCCGGGAAGAGAATAACGTCGCGAATAGTATGACTGTTTGTAAACAGCATAATCATTCGGTCGATACCAATACCCAGACCAGCGGTTGGTGGCAGACCATATTCCAGCGCAGTCACGTAATCTTCGTCATAGAACATGGCTTCGTCGTCACCTGCAGCTTTAGCGTTAACCTGTTCCTGGAAACGTTCAGCCTGGTCTTCTGCGTCGTTTAATTCGCTAAAACCATTACCGATTTCACGACCACCGATGAAGAATTCAAAACGGTCGGTGATTTCCGGGTTAACATCATTACGGCGTGCCAGCGGTGACACTTCTGCCGGATATTCCGTAATAAAGGTTGGCTGAATCAGATGTGCTTCTGCCACTTCATCAAAGATCTCCGTCACAATACGTCCCAGCCCCCAGCTTTTCTCTACCGTAATACCGATAGATTCAGCTAATGCTTTAGCAGCATCAAAATTATCCAGGTCGGCCATATCGGTTTCTGGACGATATTTTTTGATTGCTTCGCGCATGGTGAGTTTTTCAAACGGTTTGCCGAAATCAAACACATGCTCGCCATAAGTGACTTTAGTGGTACCAAGAACCTCTTGTGCCAGGGTGCGGAACAGGGACTCCGTCAGTTCAATCAAATCGTGGTAATCCGCATACGCCATGTAGAGTTCCATCATTGTGAACTCAGGATTATGGCGAACAGAAATACCTTCATTACGGAAGTTACGGTTGATTTCGAATACCCGTTCAAAACCGCCTACAACCAGACGTTTCAGATACAGCTCTGGCGCGATACGCAGGTACATATCTAAATCCAGAGCGTTATGATGGGTAATAAACGGGCGAGCAGATGCCCCACCTGGAATTACCTGCATCATCGGGGTTTCTACTTCCATAAAGCCGCGCGCGACCATGAACTGACGGATAGCGGCCAGAATTTTTGAACGGACAACAAACGTTTGACGGGATTTATCGTTAGCGATGAGGTCCAGATAACGTTGACGATAACGGACTTCCTGATCCTGCAGACCATGGAATTTATCTGGTAAAGGACGTAGTGCTTTAGTCAGCAGGCGCAGCTCAGTACAGTGAATGGAAAGCTCACCCGTTTGCGTCTTAAACAGCGTACCGCGGGCACCGATAATGTCACCCAGATCCCATTTTTTAAACTGATCGTTATAAACACCTTCTGGCAGGCTATCTCTTGCAACGTACAGTTGAATACGGCCACCGACATCCTGCAACGTTACAAAGGAGGCTTTCCCCATGATACGACGGGTCATCATTCGGCCAGCAACCGAGACTTCAATGTTTAAGGATTCCAGTTCCTGGTTATCCTTCGCATCAAACTCTTCGTGCAACTGGTCAGAGGTATGGTCGCGGCGAAAATCATTAGGAAACGCCACACCTTGCTGACGCAGTGCCGCCAGTTTTTCGCGGCGATTTCTCAGTTCATCGTTAAAATCAATAGCCTCATTGGCTCCCCGTGTTTCTCGTTCAGACATTTTGGTTCCTCTAAATCCAGCTTTCAATTTAGCGTAGATAAAGAGACAGATCGGTACACTGTATTATCTGCCTCGACTATTAATAACTCAGTTTATCTTATCGAAACTAACGCTTACCTCAAGTTGATATCACTAATAAATAACCATCAAAATGGTTTAAATGACTTATTAATCTCGATTTACTAGTGTGATAAACTGAAAGTTAATTTATTCATAACTAATTGTTTTTGCGACAGTTAATCGTTGCTCTCCTGTATCATATTCGTCGGCGTGCTAAACAGAAAACGGGCAGCAAAGGCCAATACGACGATGATCGCGACACAAGCCAACGTCCACTCTCCCATCTGAGAAAAGAATCGCTGGTAAGCGGCAATTGCCATACCGCTAATTTGCGACTCTGTCGTCTGCTGTGCCACGACGCCTGCCAGCCAGTTGGCGACTGCGCCTGTTGCCAGCATATAAATACCGGTTAATACGCCAGACATTTTCAGACGCGTGATTTGCGCAATCGCCACCGGGTCAATAAAGAGTTCGGCAAAGCCCATTAGCGCCAGCCCGGATATCATCACGCCCATTGACGCTGGACCGTCAGCCGCTGCATGTCGGGCATCAAATGCCAGCAACATAAAGCCACAAGCCATCAGCAATAAGCCAAAGGCAAACTTCAGCCAGACGCGCAATGTCGAGTTGCCGTGGCTTTCTGGCGACGCCAGCCAGGCCAGAACAACCCCAGCGAGCATCACCGCAATTGCGTTCACCGACTGGAATAGTGCTGTAGGTACTTCAATATTGAATGCCTGACGATTCACAAAGCGATCGATAAACAAGCTGATGGTACTGCCGCCCTGTTGTGCCAGTACCCAGAACAACGTCCCGACAAACATCAACAATACAATTTGCCAAAGAGCACGGCGGTGTTCGGGGAATTTGATCATCATGCGGGCAATGATTTGTGCTGCAATGAGGCAAACGATCGCCAGCAAATATCCGGACCAGTCGTTCTCCAGCAGCAGGGTAAAAAATACTGGGGCTAAACAGAGCATCACCACTAACCAGCTCCATACTGGTAAGGCAAATTTGACGCTAGTGAGCGCTTTCTTATCCATACTACGCGTGGACTGGAAATGACGATGACCGCTTAAGAAAATCAACAAACCGATAAACATGCCGCCACCCGCAAGGGCAAAGCCAACATGCCATCCATACCACTGAGCAGCCAGGCCGCAGGCGATGGGGGCGGCGATAGAACCGATATTGCCCGCAGCATACAGCAGCGAAAAACCGCCATCACGTCGATGATCGTTCTCGTCGTAGAGCTCGCCAAGCAAACAGCTGATGTTTGATTTGAATAAACCGTAGCCACAAATAATGATTGCCAGCGCCAGATACAGGCTAAAGGTTGAATTTGTATCAATGCCCAGCACTACATGGCCAAGGGTCATTAACAGCGCGCCGGCAATTACCGCAGTACGATTGCCGAGCAGGCGGTCGGCAAGCCAGCCGCCGAGAATAGGGGTAACGTAAACCAGAGAAGCATATGCGCTGAACAGGCTGATGGCATGGTTATCATCAAAACCAAGCTGATGGGTGAGATAGAGAATGAGTAAGGCACGCATGCCGTAAAAACTGAAGTACTCCCAGATTTGGATCGCCACGATATAGTATATCGCGCGCGGCTGTGAGGGTGTTTTCATGTGTTCTCCTTATGAGCAAAAAAGGGAAGTGGCAAGCCACTTCCCTTGTACGAGCTAATTATTTTTTGCTTTCTTCTTTCAATACCTTAACGGTATAGCGGCCATCAGCCTGACGGTATGCACCGTGAATATCGGTTTCAAAGCCCGGATAGTGAGCGCCGATTTCACACAGCATCTGCAGGAACTCCAGAACCGGACGGCTTTCTTCGGTGATCATTTCACCCGGCATTACCAGAGGAACTCCCGGCGGATACGGAAGGATCATATTGGCGTTAATACGACCTACCATTTCGTCGAGGTAAACTTCTTCGGTCATACCGTGCAGCTCTTTCTGGAACGCAGCATACGGAGTCATTACCATCGTCGGCAGCACTTCAAATGCGCGATACATCAGATCCGGCAGATTGTGGTGAACAATCAGTTTGTGGATATTCTGAGCCAGTTCCTGAATACGCATGTTTTCATAGAATTCAGGATCTTCACGATACAGAGACGGCAGCATGTTTTTCACACGCAGGTTCAGGTCGAACGCACGTTTGAAGTCAGTCAGAGCACGCAGCAGGCTCAGTGCTTTGGTCTTATCGATACCGATGCTGAACAGGAACAGCAGGTTATACGGACCGGTTTTCTCAACAACGATGCCATGTTCGTCGAGGTATTTCGCCACGATGCTGGCCGGAATACCAAAGTCGCTCATGGTGCCGTCTTTTTCCATCCCCGGAGTCAGCAGGGTGACTTTGATCGGGTCAAGATACATGTGCTCGTTATCGATGTTTTTGAAGCCGTGCCAGGTGCTGTCAGAACGCAGCGGCCAGCATTCAGTCGTATCGATATGATCCGGCTGCCATACATCAAAGAACCAGCCATCAGATTCCGTTCTCAGACGTTTGATCTCTTTACGGAATTTGATCGCACGTTCAATGGAACCGTTGATCAGACGCTTACCAGCATTACCTTTCATCATCGCCGCTGCGGTTTCAGTGGACGCCACGATACCGTAGTGCGGAGAAGTGGTGGTGTGCATCATGTAGGCTTCGTTAAAGGTTTCTTCGTTTACGTCACCTTTAACGTGGATCATGGAAGCCTGAGAGAACGCCGCCAGCAGTTTGTGGGTAGACTGGGTTTCGTAAATCACTTTCCCTTCTACACGGCCACCGCTCATACCGCATTTACCTTCGTAAATCGGTGAGAAGTTGGTGTAAGGCACCCACGCGGAGTCAAAGTGGATGGATTTCACATCCAGTGTTTTCTTGATGAAGTCGGTGTTGTACAGCAGACCATCATAGGTAGAGTTAGTAATTACAGCATGTACCGGCCAGGTTGCGTTTGGTGTTTCTTTCACGCGCTTAGCAATGGTAGCGTGCTGGAATTCACTCTGTGGGATACCACCAAGAATACCGTAAGCGTTACGGGTCGGGCGGAAATAGATTGGCGTAACATCGCTCATCATCATCAGGTGGGTCAGCGATTTGTGGCAGTTACGGTCAATCAGAATGGTGCTGCCTGCCGGAGCAGAGTACATACCAACAATTTTGTTCGCAGTGGAAGTACCGTTGGTCACCATGTAGCTGCGGTCTGCGTTAAAGACGCGAGCGATATACTGTTCTGCTTCTTTGTGTGGACCACTGTGATCCAGCAGAGAACCCAGTTCAGATACTGAAATGGAAATATCAGATTTCATGGTATTCGGACCAAAGAAATCATAGAACAGGCTACCTACCGGGCTTTTCTGGAATGCAGTACCGCCCATGTGACCAGGAGTACAGAAAGTATATTTACCTTCACGAACATATTTAAACAGTGCTTTAGTCAGCGGAGGCAGAATAGTGTTGATATATTCGTCAGTGGTCTGCTTGATCTTGTTAGCAATATCTTCAGCAGCACCCAGCGCATATTCAAAGAAGCTAATCTGTAAACGCAGGTCATTCAGGCTTACATCGAGAGTGGAATACGTATTAGCGAACGCGTACAACGGCAGGTTCTCGTTCATTTTGCTAATTTCTTCGCACAGCTCGAGATTATATTTATCCCAGTCAAAAATAACGCCGCACAGACGCGCATTGTTTTCGATCAGTTTTAATAAGTCGTCACGGTCGTTCGGGTAAACAATCTGGAAGTTCAGACGTTCAAGCGCGCGATGAAGTTCACGGATGGGTTCTTCTTTAAAATAAACCCCCATGTGATTCAATATTGCAATAACGTTCATAGTCATATCTCCAGGTAAAAAAGGCCCCTCCCAACACATGGGACAAAATGAAAGGAGGAGCCTCGGAAAATACTTTTAATTAATGTGCGTTAGACGCGGTGTGGTTATCCATTGAGTGGCTCTGGCGCTCGTGCATTTTGCGAGCGTAGAACATCAGGATAATCAGGCTGACGATGAAGGTACCTGCCAGCTCGAAGGAGCTTGCGCCCATCAGCGCGATGAAGCAGAACACGCAACCCAGTACAGAGCAGATCAGGCTGACAAAGTTGCGGATGTTAACGCCTTCAAAACGAATCAGGTCAACGCAAGAGTAGAAGTACGGCAGCATAGTCAGCAGTACTGCGATACCGGTCAGTTCACCGAACAGGTCAGATGCTTTACCACCGGCAGAGTTCATCAGAGTGATGAGGATCATCAGGGCAGTCATTTTCACTGCAGCCAGCAGCAGACCTTTTTTTGGAATACCGTTGCTGTCGACTTCACCATAAACTTTCGGGAAGTTACCGTCGTTAGCGGCACGTACACCTGCCTGGCCTACCAACATCATCCAGGAGCCCAGAGAAGTCAGGCACGCAAAGGCGGTGAATGCAGAAACCAGCGGCGCAGCCCAGTTACCGAGGATAGTTGAAGCACTGATTGCAAACGGAGCACCGGAAGCCGCCATTACAGAAGACGGATACATACCGGAAAGCACCTGAGTCGCAGCGATATAAACAATACCTGCTAAACCAGTACCCAGCATGGTTGCCAGCGGAACGGTACGTTTCGGGTTTTTAACCATACCAGTACTTACAGCTGCGGATTCAACACCCACGAAGGCCCACAGGCAGAGCAGAATACTTTTAATGATCGCATGACCATCAGTGGTATCCGCAGTATTCCAGTTAGCTGCATAAGTTGCCGCATCAAACCAATGCCAGCCAACAATAGCAGTCATCACCACAGGAATAAGAACCAGCACCAGACCAATAGTGGTTAAACGGCTTACCCAGGTACCGCCGAGCATATTTACAAAGGTAAATACCCAGACGATAGCAATACAGGCGATACCCGCCGGAACAGGATCATTTAATACTGGGAAGAAGGTGGAAAGATAAGATACAGCGGTAATACCAATCGCCAGGTTACCAATCCAGTTAGCATGGTAATAAAGAACACCTGTCTGAAAACCAAATGCAGGAGAAATTTCTCCGGCATAAGCAATTGGGCCACCTTGTTGCGGGTTTTTTGTTGCCAGTCGGGCATATACATACGCCAGCGACATTGCACCAATAATAGAGATAATCCAACCCCAGATAGCAATACCACCGATACTTGCTAGGTTCGCAGGTAATAATGCAATACCGCTCCCCATCATATTACCGGCAACAACACCGGTACAGGCAAATAGCCCGATCTTCTTGGCAGAACTCATGCTCTTCTCCTAATTTCATTTTTGAATTTGGAGTCCGGGTCATGATGTATAACTATTTCCTGACCAGACCAAACTGGCGCTAAGAATACTCACGAAAAAAGGATTAATCCTAAAGATTAGGTGAAATAACACAAAAGTTTCTGTAAGTGAGAACTTGAGGTTTTTTATTAACACATCAGGATCGCAAGTTGATATCATGAAAAGATAAACATTCAATGTTTACAATGGATTGCGGGACATTTTCTGGTTAAATTTATGTAATAAAAATTATGCGGCAAATAAATTGCCGCAACATATTATACCAACAGGAACATACAAAAACTCAACAACAAATATTGCCGAGCATAAATCAACCCGGGAGTTACTTATTCTGAAGCGAGAAATTTGTCGAGATAAGGTACAACATAAGGAACAGAAGTCTGGAATATACCATTTTCAATCCAGTAAAGGGTGTTTGCCCCTGGGCGTAAATTAAAGGCGGTGAGATATGCATCAGCTGCTTCCCGGTTCATCCCCTTCATTTCATAAACCTTGCCAAGCAACACATAATTTAGCCAGGACATTTCAAGATCAATGCCAGTATTTATCGCCTGGTAAGACTCATCTGTTTTACCTTTTACCAGAGCACTGACCGCTTTTATTTGATATATAATGGACAGGTTATTCAATTCCGGCAGTGTAACAATGTTATCTATTTCTGTATTCAGTGCTGCTAATTGTTTTTCATCTAAAGGATGTTGAGAATGGCGCACGATATCAACTAATGCTTTTTCTGCTCTCGCGTAGGTAAATTCTGGGGATGATTGAACAATCTCACCTAATAATTCACTGGCACGGTTCAATGATTTATCATCGCCATGCAGTAAATAATCATGTGCCTGATAAAAATTAGTTAATAACGCACCACGATGAGGCAAAATTTGCTGGAGCATCTCCTGCATTCGTTGTGGCCACGGTTGGTTTAACGCTTTTGATAAACTCTCCAGTAAATCATTTTGAATCGCCAGCTGATTACCGTTAGTGATGACATAACGTTTATCCAGCATGGTTGAACCATCTGCATTGTCTACCAATTTTACCGACATAAAGCATTGTTGAGCACGGTATTGGCGCTGATTAACAAACGCAATAGATAATGTTTTACCGGAACTGCTCGGTTCATCAATGTTGTAGTTGATTTTGTCATGCACCATAAAGGTGGAGAAGGTGTTAAGTGATGTCGCCACCAAATCACCCACGCCTATCGCGTAAGAGAGCTGATACGGGGAACTCCAGCTGTTACAACTTTTATTTACCATATTAATGTCAATATCGCGTGGATTGAGCAAAATACGCGATTTGCTCATAGGAAGACGTGTATCAAGACTTGAAAACGCTACCAGTGCTACACAGATACCTAACGACAACAGGAAAAAAAACCATACCCAAAAGGTAGTGAATCGTTTGCTTTTAACAGGGGATTGTTCAGGTGGTGTTGCGGTGTTTTGAATGTTAAGACTGTGGGAGGGAGAAGCTGTGTCAGGAACCGCCTCTGGTATAGGGGGAGGCGAAGATAGCATTATTTCCTCTCCCTCTTCTTCGCTGTACCAGATAACCGGCACCATTAATTTATAGCCGCGCTTTGGTACAGTAGCGATATAGACAGGACTATCTTCATCATTATCTTTTAATGACTTACGTAGTTCTGAGATACTCTGCGTCACAACGTGATTGGTGACAATACTTCTCTTCCAGACATTATCGATAAGTTCATCCCTGCTAAGTACTTCGCCACTGTGTTGAGCAAAGAAAACCAGAAGATCGATTAATCTCGGCTCAAGGGTAAGTTGACGCCCATTGCGGCTAATTTGGTTTATGGACGGAGTAACAAGCCATTCGCCAACGCGAACTACAGGTTGTTGCATAATAGAAACTCATTCGAAAAGGGAATGATGCAATGATAATTGCCACAACCTATTTTTACCATCTATAGATGGGTTTATTTACATATTATTGGTGAATGCAAGACGTTATTTTTACCAGCCATAAACTTCTTGATCACATAGTATTACGAAAGGATTTTACTGAGAACCAGAAGTAATATTCCTTACCATCAAAATTCATCATCTTTGCCAAAGAAAAATGTTCAGAAAATAATCCATGGAAAATTGCCCGGAGCGCTTACTATTTTAATGGATTGTTAGTCTTTGCATGAGCAAGCGGACTGATACATTTCTCTTTGTTCTCATTCAGAAAATCTTATCAGTCGGCGTTCTGCCCGATGTTGTGCTTTATGGATGCGTTACGCTCCTGATGACGTCATTTGACGTTCAACAGCATCACGGGGCCGCACGACATTTCACGTCAGTCAGTGCTATAGCTCAGGAACACATTTCCCCGAATTGGGATATGCCCGCAAATTGCTGGTGATGTGGGGAGAATCTGGTTGAGTTCGGTAGAAATGATTTTTAGGCAGAACGCTTAAATTGTGGCGTCCTGAAACGAAAAACGGACCTCCGTGGAGGTCCGTTTATATGAATTTGGTGCCCGGACTCGGAATCGAACCAAGGACACGGGGATTTTCAATCCCCTGCTCTACCGACTGAGCTATCCGGGCAACGGGGCGCATTAAACCGTAATCTGCACATCTCGTCAACCTAATTTCAGTAAAAGCGATTCAACTGCTTAATATTGCGGCAAATCGCTTCTTTTCTGTGTTTCTGTCAGGTCAAAGCACCACCCTGGCGGCAGCGGGCGAAGCGCAGGATATCTTCCGCCAGCCGATGTGCGGTGTCGACATCCGCCTGGCTGCGATTCACCAGCATTCGGCTTAAACAGCCTTCCAGCACCAGTTCCATCTGCTTTGCTACCATCGCCGGATCGTCAACTTCCAGTGTGGTTAACAGTTCGTGGGTGAAATCGTAGGCCGCGCTTTTTTGCTGATCGGCCAGTTGATGAATAGGGTGGCCAGGATCGGGATAAAACGTACAGGCAGCGATAAATAGACAGCCCGGATAGCGGTTGTTTTTAACGCACTCCGATAACGCCTGATAACGTGCCAGCAACTTTTGTTCGGCGGTTTGCGTTTCGTCCAGCATCAGCTGACGACGCCAGACATCTATCTGTTGGCTAAGATAACGCAGCGCATCGTAGAGGATTGCCTCTTTGTCTGGCCAGAAGCGGCGTAGCTCGTCCAGTGGATAATCCACACGTTCAGCAACCATCTCCAGCGTGGTGTTGGCAATCCCTTGTAATTCTAATAATTTCAGGGCTTCTCCCAGTACATCTTCACGTTGCACGCTATTTTCCTCCGTCTTTCCCACTGCAAGTGTCGTTCACGGTTGGCGATCGCGCAAATGTGCGCTGAAGGTTTCAGCATCCATAAAGCCCGTGACGCGTGCTTGTGGATGCTCTTGGCCTTGTCCGTCAAAAAAGAGAATTGTCGGTAGGCCAAGGACATTAAGATGCTTTAACAGCGCCACATCTTGGGCGTCGTTGGCAGTGACGTTAGCCTGAAGTAAGACCGTGTCTGCTAACGCTTTTTGCACCTGCGGGTCGCTGAAGGTGTATTTCTCAAACTCTTTACAGGCGACGCACCAGTCGGCATAGAGATCTAACATCACTGGTTTGCCTTTGGCTTCAACGAGCGCCTGATTTAACTCATCTATCGTTTTGATTTGTGTAAAGTTGAGATGCGTCTGAGTTTGCGCGGTATGCGTCGCACCAAATGCCCAATCCTGAAGTGGGCGCACGCTAACCAATGCCGCTGCCAGCAGGATTATTTGCACCACGCGCATCCAGCCGCGTTTGGCCTGTAGGCTGGTGATAAAGGCCCAGCCAAAGAATGCGACACCAAGCGCCGACCACAAGCGTAATCCCCATATATCACCAATCACTCGCTCCAGCAGGAAGACCGGCAGTGCGAGGATCACAAAACCAAACGCGGTTTTGACTTGTTCCATCCACGGGCCGCTTTTCGGCAGCAGGCGGTTACCAAAGACGGTTATTAGCATCAGCGGCAGGCCCATGCCCAACGCATAGAGATAAAGCGTGCCGCCGCCCAGCCACATGTTCCCGCTTTGGGCGATATACAGCAGAATCGCGCTAAGCGGTGCGGTGGTGCATGGTGAACAGATCAGTCCGGCAATCGCCCCCATAACAAACACACCGCCAGGTGAGCCGCCCTGTTGGCGATTGCTCATCAGCGTGAGACGTGTTTGCAGCGAAGAGGGGAGTTGCAGAGTAAACAAGCCAAACATTGACATCGCCAGCAAGGTAAAGACGATAGCGAGGCCAATGAGCACGTATGGGTGCTGTAGCGCCGCCTGGAACTGTAACCCTGCGGCGGCAACCACCAGACCCAGTGCCGTGTAAGTCAGCGCCATCCCCTGCACATAAATAAAGGTCAGCAACAATGCTCTGGCAGTGGAGAGCCGCTGTTTACCGCCCAGCACGATACCAGAAATCAGTGGGTACATTGGCAGCACGCATGGCGTAAAGGCGATACCAATACCGATCAACAACGCCCAGAGCGCGGAAAAGGGCAATTGCGCGGTGGGCTGCTCTTGCTGCGGAACAGACACAGGCTGTGACGCTGCGTTGTTGGCGACCACTTCGCTTAACGGAACGGTTTTGGTTTCTGGCGGATAACAGAAACCGGCATCAGCACAGCCCTGGTAGGTGATAGTTAACGTCGCTCCCGCACTCGCCTGGTTGATGGTGACGGGAAGCGTCAGCCGATCGCGGTAAATCTCGCTTTTGCCGTAAAACTCATCTTCATGCCAGACGCCTTGCGGCAGCTGTACGTCGGCAATTTTCGCGTGTTCCGGCGTAATGCGGATCTGTTTACGGTAGAGGTAGTAACCGTCTTTGATCTGCCAGGTCAGATTAAGGTCATGTTGGTTTTGCTGAAAATCAAAAGCAAAGGCTTGATCCGCGGGGACAAATTGTGAACGTCCCGGCGCGTCGAATAATCCGGCAAAAACGGAAGTGCTGCAAAGTAGCAGGATCAGCGTAAAGATGCGTTGAGCCATGAGAGGTAATCTGTGTCTCCGTGTGTAACAGGTAAAACCAGAAGTTCCGGGGTTTGATATGGATGATGAGACTTCAGGCATTCCAGCAGTGCCTGCTGGTGAGATACGGTAGTTTTTAAAATCATCTGCACTTCGTATTCTTGCTCCAGCTTACCTTCCCAGTAATAGAGAGAGGTAGCGCCGGGAATCAAGGTCGCGCAGGCCGCCAGTTTTTCCGCCAGCACTTTGGCGGCTAAATCCTGGGCTGTCGCTTCATCCGGTGCCGTACATAGCACCACGACAGACGCGGTATTCGAACTTTTTTCATCAAGCATAAACACCTCGCAAGAACAGATGGAACCGCAAGAGAGAGGTCACTATACAACGGACGGGGGAAGGATGTTAGTCGGCGGGAAAGAAAGCGGGGCCTGAAGCCCCGCGATTGGTCATTACAGCATGAAGCTACCCAGCACGAAGCCGAAGCAAACGGCCAGGGCAACACCCAGAGTACCCGGGATGAAGAACGGATGGTTGAAGACGAATTTACCGATACGGGTAGTACCCGTGTCATCCATCTGTACCGCAGCAACCAGCGTCGGGTAGGTCGGCAGAATGAACAGACCAGACACCGCAGCGAAAGAAGCAACAGCGGTCAGAGGAGAAACGTTCAGTGCCAGAGCCATCGGCATCAGTGCTTTTGCGGTTGCAGCCTGAGAGTACAGCAGAGCAGAAGCAAAGAAGAAGATGACGGCCAGCAGCCACGGATGACCCTGAATCACTTCACCAGCGGTATCTTTGATCCAGTCGATGTTGTTGGAAACGAAAGTATCGCCCAGCCACGCAACACCCAGGATACAAATACAGGCGCTCATACCTGCTTTGAAGGTGCTGGAGTTGAGGATGTTGTCGGTATCGACTTTACAGATAACGGTGGTCAGAGTTGCAACGCTGAGCATGATGATCAGGATTGCGTTGGTGGTGTTCATCAGCGGTTTTTCAACCAGACCCATGCTTGGGCTGTTGATGATTGCATAGATAACCACGCCAACTACGCCCAGCAGGAATAGCCAGACGGACGTTTTTGCACCGGATTTGATTTCAATCTGCTTTTCACCGCGCAGTTCAACCAGGCCTTCTTCCAGACGCTTGCGATAAATCGGATCGTCAGAGAGTTTGGAGTTGAACAGCATAGTGACCAGGAAGGACATCACCAGAACCGCCAGCAGGGTGGACGGGATGACCACGGAGAGCAGATGGAGGTAGCTGATGCCATGACCTTCCATTACGGAAGACATGTAAACCACTGCTGCTGAGATTGGCGATGCGGTGATCGCAATCTGCGCGGATACCACTGCAGTAGACAGCGGACGGCAAGGTTTAACGCCTTGTTCCTTCGCAACTTCAGCGATAACTGGCAGTGTCGCCAGAGAGATGTTGCCAGTACCAGCAAAGATTGTCAGGAAATAGGTCACGATCGGCGCGAGGATCGTGATGTATTTCGGGTTACGGCGCAGCAGCTTTTCTGTCTGATGAACCAGATAGTCCAGACCGCCAGCAACCTGCATGGCAGAAATAGCGGCGATAACCGCCATGATAATGGAAATGACATCGAACGGGATGTTACCGGGTTTAACGCCAATAGCGGCAAGAACCAGCACCCCCAATCCGCCTGCAAAACCAATACCTATTCCCCCCAATCTGGCGCCCAAGAAGATCGCCAGCAAAACTATGATGAGTTCTACAACTAGCATATTAGCCTTCCTTGTTTTTTAACAAGTTGATATTAGATTGTTATTTTTAAGTTACTGCTCACAAGAAAAAAGGCACGTCATCTGACGTGCCTTCTCTATTTGTACTACCCTGTACGATTACTGTTCGCTTTCATCAGTATAGCGTTTTGCTTTGTAAGCCGGGTGCATCAGATTCTGTACGGAGAAAATATCGTCAAGTTCCGCTTCAGTCAACAGACCGCGTTCCAGAACGACTTCACGTACACTCTTACCGGTTTCGGCACAGATTTTACCCACGATGTCACCGTTGTGGTGACCGATGAACGGGTTCAGGTAAGTAACGATACCGATAGAGTTGTAAACGTAACCTTCGCACACTTCTTTGTTAGCAGTGATGCCGTTAATGCATTTTTCCAGCAGGTTGTAGCAAGCGTTGGTCAGAATGTGAACGGATTCGAACATAGCCTGGCCAATGACCGGCTCCATAACGTTCAACTGCAGCTGACCTGCTTCTGCTGCCATGGTAACAGTGGTGTCGTTACCGATGACTTTGAAGCATACCTGGTTAACCACTTCCGGAACAACCGGGTTTACTTTAGCTGGCATGATGGAAGAGCCCGCCTGCAGTTCCGGCAGGTTGATCTCGTTCAGGCCGGCACGTGGGCCAGAAGAGAGCAAGCGCAGGTCGTTACAGATTTTGGACATCTTCACAGCCAGGCGTTTCAGCGCGCCGTGAACCATAACATAAGCGCCGCAGTCAGAGGTCGCTTCGATCAGGTCTTCAGCCGGTACGCATGGGAAGCCAGTGACTTCAGCCAGTTTTTTCACTGCCAGCGGAGAGTACTCTTTCGGCGTGTTCAGACCAGTACCGATTGCTGTTGCGCCAAGGTTAACTTCCAGCAGCAGCTCAGCGGTACGTTGGATATTTTTCACTTCTTCTTTCAGCAGGATGCTGAAAGCGCGGAATTCCTGACCGAGGGTCATCGGTACTGCGTCCTGCAGCTGGGTACGACCCATTTTCAGGATGTCCTGGAATTCGACAGCTTTACGTTCAAAGCCTTCACGCAGTTGGTTAATCGCATCTACCAGCTTAATCAGGGAAGAGTAAACTGCGATACGGAAACCGGTCGGGTAGGCGTCGTTAGTGGACTGACATTTGTTAACATGGTCGTTCGGGTTCAGGTACTGATATTCACCTTTCTGGTGACCCATCAGTTCCAGACCGATATTGGCCAGCACTTCGTTGGTGTTCATGTTTACGGAAGTACCTGCGCCGCCCTGGTAGACGTCTACCGGGAACTGATCCATGCATTTTCCGTTGTTCAGGACTTCATCACATGCGGCAATGATGGCATTCGCTACACTTTTAGGAATGGTTTGCAGCTCTTTGTTTGCCATAGCTGCGGCTTTTTTAACCATTACCATACCGCGAACAAATTCAGGAATATCACTGATTTTGTTGTTGCTGATATAGAAGTTTTCAATCGCTCTCAGAGTGTGAACACCATAGTAGGCATCAGCTGGAACTTCCCTGGTACCCAACAGATCTTCTTCGATACGAATGTTGTTTGACATGTGAACCTTCTTTTTCAAGCTGCCAATGATTTGCTTTAAACACACAGAATATATGTGGTTTCGAATGTTTTTCGACCGACGATTATCCCCTGCATCGACCGAATACCCGAGATCATATGCTGCTTGAGGATTTCTACCGTAATCTGGATCACTTTAAGTGTCGGTTTTTACCCCTTAATTATTAATTTGTGAAATAGATCACCGCTTTGGGATTACTACCAAAAATAGTTGCGCAAACATCTTGAAATTTTGCTAACGACCACAATATAAGCTGAACGCGATTCGCAACCCATTCAGGTAGCCGGGGTTAACCGGCTGCTATTACAGGAGAAACCTTTGCGCTGGTTACCTTTTATTGCCATTTTCCTTTATGTCTATATTGAGATTTCAATCTTTATTCAGGTTGCCCATGTATTGGGGGTATTGCTGACCCTCGTGCTGGTTATATTCACGTCAGTTATCGGTATGTCACTGGTACGCAACCAGGGCTTTAAGAATTTCGTGCTGATGCAGCAAAAAATGGCGGCGGGTGAAAACCCAGCGGCGGAGATGATTAAAAGTGTTTCGCTGATCATTGCCGGTTTGCTGCTTTTATTACCTGGCTTTTTCACCGACTTCCTCGGTCTTCTGCTTTTATTGCCGCCGGTGCAAAAGCATCTGACAGTGAAGTTGATGCCGCATTTGCGCTTTTCTCGCATGCCAGGCGGCGGTTTTAGCGCCGGGACTGGTGGCGGTAATACTTTTGATGGTGAGTACCAGCGAAAGGATGATGACCGCGACCGCCTTGATCATAAAGACGATCGCCAGGATTAATGCCGAAACGCCGGATTATGTGGTTATGCCATTTTCCGGCGTTTTTCGTTTAGGCAGAAACAGCCATAACCCCGCCAGCATGATCAGCGCATAGAGACTTTTCCAGCCGACCATTGCCAGTAACAGAACGCATAACAGCCCGCCAACCACCGCCAGTAGTCGATAACGTCCTTGCAATAATTTACAGCCTGCCAGCATGCATAACAGATAAATCATAATAAAGATGCCATTGGCATAGATGATAAGTGCGTCCAGATTGATCTCTAAAGCATGAATCACCAACGTGCTCACCACGCAGCAGCCGAGCACCGCATTGAGGGCATTATTCGGGATATGACGAGAAGAGAGGCGTGCCAGGTAGTGGTCAGGATTATGTTGCGCCTGCGACCAGACCAGACGGGCGAAGCTCTGTATATAAATGTTGAGACTGGCAAAGCAGGCCAGATAGCCAATCACGCAGGCAATCCATAACGCTCCTACACCGAACAACTGCACTACAATTTTTGGAAGCGATGCTGCCGCCGCCATTTTTTCACCATAGGCGTCGAAGTGTAAGACGACTACCGTACAGCCCCAGTAGACTAATCCTGCCAGCAGCAGACCAATCATCAAAGCACGAGGAAAATCACGCTCTGGATTTTTAAATTCCGAGGCAAGATGGGCAAATGCCTCCAGACCGACAAAGCACCAGAACATCACTGATAACGCAGCAAATAACCCGGTAAGTTCGATATTACCAGGTGCAGGGAAGGGGATATTCGCAGGTTTGATATCGCCCGCCCACCAGATAGCGACAATCAGCGCGACGATAAGTCCGGCAATAACGGTTTGTAGATTAGCACTGGAACTAGCACCGCGAGTACCGATATACCACACCAGCGCCAGCGTACCGAGTTCTGCCAACAACAGTTGCCAGCTATGCCAGCCAAACATTGCCTGGCCGAACCCGGCGGCAATTTGTAGCGCGGCAGGCAAACCCACGGGAATGACCGATAAAAACAACCAGCCGGTGACTCGCTCAAGCCGCGAACCAAACGCCATACCGACGAAGTGCGCGACACCGCCTGCGCTGGGATAGTGGCGACCCAGAATCGCAAACACAATCGCAATCGGGAACACTAAGATAATCAAAACAGGCCACGCCCACAGGCTGTTATTGCCCGCTACCAG
This sequence comes from Escherichia sp. WS1265, assembly GCF_046487585.1. Lineage (NCBI taxonomy): Bacteria > Pseudomonadati > Pseudomonadota > Gammaproteobacteria > Enterobacterales > Enterobacteriaceae > Escherichia > Escherichia sp. WS1265. The sequence continues at coordinate 119,976 of NZ_JBJQJE010000003.1, forward strand.
TGCAGCTAACGCAGGAACGGCAAACACGCCAGTGCCTAATAATGACGTCGATAGCAGGCCAATGCCCTGGGCCAGCCCCAGTTCTTGTTTGAGTCCACTCATGGGTTGATGTCCGATTGCGCCCAAATTATGGGCAACTGCGTAGATTTTCGATGGTAGCACAATCAGATTCGCTTATGACGGTGATGAAGAAATTGCGATGAAATGTGAGGTGAATCAGGGTTTTCACCCGATTTTGTGCTGATCAGAATTTTTTTTCTTTTTCCCCCTTGAATGGGCGAAGCCTCATCCCCATTTCTCTGGTCACCAGCCGGGAAACCACGTAAGCTCCGGCGTCACCCATAACAGATACGGACTTTCTCAAAGGAGAGTTATCAATGAATATTCGTCCATTGCATGATCGCGTGATCGTCAAGCGTAAAGAAGTTGAAACTAAATCTGCTGGCGGCATCGTTCTGACCGGCTCTGCAGCGGCTAAATCCACCCGCGGCGAAGTGCTGGCTGTCGGCAATGGCCGTATCCTTGAAAATGGCGAAGTGAAGCCGCTGGATGTGAAAGTTGGCGACATCGTTATTTTCAACGATGGCTACGGTGTGAAATCTGAGAAGATCGACAATGAAGAAGTGTTGATCATGTCCGAAAGCGACATTCTGGCAATTGTTGAAGCGTAATCCGCGCACGACACTGAACATACGAATTTAAGGAATAAAGATAATGGCAGCTAAAGACGTAAAATTCGGTAACGACGCTCGTGTGAAAATGCTGCGCGGCGTAAACGTACTGGCAGATGCAGTGAAAGTTACCCTCGGTCCGAAAGGCCGTAACGTAGTTCTGGATAAATCTTTCGGTGCACCGACCATCACCAAAGATGGTGTTTCCGTTGCTCGTGAAATCGAACTGGAAGACAAGTTCGAAAATATGGGTGCGCAGATGGTGAAAGAAGTTGCCTCTAAAGCGAACGACGCTGCAGGCGACGGTACCACCACTGCAACCGTACTGGCTCAGGCTATCATCACTGAAGGTCTGAAAGCTGTTGCTGCGGGCATGAACCCGATGGACCTGAAACGTGGTATCGACAAAGCTGTTACCGCTGCAGTTGAAGAACTGAAAGCGCTGTCCGTACCGTGCTCTGACTCTAAAGCGATTGCTCAGGTTGGTACCATCTCCGCTAACTCCGACGAAACCGTAGGTAAACTGATCGCTGAAGCGATGGACAAAGTCGGTAAAGAAGGCGTTATCACCGTTGAAGACGGTACCGGTCTGCAGGACGAACTGGACGTGGTTGAAGGTATGCAGTTCGACCGTGGCTACCTGTCTCCTTACTTCATCAACAAGCCGGAAACTGGCGCAGTAGAACTGGAAAGCCCATTCATCCTGCTGGCTGACAAGAAAATCTCCAACATCCGCGAAATGCTGCCGGTTCTGGAAGCTGTTGCCAAAGCAGGCAAACCGCTGCTGATCATCGCTGAAGATGTAGAAGGCGAAGCGCTGGCAACTCTGGTTGTTAACACCATGCGTGGCATCGTGAAAGTTGCTGCGGTTAAAGCTCCGGGCTTCGGCGATCGTCGTAAAGCTATGCTGCAGGATATCGCAACCCTGACTGGCGGTACCGTAATCTCTGAAGAGATCGGTATGGAGCTGGAAAAAGCAACCCTGGAAGACCTGGGTCAGGCTAAACGTGTTGTGATCAACAAAGACACCACCACCATCATCGATGGCGTGGGTGAAGAAGCTGCAATCCAGGGCCGTGTTGCTCAGATCCGTCAGCAGATTGAAGAAGCAACTTCTGACTACGACCGTGAAAAACTGCAGGAGCGTGTAGCGAAACTGGCAGGCGGCGTTGCAGTTATCAAAGTAGGTGCTGCTACCGAAGTTGAAATGAAAGAGAAAAAAGCACGCGTTGAAGACGCCCTGCACGCGACCCGTGCTGCGGTAGAAGAAGGCGTGGTTGCTGGTGGTGGTGTTGCGCTGATCCGCGTAGCGTCTAAACTGGCTGACCTGCGTGGTCAGAACGAAGACCAGAACGTGGGTATCAAAGTTGCACTGCGTGCAATGGAAGCTCCGCTGCGTCAGATCGTCCTGAACTGCGGCGAAGAACCGTCTGTTGTTGCTAACACCGTTAAAGGCGGCGACGGTAACTACGGTTACAACGCAGCAACCGAAGAATACGGCAACATGATCGACATGGGTATCCTGGATCCAACCAAAGTAACCCGTTCTGCTCTGCAGTACGCGGCTTCTGTGGCTGGCCTGATGATCACCACCGAGTGCATGGTTACCGACCTGCCGAAAAATGATGCAGCTGACTTAGGCGCTGCTGGCGGCATGGGCGGCATGGGTGGCATGGGCGGCATGATGTAATTGCCCTGCACCTCGCAGAAATAAACAAACCCTCAGGCAGAAATGTCTGGGGGTTTTTCTTTTAGTCATCTTTCTAGTATAAGATTCAGACACGGACGACGCGAGTGGCGTCCAGCTCATTGATTATGGGGAATAACATGCACGTAAAATACTTAGCAGGGATTGTCGGTGCCGCGCTACTGATGGCGGGTTGTAGCTCCAGCAACGAATTGAGTGCTGCCGGTCAGAGTGTACGCATTGTGGACGAGCAGCCAGGCGCAGAGTGCCAGCTGATTGGTACTGCGACAGGTAAGCAAAGCAACTGGCTTTCCGGGCAACACGGAGAAGAGGGCGGTTCTATGCGCGGCGCGGCAAACGATCTGCGCAACCAGGCGGCTGCAATGGGCGGTAACGTGATTTATGGCATCAGCAGCCCGTCGCAGGGGATGTTGTCCAGTTTTGTCCCGACGGATAGCCAGATTATCGGCCAGGTATATAAGTGCCCGAACTGATGGGATCCAGAGGCTGGATACTTCCAGCCTCGTAGTAAAACAGATGGGATTATTTCGCCTGTGGTGCAGTTTTGCTGGTGGATTGAACACGTAAGTGATGCAGCGCGCGTAAGCATTGATCCTGGGTTAGCGGTTGGGCGTTATTTGCCGCTACGGTGCGAACATAGACCTGACATGGTACACCCGCGAGTTTTTTCAGTCGTGGGCTGAAATCAAGCATTCGGCGAGTGATCGCCTCCACTTCTTTACCCGGCGTTGCTTCACGCGTTTTCACTACTGCGCCGCTAAATTGTTCTTTGCCACTTTCATCTTTAAAGCGGTAAAGCACCGCCAGATAATGGTTGAACAAGTTATGTTTCCATTCCGGTTGGGAATAGGTGTCATATTCCAGATTGCCATTGTCCTGGCAGTCAACGTCGTATAACGGCAGGAAATCTAACAGTGAAGTAATACGTAATGCCAGTTCACGCATTTCCGCATTATTAATTGCATGAATGATTGCTCGCGCCAGCATTTCAATCTGTAATTCATTGATGACTAACTCACATTTGCTACCGTCATGTAGTGTTAATACGAAGGTAAGATTTTCGCCCTGATTATCGGTAAGTTCCAGCGTGTTAACCCGACGATTAATATCGGCATTTTTAAGCTCATCAACCAGAATTTCTGGGATATTTTCTGCCATTTTCTTAATGACTTTATCGCGAGCTTGCTCATACTGAAGGCGTGCAGCAGCATCCAGTTTATGCTTTTGATGCAGACGGCTTTCCAGCGCAATCAGAAGGTCGCGCAGTTCCATGACAGACAGAAAGAACAACGATTCTTTATTGCGAGGCTCTTTAATTTTCAGCGCCAGTGCAATGAAATTATTACTCTTGCGAATAACACCGGTATTAACACCCTTGATGCTTATGGCCATGTAGGTTCTCCCTAACCATTTCTCAATCAAATAATTAATTTTAATTTATAAGCCAGATAAATGGGCTTGGTAGTAATAGTTGTTAAAATAACATAAATAGCCGTGCTCACTCTATATAAACAGAAAAGAAAGGTTAATTATTGGTGTTGGTTATATAAAAAGTAATAACAGCAATGTATATGAATAATTAAAGGTTATGCAACGTGCAAAGATTAAACTTCCCTGTTTAATCAGTTACTGCTGGCGTAGCTGGAGATCCAGCGGCGTTTTGCTGGGTTCGCCGCCAATTTCTCGCGCCAGTTTAGGCACCAGATATCCCGACACCAGTGTCAGCAACTCACGCATAATCTGCCGTGCTTCGTCATCACTCACCATAAAATGCGCCGCGCCCTGTACCTTATCGAGCACATGCAGGTAATACGGCATCACGCCGGCATCGAACAACGCATTACTCAGGTTTGCCAGCGTTTGTGCGTTATCGTTCACGCCACGTAACAGAACGCTCTGGTTGAGCAAAGTAACGCCTACCCGGCGCAACTTAGCCATCGCCTGACGGAATGTTTCATCTATCTCATTGGCATGGTTGATGTGATTCACCAGCAAGATTTGCAGCGTAGAATGTGAAAAGCGTTCAACCAGCGCATCTGTGATGCGTGCCGGGATCACAATCGGCAGACGGCTGTGAATCCGCAGACGTTTGATATGCGGGATGGCTTCCAGTTGTGTGAGCAACCAGTCCAGCTCGTGATCTTTCGCCATCAGCGGATCGCCGCCGGAGAAAATTATCTCGTCCAGTTCCGGATGCGCAGCAACATACTCAAGTGCAGTCTGCCAGTTACGCTTGTTGCCCTGATTTTCGGCATAGGGGAAGTGGCGACGGAAGCAATAGCGGCAATTTACCGCGCAGCCGCCTTTGACCAGCAAAAGCGCCCGGTTGTGGTATTTATGCAACAAACCTGGCACTACGCTGTGCTGTTCTTCCAGCGGGTCGGTGGAGAATCCGGGCGCGACGACAAACTCATCTTGCGAGGTAATTACCTGACGCAAAAGCGGATCGTTCGGATTGCCTTTCTCCATGCGATCGATAAATGAGCGGGGCACACGCAGGGCAAACAGCTTTTTGGCGCTGCGTCCGGCCAACAGTTTTTCGTCCGCGTCTATATTCAAAAGACGCAGAAGTTCATCAGGATCGGTCACAACATCGGCAAGTTGCGTTAACCAATCTTCTCTGGATGGGGTATTTAGGGTTACAATATGCGCCATTTTGTGGCTTAGCTACCAATTAACAAATTTCAGAGGGCCTTATGGCAACGTACTATAGCAACGATTTTCGTGCTGGTCTTAAAATCATGTTAGACGGCGAACCTTACGCGGTTGAAGCGAGTGAATTCGTAAAACCGGGTAAAGGCCAGGCATTTGCTCGCGTTAAACTGCGTCGTCTGCTGACCGGTACTCGCGTAGAAAAAACCTTCAAATCTACTGATTCCGCTGAAGGCGCTGATGTTGTCGATATGAACCTGACTTACCTGTACAACGACGGTGAGTTCTGGCACTTCATGAACAACGAAACTTTCGAGCAGCTGTCTGCTGATGCAAAAGCAATTGGCGACAACGCCAAATGGTTGCTGGATCAGGCAGAGTGTATCGTAACTCTGTGGAATGGTCAGCCGATCTCCGTTACTCCGCCGAACTTCGTTGAACTGGAAATCGTGGATACCGATCCGGGCCTGAAAGGTGATACCGCAGGTACTGGCGGCAAACCGGCTACCCTGTCTACTGGCGCTGTGGTTAAAGTTCCGCTGTTTGTACAAATCGGCGAAGTCATCAAAGTGGATACCCGCTCTGGTGAATACGTCTCTCGCGTGAAGTAATGCGGTTGTGGTGCGGCCTGCAGGCTGCACCATCACTTATTCAGGCCAGAGATGATGAAACGCCTTATCGTTCTTGTTTTGCTTGCCAGTGCGCTGCTCACGGGCTGTAACACCGCTCGCGGTTTTGGTGAAGACATTAAACATCTCGGTAATTCCATCTCCCGCGCTGCCAGCTAATTTTTCTTCTCTTCCGAAAAATCATCAGATTTCCATCATTTTTGGCGATGTTGTCTATTATTAATTTGCTATAGGCAAACATAAATAACATTACCTAAAAGGAAGACGTTATGGTGAAGAAGACAATTGCAGCGATCTTTTCTGTTCTGGTGCTTTCAACAGTATTAACTGCCTGCAACACCACGCGTGGCGTAGGTGAAGACATTTCTGATGGCGGTAACGCGATTTCTGGCGCAGCAACGAAAGCGCAGCAATAAGCAATAACGGTACGGCAGCTGTGTCGTGCCGTTTGTTTTTTCTGCGATAGTTACAAAGGTAATAGTTGAAATTCCTCTGCCACCTGGCAAAATATCCGTTCAACCATCAGCTTTGCAGGACGACCTGCAAACGCCTCTTTTCACCGGGGACGGCCCCAATTCTCCGGAGCCTGATATGTCCTGGATTATCTTAGTTATTGCTGGTCTGCTGGAAGTGGTATGGGCCGTTGGCCTGAAATATACCCACGGCTTTAGTCGTTTGACGCCAAGTGTTATTACCGTGACGGCGATGATTGTCAGTATGGCGCTACTTGCCTGGGCGATGAAATCGCTACCGGTAGGGACGGCTTATGCCGTGTGGACGGGTATTGGCGCAGTCGGCGCGGCCATCACCGGCATTGTGCTGCTCGGCGAGTCCGCTAACCCGATGCGCCTGGCGAGTCTGGCGTTAATCGTATTGGGGATTATTGGTCTGAAACTCAGCACTCATTAACTACCGGGTTGCTGTACCCAAATAAACTTACTGACATCAAACCCTTCCCGGGTCGCGATTGCCAGCATCTCCTGTTTCACTTCGTCAGAAATGGTTGGCGTGCGGGAGAGTATCCACAGGTAGTCGCGGTCCGGGCCGCAAACCAGCGCATGGCGGTATTCCCGATCGAGTGCAATAACGTTATAACCGCCATAGAAAGGACCAAAGAATGACACTTTCAGCGCAGCGCGAGTTGGTGCGCCGGTAAAGTACGCTTTCCCTTCACTCTGTTGCCACATTTCTCTGTCAGGGTTATAGCCTTTATTAATGACATTCAGGCCGCCGTCATCCCGCAGGCTGTATGTTGCGGTGACTTTTTCCAGTCCACGTTCAAAGCGGTGATCAAAACGGGCAATCTCATACCAGGTACCGAGATAGCGTTTAGCATCGAAATTATTCACTACGGTCACGCCACGGGGCGGCGTAGGAGAACTGCAGGCAACGACCAGAAATGCAGCTGTCGCTGCGGCAACGAGAGGGAGCAGGCGCATAAATGTTTCCTTACTGGTTTTTTTCTAAGTGTAGATGACAGCAAGGAAAAGCGGAGAAAAGGTCCAAAAATTCGGACCCGATGAAATTTTACTGTAGAGCGTTGAGAATCTGCCAGGCGGCAGTGACTCTCGCTGGATTGGGATAGTTTTTGTTAGCCAGCATCACGATACCCAGCTCTTTTTCTGGAATAAACGCGACATAGCTACCAAATCCGCCGGTCGCCCCTGTTTTATGTACCCATGATGCGCGCACTGCAGGAGTTGGGGGCGTAATCGCTTTTACGGGGCGTGCTGCCAGTGCAATTTTATTGTCACTGCCGTTAATGATGCTGTCAGGATTTACCGGCCAGTCCAGCATTTCCCAGCCCAGGCCCTGATACATATCGCCGGTTTGCCAGTAGCGAGATTGTGCCAGTTGTATCCCTTGTTGAAGCGTTTTCTCAGTGATATCAAGGGGTTTTAAATTGCTTTGCACCCAGCGGGCCATATCTTCAATGGTCGACTTCACACCATAAGCTTCAGCATCTAACGCCCCTGGCGAAACATGCACTGCCTTACCTTCGCGATATCCCCAGGCGTAATTCTTTTCTTCTGCGGGCGGTACATTAATCCACGTATGGTTGAGTTTGAGTGGCTGGAAGACACGAGTTTGCATCGCCTGCTCAAAACTCAAACCAGACGGCTTCACAGCCAGTGCGCCGAACAAACCGATACTGGAGTTGGCATACAGACGTTGTGTTCCTGGAGCCCATGCAGGCTGCCAGTTTTGATAGAAGCGCAGCAAGTCGCTTGAGGATTTAACGTCATCCGGCACCTGCAATGGCAGGCCGCCAGCGGTGTAGGTCGCAAGATGTAATAGTGTGATCCCATTCCATTGTTTAGCGGTAAGTTCAGGCCAGTATTTTGTCGCGGGATCGCTTAACTTGATTTCCCCTCGTGCAATAGCGTCGCCACCAAGCACGCCCGTAAATGTTTTGCTGACCGAACCTAACTCAAACAACGTTTGCTGTGTGACGGGCTGCTTTTTGGCGATGTCCGCATAGCCCCAGGTAAAGTAATAAGGTTTACCCTGATAAATTACCGCCACCGCCATACCGGGGATCTTTTGTTGCTCTATAAGCGGGGTAATTGTGCGATGCACAATATCGTTGATTTGTTGAGGGGCGGCAAATGTGGAGCAAGAGGCGGTAATTAATAAGGCGCAGAGCGTCATTTTGAACATAGGGTCTGGTTTCCATACAAAAAGGCCCGCCATAGGCGGGCCGGATTTACATTGGCGATGCGTTAGATTGTAACGACACCAATCAGCGTGACAACTGTCAGGATAGCAGCCAGACCGTAGAAAACCCATTTGCCCGCAGGTACGTGGATTTTCAGATCGTGCATCGCGTGGTGCATACGGTGTAAACCACACCACAACGGCAGAACGATCATCAGGAACAGGAATACGCGACCAATGAAGCTCTGCGCGAACGCCAGAACGCGCTCGTAGCTCAGTGCGTCACCCGGAAACAGCCCCAGCGGCAGCAGAATACCCACCAGCAGGATCATCACCGGCGCAATAATTGCGCTCCACATACCACCGGCCCCGAAGAGGCCCCAGAATACCGGTTCGTCAGAACGCTTTGGATTTGGATTAATCATCTCAGGCTCCTTACCAGTACAGGGCAACAAACAGGATTACGATGGTGGCAACCACAGTTACCGCCCAGAGACTTTTGATAATTGGCTCTGGTCCCATTTTTTCGTCTTTTACAATGATATTGGCCGCTTTTGGTGCCAGTTCAAACCAGGTTTTGGTGTGCAGCAGAGCTGCCGCCAGAGTGATCAGGTTAATGATCACAATAACCGGGTTTTGTAAAAAGTCGACGAATCCCGCCCAGCTTTCCGGGCCATTTTTCAGGGCAAACAGCCCGAAAATCAGTTCAATGCTGAACCACACAGCCGGAACTGCCGTGCCTTCGCGCAGCATGTAAAAGCGATAAAACGGCAATTTTTTCCACCAGGTGGACGTCATTGGCCGTACATACGGTTTACGTTTAGTCGTCATGTTGCACTCCTTAGCGTGGTTTCAGGGTCGCGATAAGAAAATCTTTCGAACTTTCTACTTTGCCCTGCTGAATGGCCGCAGCCGGATCGACGTGTTTCGGGCAGACTTCGGAGCAGTAGCCCACGAAAGTACAGCTCCATACGCCGTTCTGGCTGTTCAACTGCGCCATACGCTCCTTCTTACCGTGGTCGCGGCTATCTTCGTTGTAACGATGCGCCAGCGTAATGGCAGCCGGACCGATGAACTCTGGGTTCAGGCCAAACTGCGGGCACGCGGCGTAGCACAGACCACAGTTGATGCAACCGGAGAACTGGTGATACTTCGCCATCTGCGCCGGGGTCTGGATGTTAGTACCTTGATCCGCGGTGCGGGAGTTGCCGATGATGTACGGTTTGATCGCTTCCAGACTTTCGATGAAGTGGGTCATATCGACCACCAGATCGCGTTCAATCGGGAAGTTAGCTAACGCTTCAACCTTCATACCGTCGGTGTAATCACGCAGGAAGGTTTTACATGCCAGTTTTGGCACGTTGTTAACCATCATGCCGCAGGAACCACAAATCGCCATACGGCAGGACCAGCGGTAGCTCAGGTCCGGTGCCAGGTTGTCTTTGATGTAGCCCAGCGCATCCAGTAATGAGGTAGTTGCGTCATAAGGCACTTCATAGAATGCGCTATGCGGTGCGGTATCGACTTCCGGGTTATAGCGCACCACCTCAATTTTCAGGTTTTTCATCTCAGCCATTCGCCTTCTCCTTCTTATTGGCTGCTTCCGCCTTATCGGCTGCATCCGCTTCGCCACCGTAAACGCGTTTAGCTGGCGGCAGCGTAGTAATCTTCACGTCGCTGTACTCCAGGCGAGTTGTGCCATCAGCATCGCGGAAGGCGAGGGTGTGTTTGAGGAAGTTGACGTCGTCACGCTCGGTGCAACCTTCGTCCAGACGCTGGTGCGCGCCGCGGGACTCTTTACGTGCCATTGCGGAGTGCGCCATACATTCAGCAACGTTCAGACCGTGACCCAGTTCAATGGTGTAGAGCAGGTCGGTGTTGAACACGCTGGAGGTGTCGGTGATGCGCACGCGCTTGAAGCGTTCCTGCAGCTCAGCCAGCTTGTCGATGGTTTTCTGCATCAGTTCCGGCGTACGGTAGATACCGCAACCTTCTTCCATAGCCAGGCCCATTTCGTCGCGGATCTTCGCCCAGTTTTCGCCGCCCTCCTGGTTAACCAGATCTTTCAGACGTTGTTCAACGCCAGCTGCCTGCGCTTCAATTGCCGCTTCGTTGCCATTACCGGCAGTTGCTGCACGCTCTGTCGCTTGTTCACCGGCCAGACGGCCGAAGACCACCAGTTCCGCCAGGGAGTTAGAACCCAGACGGTTTGCACCGTGCAGACCAACAGAGGAACATTCACCCACGGCGAACAGACCTTTAATGCGGGTTTCACAGTTCTGATCGGTTTCGATACCGCCCATGGTGTAGTGTGCGGTCGGACGTACCGGAATCGGTTCTTTAACCGGATCGACGCCAACGTACGCTTTCGCCAGTTCGCAGATGAACGGCAGACGTTCATGCAGTTTTTTCTCGCCGAGGTGACGCAGGTCGAGATAAACCACATCGCCACGCGGCGTGGAGATGGTGTTGCCTTTACGCCATTCGTGCCAGAAGGCCTGAGAAACTTTGTCGCGTGGACCCAGTTCCATATATTTGTTTTTCGGCTCGCCCAGCGGAGTTTCCGGGCCCATGCCGTAATCTTGCAGATAACGGTAGCCATTTTTGTTGACCAGAATACCGCCTTCACCGCGGCAGCCTTCGGTCATCAGGATACCGGAACCTGGCAGACCGGTTGGGTGATACTGAACGAATTCCATGTCACGCAGCGGAACGCCGTGGCTTAGCGCCATACCCATACCGTCACCGGTAACGATGCCGCCGTTGGTGTTGTAACGATAAACGCGACCCGCACCGCCGGTAGCCATAACGACCGCGTTAGCACGGATCTGCACCAGCGTGCCTTCCATCATGTTCATTGCTACCAGGCCGCGAACATGACCATCATCAACCAGAATATCCAGCACGAAATGTTCGTCAAAACGCTGGATCTGCGGGAATTGCAGAGAGGTCTGGAACAGCGTGTGCAGCATATGGAAGCCGGTCTTATCGGCGGCGAACCAGGTACGCTCGATTTTCATGCCGCCGAAGCGACGTACGTTGACGCTACCATCCGGGCGACGGCTCCATGGGCATCCCCACAGTTCCAGTTGGGTCATTTCGGTTGGGCAGTGGTGGACGAAATAATCCACGACATCCTGCTCACACAACCAGTCGCCACCCGCTACTGTATCGTGAAAGTGATATTCGAAGCTGTCATGATCCTGCGCGACAGCGGCGGAGCCCCCTTCTGCAGCAACGGTATGGCTACGCATCGGGTATACTTTTGAGATTAGTGCGATTTTTGCATTTGGATTTGCCTGCGCGGCAGCAATTGCAGCACGTAATCCCGCGCCACCGGCGCCTACAATGGCAAGATCGGCTTGAAAGGTTTGCACGACATTCCTCCAGATTGTTTTTATCCCACAGCCCCGTACTTCAGGGTAAGTGCCTGAAAGTTACGGTCTGCGAACGCTATTCCACTGCTCCTTTATAGGTACAACAGTATAGTCTGATGGATAAGTCTGAAATTTGACGAGATCGATTTTTTTAGTGCGCAAGAGGGCTAAATTATCACTGAAGATGATTAATTTAATTACTAAACCATCAGATCGTGCTTTTTTTAGTCACTGCCCACCGTTGTTTGATTCCTGCGTAAAATTTGTCTCGCCGTCGCGTTGCGAGTAGACTTCGTGCCCTTGTCAAAAACTGGAGATTTAACTATGAGCGAAACGGCATCCTGGCAGCCGAGCGCATCCATTCCTAACTTATTAAAACGCGCGGCGATTATGGCGGAGATCCGTCGTTTCTTTGCCGATCGTGGAGTGCTGGAGGTGGAGACGCCTTGTATGAGCCAGGCGACGGTAACCGATATTCATTTGGTCCCGTTTGAGACACGTTTCGTTGGCCCCGGGCATTCGCAGGGGATGAATCTCTGGTTAATGACCAGCCCGGAATACCATATGAAACGCCTGCTGGTTGCCGGTTGTGGGCCGGTATTCCAGCTGTGCCGCAGCTTCCGTAATGAAGAGATGGGGCGTTATCACAACCCTGAGTTCACTATGCTGGAGTGGTATCGACCGCACTATGATATGTACCGGTTGATGAACGAGGTGGACGATCTCTTACAACAGGTGCTTGACTGCCCGGCAGCAGAAAGCCTTTCTTATCAACAAGCTTTCTTGCGTTATCTGGAAATTGACCCGCTCTCTGCCGACAAAACGCAACTGCGGGAAGTGGCAGCGAAACTGGATTTGAGCAACGTTGCCGATACCGAAGAAGACCGCGACACGCTGCTACAACTGCTGTTTACCTTTGGCGTAGAGCCAAATATTGGCAAAGAAAAACCGACCTTTGTGTACCACTTTCCGGCCAGCCAGGCATCACTGGCGCAAATCAGTACCGAAGATCATCGGGTCGCTGAACGCTTTGAGGTTTATTATAAAGGTATTGAGCTGGCGAATGGTTTCCATGAATTGACGGATGCCCGTGAGCAGCAACAACGCTTTGAACAAGATAACCGTAAGCGCGCGGCGCGCGGTTTGCCGCAGCACCCCATTGATCAGAATCTGATTGAAGCCTTGAAAGTCGGTATGCCTGACTGTTCCGGCGTGGCATTAGGTGTTGATCGTCTGGTGATGTTGGCGCTGGGCGCGGAGACACTGGCTGAAGTCATCGCCTTTAGCGTTGACCGGGCATAATTCTGAAAAATTACTGAATTAACCGCGAAGAATGGCGTGATAAGCGCCATTCTGTAGCATATGTTTTCATTTTTCCGCTAAAGGCCACAATTTAAGACTGGATATTTGATATCATCCAGGTATCAATTCTGTATTGGTTTTTACGCTGCCCGCTCAATGTTGGGCAGTGCAGTTCAGTGGGCGCGTTTTATACACGCGCTGAAATGAAGGATGGTTTCATGCCTCACACGATAAAAAAGATGAGTCTGATAGGACTCATATTGATGATCTTTACTTCCGTATTTGGATTTGCCAATAGCCCATCGGCTTATTACTTAATGGGTTATAGTGCGATTCCCTTTTATATATTTTCTGCATTGTTATTCTTTATTCCATTCGCCTTAATGATGGCTGAAATGGGAGCTGCTTATCGCAAAGAAGAAGGCGGTATCTATTCCTGGATGAATAATAGTGTCGGACCACGTTTTGCCTTCATTGGTACATTTATGTGGTTTTCCTCTTATATCATCTGGATGGTGAGTACCTCCGCGAAAGTTTGGGTACCGTTCTCAACATTCCTCTATGGTAGCGACATGACCCAGCACTGGCGTATTGCCGGACTGGAGCCTACGCAGGTGGTTGGTCTGCTGGCAGTGGCATGGATGATTCTGGTCACCGTCGTTGCTTCAAAGGGGATTAATAAAATTGCCCGCATTACTGCGGTGGGCGGTATTGCAGTAATGTGTCTGAATTTAGTATTGCTGTTAGTAAGCATTACTATTTTGTTATTAAATGGTGGGCATTTCGCGCAGGATATTAATTTCCTTGCATCACCGAACCCAGGTTATCAGTCCGGTCTGGCAATGCTATCGTTTGTGGTATTTGCTATTTTTGCCTATGGCGGAATTGAAGCGGTTGGTGGTCTGGTCGATAAAACGGAAAATCCAGAAAAGAACTTTGCCAAAGGTATTGTTTTTGCCGCTATTGTTATTTCAATCGGTTATTCGCTGGCAATATTTTTATGGGGCGTCAGCACAAACTGGCAGCAGGTATTAAGTAATGGTTCCGTTAACCTCGGCAATATTACCTATGTGCTGATGAAGAGCCTCGGGGTGACGCTGGGTAACGCACTGCATTTGTCACCTGAAGCGTCATTGTCGCTGGGCGTGTGGTTTGCGCGTATTACCGGACTTTCGATGTTCCTCGCTTATACCGGTGCGTTCTTTACGCTTTGCTATTCACCGCTGAAAGCCATCATCCAGGGGACGCCGAAAGCGTTGTGGCCGGAACCGATGACGCGCCTGAATGCGATGGGGATGCCGTCTATCGCCATGTGGATGCAGTGCGGGTTGGTTACTGTCTTCATCCTGCTGGTTTCGTTTGGTGGCGGTACCGCATCGGCGTTCTTTAACAAGCTGACGCTGATGGCGAACGTGTCTATGACGCTTCCTTACTTGTTCCTCGCGCTGGCTTTCCCATTCTTTAAAGCACGTCAGGATCTCGACAGACCATTTGTGATTTTCAAAACGCGTATGTCGGCAATGATTGCGACGGTGGTTGTTGTACTGGTGGTGACATTTGCGAACGTCTTCACCATCATTCAACCTGTGGTTGAAGCCGGAGACTGGGACAGCACATTGTGGATGATTGGCGGCCCTGTCTTCTTCTCGCTGTTAGCGATGGCGATTTACCAGAACTATTGCAGTCGCATGGCGAATAAACCTGAGTTAGCTCTCGACTGATCCTATGAAATCCTGCAACTCATCGTCTCTCCGACGATGAGTTGTCAGGAAGTAATGCGTATGGATGATACTCTCCAGGGCCGGTGATAACTGAAGATGATGTTAAGCTGCTAAATGAGCCACGTTGACATCATTTGGCAGCTTCATGCATTACAAACTTCCCGCCTGACGACCTTTGCCCGCAGACGTCAGCGTTCTCCCCGTTTGTTTACCGTTGAGGCTTTCCAGACGCATCTGGAAGGGCGGGAATGGCATATCGATACCGTGGGCATGGAAGCCTGCCAGAATTAGCTGGTGGATCTCATGGCGTAGCGGCATACGGTGACCCATCTCAGCGGCGTAAATACGCAGCTCGAAAATCTGAATCCCCTGTTGCAGATCCACCAGGAAGACTTCCGGTGCCGGGTTGTCGATCACCAGCGAGCAGCGACGCGCTGCGGTGAGCAGGATTTCCGTCACTTCTTCACTGTTGGCATCGGCAGGGGCCGGAATCGTCAACACCACGCGCGTGACCGAGTCAGAGAGCGACCAGTTGATAAACTGCTCGGTAATAAACGCCTTGTTCGGCACGATTATCTCTTTACGGTCCCAGTCGCTGATGGTGGTGGCGCGGGTGTTAATTTTCGTCACGCTACCAGTAAGATCGCGGATCGTTACCGTATCGCCAATGCGAATCGGTTTTTCGAACAGGATGATCAGGCCAGAGATAAAGTTGGCGAAAATTTCCTGCAAACCAAAACCGAGACCAACACCGAGCGCGGCGACCAGCCACTGCAATTTCGACCACTCAATACCAATCATTGAGAAGCCGACCAGCCCGCCAATCAGCATCAGCAGATATTTGGTGATGGTGGTGATGGCGTAACCTGTACCCGGCGTTAAATCCAGGTGCTGCAAAATCGCCAGTTCCAGCAGCGCGGGCAGGTTGCGCACCAGCTGCGTGGTGATGATAAACACCAGAATGGCAATCAGCACCGCACCGAGGGTAATCGGCTCCAGACTTTCTACGCCCTGTACCGTGGAGGTGACATCCCACAGCGAAATATTTTCGAGGAAGCCGAAAGCGGAATGGATTTCTGACCACAGCACAATGACCGAAAGCAGGGCGATCAACATCAAAATTGAGCGCACCAGCCGCAAGGATTGCGCACTGATGGCATCGAGATCGACTTCGCTTTCATCGACTTCAATTGCCCCTTCCGGGCTACTGTGATGATGAGCTTCCTCTTCGCCACGCGCACGTTGCGCTAACATCTCTGCCCGGCGATGCTTCGCCCGGTCAAACGCCAGCCTGCGGCGCTGGATCAGCATCCAGCGGCGGATAACGTGATAAACCACTAGTAGCAGGAACCAGATGGCAACCGAGGTTTCAAGCCTCGCTAACAGCGCCTGTGCCGTTGCCAGATAACCCACCGCCGACGCCAGAATAGCAACCAACGGTGCGCCAATCATCATGTTCCACAGCATATGGTTGGTAATGTTGTCACCGCTGCCTTCTTTGTTGAGATACAGCGGGATCCCGGCCTTTTTCAGACTGAGAGTGACCACCGCCAGCGCACCGCAAATGAGGATAAAGCAAAGCCGTCCCAGCGAACCGGAGAATTCACGGTCGTCGAGGTTATCGAACATCATCAGCGCCATAATCAGCGGCACAATAAGCCCGATGCTCATCAGGTAGTAGCGCATCCCACGGGAAACCCGTTCGCGCGGCCAGCCAAAATGAGCGATAAACAAGCCGTTCGGGCGAGCAAAGGTGGCGCAAATCATCACTACCCACAGCAGCGGCACGGTGGCTGTTACGCCATCACCAATCGCGACCGCCAGCGGATAAGGCCACGCCTCGCGCAAGCCGTAACCCAGCGTCATCCACAGCACCGGCAACGGTGACGCGACGAGTATCGACCAGAAAAGGGTGCGCAACGTCAGCCAGAAGTGATCCTGAGTCACTTTGCCGACTTTCGCCGCCGAACGTTCAAGAAAACGGGTGAAATAGCGGCGCGAGTAAATACTGCAACCGACCAGAATCAACGCGCCAAACAGCGGCAAAATTGTCTCTTTGCTGGTCAGCATCATCACACTGGCTTTGCCCAACTGACTGAAGGTGTCCAGCGAAATGAGACGACGCAGATCCTGGGCGATCTCCAGCGGCCAGGCGATGGTCATCGGGCGCACGTCAGAGGTCCAGAACAGATAGCGGTGCGTCGCTTCGTTCACCTCTTTCAGCGCATCCTCCAGTTGCCCGTTGGAGACTTTCAGCTTGGTCAGTTCCAGTAGTAGCGTGTCGCCACCCTGCAACAATGAGTTCAGCAACTCACGCTGAGTGCGTAGCTGTGCTTCCAGAATACGGTTTTGCTCGGCGGTCAGCGGCTGACCGTCGGCCTGATGAATCTGCCGTAGCAGCGGCTGTTTATTAAGCAGATCCTCATAACGTAACCGTTGCACACGCAACTGCGCCATTTCGGTATCAAGCTGTTGTGGTTTTGGCATTTCCGGTAGCCGTGCCACCTGCGCCCGCAACGCTTCGCCGAGCAGGTTGGACGATCCCAGCCATTGCGACTGTTCACGCAGCGTATTCAACGCCTGCCGGACCTGTAACGTCTGGCTGGCAGCCTGACGCTGTTGCGAGGCAACGAGATCCATCCGCTGCGCCTGTTGATTCAGCGCCGCCGATAGTTCGCGGTTAATTTTGAATTGCGCGACGATATCTTTCGGCAAATCGGCGCTGTTTTCTGCCAGTAATTCGGTACTTTCCAGCGCCCGCTCCGCTTCAAGCTGACGTTGGCTGTTCAACTGATTACGTAAGGCCTGCAAATATGCATCCAGTTGCTGGCTCTCTTTTTCCGCCAGCTCAGAGCGTAAGCGCGCTAATTCCTGGCGGTTATTGGCAGACAGCTGCGCCAGCTCCAGTTCATCAACGAGCGCTTTCAGACGTGCGGAGTCAGACTGCAACGCGAAATTTTGCGCCTGATTAAGCGGGGTATTGCCGGTAAGCGTTCCCAGGCGGCGCTCGATCTCATTTAACTGACGGCGGGCGTCGGTTTGCTGTTGCGGCAGTTGATTCAGCGAATCGGCAATCTCGCGGGCGCGCTCCTGCTCTTGCTGGGCCTGACGGCTTTTATCCAGCAACTGGCTGCTGACCTGGAGAATTTCCTGATTCAGAGCGTCGGTAGACATCCCCGGTGACACGCTGCGCGGCTCGTCACGCATGTTGTTTAATTGTGCGCGCAGAGTAGCGGAAAGTTTCGGGTAATTATCAATGACTTCTTGATATTGCTTGATGCGCTCAAGGGAACCTTTCCGTTCCTCAAGCGCATTTAAGGCAGACTGGAGCGCCTCTACGACTTCCGGCTGCGCGGGCTTCGCCGCTTTTGCCTGCTCCAGTTCTTGTGAGATTTGTTTGCTATCGGGGGCCGTCGCGGCGTACGCCCCCCAACTGAGGCACCAGGCCATCAGAAAAGTGATAATCAGGCGCACGTCAGCGTTTCCTTTGATGGATTAGACCTGGTCTTTTTTGTCGTCAACCAATGGGCTGGCGTCGTGTTCTGCTTCGATCTCTTCAGCAGGAAGCGGGGCGGGTTCAGCGTCTGGCGTAACAAAGGTTTCGGTAGATACTGCCAGCGGCTGGCCAATTTTCGTGACAGACAGGCTTTCCAGTTGCTCAACCAGATTCACTTTACCCGGTGCAAACAGGTTGATAACGGTGGAACCGAGTTTAAAGCGACCCATTTCCTGGCCTTTCAGCAGTGCCACAGAACCGTCGTTTTCCCCGGCAGGCCAGGTCCAGCGCTTGATGATGCCTTCGCGCGGCGGCGTAATGGTGCCCGCCCAGACCGTCTCAATGCTGCCTACAATCGTCGCACCGACCAGAATCTGCGCCATCGGGCCAAATTCGGTATCGAACAGGCAGATCACGCGTTCGTTACGGGCAAACAGATTCGGCACGTTCTGAGCGGTGAGATGGTTAACGGAGAAGAGATCGCCCGGCACGTAGATCATCTCACGCAGAATACCGTTGCACGGCATGTGTACGCGGTGGTAGTCACGTGGGGAGAGGTAAGTGGTCACAAACGTACCGTTACGGAAGAGATCCGCCATCAGATAGTTGCCTGCCAGCAGGGCTTCGAGGCTGTAGTTGTGGCCTTTGGCTTGCAGGATTTTATCTTCTTCGATTTTACCCAACTGGCTGATAACGCCATCGGCAGGCATAACCAGTACATTCGGATCGGTATCGATTGGGCGTACTTCGTCACGCAGCGGACGGACAAAGAATTCGTTAAAGGTGCGGTAGCTGGCGGTATCCGGCTTTTGCGCCTCTTTCATGTCGACCTTGTAGTATTTAACGAACAGATCGATAACCAGTTTTGTCAGCCATCCTGCCCGCTTGCTTGCGCCCCAACCCGCCAGGCGAGTAAGCCATAGTTTCGGCAGAATGTACTGTAGCGAAAGTTTAAATGAATTTAACAAGGTAGCCTCCAGGCCATTGTTTTGTCGTTCCTGATCCGGCCTACATGCCGGATCCTGAAAAAAAGGGGACGATTCTAACGACGGTTAGCTTAATTGTCAGTCATCCGTATCAGAAAAGTTTTTACGCGTTTTTACCTGCGCCATGCTTTCCAGAATACGGTGATAGTTTTCGAAACGGGTTTCCGCGATTTTCCCTTCCTCAACCGCTTCCCGGATAGCGCAGCCCGGATCGGTATCGTGTTTGCAATCGCGATATTTACACAGACCTAAGTAGTCATGGAATTCGACAAAGCCCTGAGTGATTTGTTCCGGCTCCAGGTGCCAGAGGCCGAACTCACGCACACCAGGGGAGTCAATCACATCACCGCCGTGCGGGAAGTGATACAGCCGAGCGGCGGTCGTGGTGTGCTGACCAAGCCCCGAGTTGTCAGAGACATCGTTGGTCAGGATCTCTTTTTGCAGCCCCAGCAGCGCGTTCAGCAGGCTGGATTTCCCGACGCCGGACTGCCCGGCAAAAATGCTGATGCGCCCGGTCAACGCCTCTTCCAGCGGTTTCAGCCCATCCTGAGTATGACTGGAAACCATCAATACGCGATAACCGATATTGCGGTAGATATCCATCTGCTCGTTGACGAACTCCATACCTTCGTCGTCCAGCAGGTCTATCTTGTTGAGCACAATAATCGGCTCAATCTGCAAGGTTTCGCAGGCCACCAGGTAACGGTCGATAATATTGAGCGACAGCTCCGGCAAAATGGCGGAGACAATGACAATCTGGTCGATGTTGGCGGCAATAGGTTTCACGCCGTCGTAGAAATCCGGACGCGTCAACACCGAGGTGCGCTCATGCACCGCTTCCACGATCCCTTTGACATTTACGCCTTCCGCCGCCGGTTTACCCGGACGCCAGACTACGCGGTCGCCGGTCACCAGCGAACGGATGGTACGGCGAATATTGCAGCGGTGAACGTCGCCATCGGCGGATTCCACATCAGCGTGCATACCAAAGCGGCTGATGACGATACCTTCATCAGGCTCGCCAAACAGATTGTCGTCGTAGTCGGGCTTCTCCTTAGACGTTTTAAGACGACGCTGGTGATTGGCGTTCACGCGGCGCTGCTGGCCTTTGGAGAGTTTATTTTTACTCAATCGTACAGACTCCTGGTCGCCCCTGATGGGCAAAACATCTATGATACACGCAATTGTGGATCAATATAGTCACTGTGAATGGGTGGAAAATAGCATGAGTGCCAATGAAAACAACCTGATTTGGATCGATCTTGAAATGACCGGTCTGGATCCCGAGCGCGATCGCATTATTGAGATTGCCACGCTGGTGACCGATGCCAACCTGAATATTCTGGCAGAAGGGCCGACCATTGCAGTACACCAGTCTGATGAACAGCTGGCGCTGATGGATGACTGGAACGTGCGCACCCATACCGCCAGCGGGCTGGTGGAGCGCGTGAAAGCGAGCACAATGGGCGATCGTGACGCTGAACTGGCAACGCTCGAATTCTTAAAACAGTGGGTGCCTGCGGGAAAATCGCCGATTTGCGGTAACAGCATCGGTCAGGACCGTCGCTTCCTGTTTAAATACATGCCGGAGCTGGAAGCCTACTTCCACTACCGCTATCTCGATGTCAGCACCCTGAAAGAGCTGGCGCGCCGCTGGAAGCCGGAAATTCTTGATGGCTTTACCAAGCAGGGGACGCATCAGGCGATGGATGATATCCGTGAATCGGTGGCGGAGTTGGCTTACTACCGCGAGCATTTTATCAAGCTGTAAAATTTTTCCTGGTCACGTAAGCGCCGGAATCCACTTGCGGCGGCGTGATTTTGACGCTAAATTGAACGTCTTGCTGATAATTTCAGCATTTGAGATAAAAACTCAAAAAAAATTTTTTAGGGGGGTTGCAGAGGGAAAGATTTCTCGTATAATGCGCCTCCCGTAACGACGCAGAAATGCGAAAATTACGAAAGCAAAATTAAGTAGTACGCGGGAATAGCTCAGTTGGTAGAGCACGACCTTGCCAAGGTCGGGGTCGCGAGTTCGAGTCTCGTTTCCCGCTCCAAAATTTGAAAAGTGCTGCAAAGCACAGACCACCCAATCGCAGTATTTCGAATTGCGACAAGGCGGCAACTGAACGAATCCTTGGGAGCTTACAAAAGTAAGTGACTAAGGTGAGTGAAGGCAGCCAAGGCAGTAGCGGTTCGAAAGACGAAGATTAAGCGGGAATAGCTCAGTTGGTAGAGCACGACCTTGCCAAGGTCGGGGTCGCGAGTTCGAGTCTCGTTTCCCGCTCCAAAATTTGAAAGTGCTGTAAAGCACAGACCACCCAAGCGGGAATAGCTCAGTTGGTAGAGCACGACCTTGCCAAGGTCGGGGTCGCGAGTTCGAGTCTCGTTTCCCGCTCCAAATTCTTCTCTCAATAAAATATCCACAGCGACGCGATGCGTTATTGCTGGTTTTTGTTGTCTCTGACAAACTCTTGTAAACAGAGTTATCCACAGTCTCAGGCTGTAATCTTAATTTCAAAGAAACTTCGCACGGTGAATGGTATTTTTTTAACTTATTGATATATAAGTTGAAAATTAAGATTCTGTTTTGTCGAGTCGATCACTTGACGATTTTATTCGTCTTGAATTGCAATGTGTTTTTATTTTTATTCACAAGCTGTGGATGAATCAGGCGTCACGCGATAACCCTTTTTCAATCACCCGAACCAGACGCTGTTTTTTCGGTAATTGCACTTCGACTATGCACGCATTTCGTCTCTCGATTTGCTGCGCAATCGCCCACGCTATGTGCTCATCAAGAAGTGGGTGCTCACCTTTACGACTTTCCAGCGCTGTCAAAATCGTTTCATCCCAGGGGGCATTGCCTAATGCTACGGCGATATTACGCAGCCAACGCAGGTGACCTATACGGCGAATCGCCGAACCTTCCGTGACTTTTAAAAACTTCTCTTCGCTCCAGGCGAATAACTCAATGAGTTCCGGAGCGTGTAGCGGCTTACGCGGGCTGAAATCGTCTTCTGTAGTGAGTTGCGAATAGCGATTCCACGGGCAGATAAGCTGGCAGTCATCGCAACCATAAATACGGTTTCCCATTAACGGTCGCAACTCTTCCGGGATCGCCCCTTCCAGTTCGATGGTGAGATAAGAGATACAGCGGCGAGCATCGACGGTATATGGTTCGACGATGGCTCCGGTCGGGCAAATCGTCATACAGGCCACGCATTTACCGCATCCTTCCTCGACCGGTTGATCCACGGGCAGAGGAATATCGACCAGCAATTCGCCTAAAAAGAAGAACGAACCAGCCTCGCGATTGAGGATAAGTGAGTGCTTACCTGTCCAGCCGAGTCCTGCTTTTTCAGCTAACGGACGCTCGAGAATAGGCGCAGAATCGACAAACGGTCTAAAATTCAGCGAAACACAATGTTGCTGAATCATCTCGCCCAGCTTTTTGAGTCGGTTGCGCAGAAGTTTGTGATAGTCACGGCCCAGCGCATAACGGCTCACATAGCCGAGCTTGGGGTTTTTCAGCGTGCTGGCAAATGCGGCGTTAGCAGGAAGGTAATTCATCCGCACGCTGATCACGCGCAGCGTACCGGGCAATAATTCGTGAGGACGAGCACGCAGCATACCGTGACGCGCCATCCAGTCCATTTCGCCGTGGTATTGTTTGTCCAGCCATGCTTGCAGTTTGGGCTCGGACGCGCTGAGATCGGTATCGGTAATACCTACCTGCTGAAAGCCCAGTTCCAGCCCCCACTGTTTAATTTTTTGCGCTAACTGATTGAGATCGAGGGGCTCTGACATGACGGACCATACAATGAAGAAAAACCCCGTAAGTATACCACACACCGTCTGGTACGCCGACGATATCCGCCGCGGAGAACGCGAGGCGGCAGATGCGCTGGGGCTCACTCTCTATGAGCTGATGCTTCGCGCTGGCGAAGCCGCATTCCAGGTGTGTCGTTCGGCTTATCCTGACGCCCGCCACTGGCTGGTGCTGTGCGGTCATGGTAATAACGGCGGCGATGGCTACGTGGTCGCGCGGCTGGCCAAAGCGGTCGGCATTGAGGTTACGCTGCTGACCCAGGAAAGTGACAAACCGTTGCCGGAAGAGGCCGCGCTGGCACGTGAAGCATGGTTAAACGCGGGAGGCGAGATCCATGCGTCGAATATTGTCTGGCCCGAGTCGGTAGATCTGATTGTTGATGCGCTGCTCGGTACCGGCTTGCAGCAAGCGCCCCGTGAATCCATTAGCCAGTTAATCGACCACACTAATTCCCATCCTGCGCCGATTGTGGCGGTTGATATCCCTTCCGGCCTGCTGGCTGAAACCGGCGCTACGCCAGGCGCGGTGATCAACGCCGATCACACCATCACTTTTATTGCGCTGAAACCAGGCTTGCTCACTGGAAAAGCGCGGGATGTTACCGGACAACTGCATTTTGACTCACTGGGGCTGGATAGCTGGCTGGCAGGTCAGGAGACGAAAATTCAGCGGTTTTCGGCAGAACAACTTTCTCACTGGCTGAAACCGCGTCGCCCGACTTCGCATAAAGGCGATCACGGGCGGCTGGTGATTATCGGTGGCGATCACGGCACGGCGGGGGCTATTCGTATGACGGGGGAAGCGGCGCTGCGTGCTGGTGCTGGTTTAGTCCGAGTGCTGACCCGCAGTGAGAACATTGCGCCGCTGCTGACTGCACGACCGGAATTGATGGTACATGAACTGACTATGGACTCTCTTACCGAAAGCCTGGAATGGGCCGATGTGGTGGTGATTGGTCCCGGACTGGGCCAGCAAGAGTGGGGGAAAAAAGCCCTGCAAAAAGTTGAGAATTTTCGCAAACCGATGTTGTGGGATGCCGATGCATTGAACCTGCTGGCAATCAATCCCGATAAGCGTCACAATCGCGTGATCACGCCGCATCCTGGCGAAGCCGCGCGGTTGTTGGGCTGTTCCGTAGCAGAGATTGAAAGTGACCGCTTACATTTCGCCCAACGTCTGGTACAACGTTATGGCGGCGTCGCGGTGCTGAAAGGTGCAGGAACCGTGGTCGCCGCCCATCCTGACGCTTTAGGCATTATTGATGTCGGAAATGCAGGCATGGCGAGCGGCGGTATGGGCGATGTGCTCTCTGGTATTATTGGCGCATTGCTTGGGCAAAAACTGTCGCCGTATGATGCAGCCTGTGCGGGCTGTGTCGCGCACGGTGCGGCAGCTGACGTACTGGCGGTGCGTTTTGGAACGCGCGGGATGCTGGCAACCGATCTCTTTTCCACGCTACAGCGTATTGTTAACCCGGAAGTGACTGATAAAAACCATGATGAATCGAGTAATTCCGCTCCCTGATGAGCAGGCAACATTAGACCTGGGCGAGCGGGTAGCGAAAGCCTGCGATGGCGCAACCGTAATCTATCTGTATGGCGATTTAGGCGCAGGTAAAACCACCTTTAGCCGGGGCTTTTTACAGGCTTTGGGCCATCAGGGTAATGTCAAAAGCCCCACTTATACGCTGGTCGAACCCTATACGCTCGACAACTTAATGGTTTATCACTTTGATTTGTACCGCCTTGCCGATCCCGAGGAGCTGGAGTTTATGGGGATCCGCGATTATTTTGCCAACGATGCCATCTGCCTGGTGGAGTGGCCACAACAAGGTACAGGTGTTCTTCCTGACCCGGATGTCGAAATACACATTGATTATCAGGCACAAGGCCGTGAGGCGCGCGTGAGTGCGGTTTCCTCTGCGGGTGAATTGTTGCTGGCGCGTTTAGCCGGTTAACCTTTGAAAGGTGGCGGGATGATGTATCGCATCAGAAATTGGTTGGTAGCGACGTTGCTGCTGCTGTGCGCGCCGGTGGGTGCCGCGACGCTCTCTGATATTCAGGTTTCTAACGGCAATCAACAGGCGCGGATAACGTTGAGTTTTATTGGCGATCCTGATTATGCGTTTAGCCATCAAAGCAAACGCACCGTGGCGCTCGATATCAAACAAACGGGCGTGATTCAGGGGCTGCCGTTGTTGTTTAGCGGCAATAATCTGGTGAAGGCGATTCGCTCTGGAACGCCTAAAGATGCACAAACGCTACGGCTGGTGGTCGATCTTACCGAAAACGGTAAAACCGAAGCGGTGAAGCGGCAGAATGGCAGCAATTACACTGTTGTCTTTACGATTAACGCCGATGTGCCGCCACCGCCTCCTCCGCCGCCTGTGGTTGCGAAACGCGTTGAAACGCCTGCGGTTGTCGCACCGCGCGTCAGCGAACCGGCGCGCAATCCGTTTAAAACGGAAAGTAACCGCACTACAGGTGTTATCAGCAGTAATACGGTAACGCGTCCGGCAGCGCGCGCGACGGCTAACACTGGCGATAAAATTATCATCGCTATTGATGCAGGACACGGCGGTCAGGACCCTGGCGCTATCGGCCCCGGTGGTACGCGGGAGAAAAATGTCACCATCGCCATTGCGCGTAAATTACGTACCTTGCTCAATGACGATCCGATGTTTAAAGGCGTTTTAACTCGTGATGGGGATTACTTTATTTCGGTGATGGGGCGCAGCGATGTGGCACGTAAGCAAAACGCCAATTTCCTCGTGTCGATTCACGCTGATGCCGCACCAAACCGCAGTGCGACTGGCGCTTCCGTATGGGTGCTCTCTAACCGTCGTGCAAACAGCGAGATGGCAAGCTGGCTGGAACAGCATGAGAAACAGTCGGAGCTATTGGGCGGAGCGGGCGATGTGCTGGCGAACAGTCAGTCTGACCCCTATTTAAGCCAGGCGGTGCTGGATTTACAGTTCGGTCATTCCCAGCGGGTAGGGTATGATGTAGCGACCAGTATGATCAGTCAGTTGCAACGCATTGGCGAAATTCATAAACGTCGACCAGAACACGCCAGCCTTGGCGTTCTGCGTTCGCCGGATATCCCATCAGTACTGGTCGAAACCGGTTTTATCAGCAACAACAGCGAAGAACGTTTGCTGGCGAGCGACGATTACCAACAACAGCTGGCAGAAGCCATTTATAAAGGCCTGCGCAATTATTTCCTTGCGCATCCGATGCAATCTGCGCCGCAGGGTGCAACGGCACAAACGGCCAGTACGGTGACGACGCCAGATCGCACGCTGCCAAACTAAGGACGATTGATGCCAATTCAGGTCTTACCGCCACAACTGGCGAACCAGATTGCCGCAGGTGAGGTGGTCGAGCGACCTGCGTCGGTAGTCAAAGAACTGGTGGAAAACAGCCTCGATGCAGGTGCGACGCGTATCGATATTGATATCGAACGCGGTGGGGCGAAACTTATCCGCATTCGTGATAACGGCTGCGGTATCAAAAAAGATGAGCTGGCGCTGGCGCTGGCTCGTCATGCCACCAGTAAAATCGCCTCTCTGGACGATCTCGAAGCCATTATCAGCCTGGGCTTTCGCGGTGAGGCTCTGGCGAGTATCAGTTCGGTTTCCCGCCTGACGCTCACTTCACGTACCGCAGAACAGCAGGAAGCCTGGCAGGCCTATGCCGAAGGGCGCGATATGGACGTGACGGTAAAACCGGCGGCGCATCCTGTGGGAACAACGCTGGAGGTGCTGGATCTGTTCTACAACACCCCGGCGCGGCGCAAATTCCTGCGCACCGAGAAAACCGAATTTAACCATATCGATGAAATTATTCGCCGCATTGCGCTGGCGCGTTTCGACGTCACGATCAACCTGTCGCATAACGGTAAAATTGTGCGTCAGTACCGCGCAGTGCCGGAAGGCGGGCAAAAAGAACGGCGCTTAGGCGCGATTTGCGGCACCGCTTTTCTCGAACAAGCGCTGGCGATTGAATGGCAACACGGCGATCTTACGCTGCGCGGCTGGGTGGCAGATCCGAATCACACCACGCCCGCACTGGCGGAAATTCAGTATTGCTATGTGAATGGTCGCATGATGCGCGATCGCCTGATCAATCACGCGATCCGCCAGGCCTGTGAAGACAAACTGGGGGCCGATCAGCAACCGGCATTTGTGCTGTATCTGGAGATCGACCCACATCAGGTGGACGTCAACGTGCACCCTGCCAAACACGAAGTGCGTTTCCATCAGTCGCGTCTGGTGCATGATTTTATCTATCAGGGCGTGCTGAGCGTGCTACAACAGCAACTGGAAACGCCGCTACCGCTGGACGATGAACCACAACCTGCACCGCGCGCCATCCCGGAAAACCGCGTGGCGGCGGGGCGCAATCATTTTGCTGAACCGGCAGTTCGTGAGCCAGTAGCTCCGCGTTACACTCCTGCGCCCGCCTCAGGCAGTCGTCCGGCTGCCCCCTGGCCGAATGCGCAGCCAGGTTACCAGAAACAGCAAGGTGAAGTGTATCGCCAGCTTTTGCAAACGCCCGCGCCGATGCAAAAACCAAAAGCGCCAGAACCGCAGGAACCTGCACTTGCGGCGAACAGTCAGAGTTTTGGTCGGGTACTGACTATCGTCCATTCCGACTGTGCGTTGCTGGAGCGCGACGGCAACATTTCACTTTTAGCCTTGCCAGTGGCAGAACGTTGGCTGCGTCAGGCGCAACTGACGCCGGGTGAAGCGCCAGTTTGCGCCCAGCCGTTGCTGATTCCGCTGCGGCTAAAAGTTTCTGGTGAAGAAAAATCGGCATTAGAAAAAGCGCAGTCTGCCCTGGCGGAATTGGGTATTGATTTCCAGTCAGATGCACAGCATGTGACCATCAGGGCCGTGCCTTTACCCTTACGCCAACAAAATTTACAAATCTTGATTCCTGAACTGATAGGCTACCTGGCGAAGCAGTCCGTATTCGAACCTGGCAATATTGCGCAGTGGATTGCACGAAATCTGATGAGCGAACATGCGCAGTGGTCAATGGCGCAGGCCATAACCCTGCTGGCGGACGTGGAACGGTTATGTCCGCAACTTGTGAAAACGCCGCCGGGTGGTCTGTTACAATCTGTTGATTTACATCCGGCGATAAAAGCCCTGAAAGATGAGTGATATCAGTAAGGCGAGCCTGCCTAAGGCGATTTTTTTGATGGGGCCGACGGCCTCCGGTAAAACGGCGTTAGCCATTGAGCTGCGTAAAATTTTACCAGTAGAGTTGATAAGCGTTGATTCTGCCCTTATTTACAAAGGGATGGATATCGGGACGGCGAAGCCGAACGCTGAAGAGTTACTCGCCGCGCCGCACCGATTGCTGGATATTCGCGATCCGTCGCAGGCTTACTCGGCTGCTGATTTTCGCCGCGATGCGCTGGCGGAAATGGCCGATATCACCGCAGCGGGGCGGATCCCACTGTTAGTGGGCGGTACGATGTTGTATTTCAAGGCATTGCTGGAAGGGTTGTCGCCGCTACCGTCGGCAGACCCGGAAGTGCGGGCCAGAATTGAGCAACAGGCGGCAGAGCAAGGTTGGGAGTCATTGCATCGTCAACTTCAGGAGATCGATCCGGTTGCGGCAGCAAGGATTCATCCAAATGATCCACAAAGGCTTTCCCGGGCACTGGAAGTTTTTTTCATTTCGGGTAAAACTTTAACGGAACTGACGCAAACGTCAGGAGACGCTCTACCGTATCAGGTGCATCAGTTCGCCATCGCCCCGGCGAGCCGTGAACTGCTCCATCAACGAATTGAGCAGCGTTTTCATCAGATGTTGGCTTCAGGTTTTGAAGCAGAAGTCCGGGCGCTTTTTGCCCGAGGAGATTTGCATACGGATTTGCCTTCCATTCGTTGCGTGGGTTATCGCCAGATGTGGTCTTACCTTGAAGGCGAAATCTCATACGATGAAATGGTTTATCGAGGTGTTTGCGCCACGAGACAGTTGGCGAAGCGGCAGATAACCTGGCTGCGTGGTTGGGAAGGGGTTCACTGGCTTGACAGTGAAAAACCAGAACAGGCGCGTGATGAAGTATTACAGGTTGTTGGTGCTATCGCAGGCTGAATGTGTACAATTGAGACGTATCGTGCGCAATTTTTTCAGAATCGAAAGGTTCAAAGTACAAATAAGCATATAAGGAAAAGAGAGAATGGCTAAGGGGCAATCTTTACAAGATCCGTTCCTGAACGCACTGCGTCGGGAACGTGTTCCAGTTTCTATTTATTTGGTGAATGGTATTAAGCTGCAAGGGCAAATCGAGTCTTTTGATCAGTTCGTGATCCTGTTGAAAAACACGGTCAGCCAGATGGTTTACAAGCACGCGATTTCTACTGTTGTCCCGTCTCGCCCGGTTTCTCATCACAGTAACAACGCCGGTGGCGGTACCAGCAGTAACTACCATCATGGTAGCAGCGCGCAGAATACTTCCGCGCAACAGGACAGCGAAGAAACCGAATAAGGTTTCGGGCTGTTTTTTTTACACGGGGAGCCAGCGATCCTGCGTTCCCCGCTGATCTATTTAGAGGGTTATACGCTTGTTTGACCGTTATGATGCTGGTGAGCAGGCGGTACTGGTACACATCTATTTTACGCAAGACAAAGATATGGAAGACCTCCAGGAGTTTGAATCTCTGGTCTCTTCCGCCGGTGTCGAAGCATTGCAGGTGATTACCGGTAGCCGTAAAGCGCCGCACCCAAAGTATTTTGTAGGTGAAGGTAAAGCAGTTGAAATTGCGGAAGCTGTCAAAGCGACGGGTGCTTCGGTCGTTCTTTTTGACCATGCCCTGAGCCCGGCGCAAGAGCGTAACCTGGAGCGTTTGTGCGAGTGTCGTGTCATCGACCGCACCGGCCTTATTTTAGATATTTTCGCCCAACGTGCGCGTACCCATGAGGGTAAGTTGCAGGTTGAGCTGGCGCAGCTGCGCCATCTGGCTACGCGCCTGGTGCGTGGCTGGACCCACCTTGAAAGACAGAAAGGCGGGATAGGTTTGCGTGGTCCGGGTGAAACCCAGCTCGAAACCGACCGTCGTTTGTTGCGTAATCGCATCGTGCAGATACAGTCGCGCCTGGAAAGAGTTGAAAAGCAGCGTGAGCAGGGGCGGCAATCGCGTATCAAAGCCGACGTTCCTACTGTTTCGCTGGTGGGATATACCAACGCCGGTAAATCTACCCTTTTCAATCGCATCACCGAAGCGCGGGTCTACGCGGCAGACCAGTTGTTTGCCACCCTCGACCCGACGTTGCGGCGTATTGACGTCGCAGATGTCGGTGAAACCGTGTTGGCAGATACCGTAGGGTTTATTCGCCACCTGCCGCACGATCTGGTGGCGGCATTTAAAGCCACGTTACAAGAGACGCGGCAAGCCACATTGCTGCTGCACGTCATTGATGCGGCGGATGTACGTGTACAAGAAAACATCGAAGCGGTGAATACGGTTCTTGAAGAGATCGACGCTCACGAGATCCCAACCCTGCTGGTGATGAACAAGATCGATATGCTGGAAGATTTCGAACCGCGTATTGATCGGGACGAAGAGAACAAACCGATCCGTGTCTGGCTTTCCGCACAGACCGGAGCGGGGATACCACAGCTTTTTCAGGCTTTGACGGAGCGGCTTTCCGGCGAGGTGGCGCAGCATACATTGCGTCTGCCACCGCAGGAAGGGCGTTTGAGAAGTCGTTTTTATCAGCTTCAGGCAATAGAAAAAGAGTGGATGGAGGAGGACGGCAGCGTAAGTCTGCAAGTTCGTATGCCGATCGTTGACTGGCGTCGCCTCTGTAAACAAGAACCGGCGTTGATCGATTACCTGATCTAACGGCGTAGCGTCTGAAGCGTGGAGTCATATCCTCTGGCGTCGAAAGACAACAGGGATCACCGCATAACAAATATGGAGCACAAACATGGCGTGGAATCAGCCCGGTAATAACGGACAAGACCGCGACCCGTGGGGAAGCAGCAAACCTGGCGGCAACTCTGAGGGAAATGGAAACAAAGGCGGTCGCGATCAAGGGCCACCTGATTTAGATGATATCTTCCGCAAGCTGAGCAAAAAGCTCGGTGGTCTGGGCGGCGGTAAAGGCACCGGATCTGGCGGTGGCAGTTCATCGCAAGGCCCGCGCCCGCAGCTTGGCGGTCGTGTCGTTACCATCGCAGCGGCAGCGATTGTCATTATCTGGGCGGCCAGTGGTTTCTATACCATTAAAGAAGCCGAACGTGGCGTGGTAACACGCTTTGGTAAATTCAGCCATCTGGTTGAGCCGGGTCTGAACTGGAAACCGACGTTTATCGACGAAGTCAAACCGGTGAACGTGGAAGCCGTGCGTGAACTGGCCGCTTCTGGTGTGATGCTGACGTCGGACGAGAACGTAGTGCGCGTTGAGATGAACGTGCAGTACCGCGTCACCAATCCGGAAAAATATCTGTATAGCGTGACCAGCCCGGATGACAGCCTGCGTCAGGCTACCGACAGCGCCCTGCGTGGGGTTATCGGTAAATACACCATGGACCGCATTCTGACGGAAGGTCGCACCGTGATTCGTAGCGATACTCAGCGCGAACTGGAAGAGACGATTCGTCCGTATGACATGGGTATCACGCTGCTGGACGTCAACTTCCAGGCAGCTCGTCCGCCGGAAGAAGTAAAAGCGGCGTTTGACGATGCGATTGCCGCGCGTGAAAACGAACAGCAATACATTCGTGAAGCAGAAGCGTATACCAACGAAGTTCAGCCGCGTGCGAACGGTCAGGCGCAACGTATCCTCGAAGAGGCGCGTGCATACAAGGCCCAGACCATCCTGGAAGCTCAGGGTGAAGTGGCGCGCTTTGCTAAACTTCTGCCGGAATATAAAGCCGCGCCGGAAATTACTCGCGAGCGTCTGTATATCGAGACGATGGAAAAAGTGTTGGGCAACACCCGCAAAGTGCTGGTTAACGATAAAGGTGGCAACCTGATGGTTCTGCCGTTAGACCAGATGCTGAAAGGTGGTAACGCCCCTGCGGCGAAGAGCGATAACGGTGCCAGCAATCTGCTGCGTCTGCCGCCAGCCTCTTCCTCCACAACCAGTGGAGCAAGCAACACGTCGTCCACCAGTCAGGGCGATATTATGGACCAACGCCGCGCCAACGCGCAGCGTAACGACTACCAGCGTCAGGGGGAATAACGATGCGTAAGTCAGTTATCGCGATTATCATCATCGTGCTGGTAGTGCTTTACATGTCTGTCTTTGTCGTCAAAGAAGGTGAGCGCGGTATTACGCTGCGTTTTGGTAAGGTACTGCGTGACGATGACAACAAACCTCTGGTTTATGAGCCGAGTCTGCATTTCAAGATACCGTTCATTGAAACGGTGAAAATGCTCGACGCACGTATTCAGACAATGGACAACCAGGCCGACCGCTTTGTGACCAAAGAGAAGAAAGACCTGATCGTCGACTCTTACATCAAATGGCGCATCAGCGATTTCAGCCGTTACTACCTGGCAACGGGCGGTGGCGACATTTCGCAAGCGGAAGTGCTGTTGAAACGTAAGTTCTCTGACCGTCTGCGTTCTGAAATTGGTCGCCTGGACGTGAAAGATATCGTCACCGATTCCCGTGGTCGTCTGACCCTCGAAGTACGTGACGCGCTGAACTCCGGTTCTGCGGGTACAGAAGATGAAGTTACTACCCCGGCAGCAGATAACGCCATTGCCGAAGCGGCAGAGCGCGTAACGGCTGAGACGAAGGGCAAAGTTCCGGTCATCAACCCGAACAGTATGGCGGCGCTGGGTATTGAAGTTGTCGATGTGCGTATCAAGCAGATCAACCTGCCGACCGAAGTGTCTGAAGCGATCTACAACCGTATGCGCGCCGAGCGTGAAGCGGTAGCGCGTCGTCACCGTTCACAAGGTCAGGAAGAAGCGGAAAAACTGCGCGCGACTGCCGACTATGAAGTGACCAGAACGCTGGCAGAAGCTGAGCGTCAGGGCCGCATCATGCGTGGTGAAGGCGATGCAGAAGCAGCCAAACTGTTTGCTGATGCATTCAGTAAAGATCCGGACTTCTACGCATTTATCCGTAGCCTGCGTGCTTATGAGAACAGCTTCTCTGGCAATCAGGACGTGATGGTCATGAGCCCGGATAGCGATTTCTTCCGCTACATGAAGACGCCGACTTCCGCAACGCGTTAATATAACGACTGCGGTACAGGTCAATAAAGCCACCGCATCCTCAGGGATGTCGGTGGTTTTCTTTTTCTATAAGGATAATCAATGAATTCGACAATCTGGCTGGCGCTTGCCCTGGTTTTGGTGCTGGAAGGTTTAGGGCCGATGCTTTACCCGAAGGCATGGAAGAAGATGATCTCTACGATGACCAATTTGCCCGATAATATTTTACGTCGTTTTGGCGGTGGACTTGTGGTTGCGGGCGTTGTGGTCTACTACATGTTGAGGAAAACGATTGGCTGAACAAAAAACAGACTGATCGAGGTCATTTTTGAGTGCAAAAAGTGCTGTAACTCTGAAAAAGCGATGGTAGAATCCATTTTTAAGCAAACGGTGATTTTGAAAAATGGGTAACAACGTCGTCGTACTGGGCACCCAATGGGGTGACGAAGGTAAAGGTAAGATCGTCGATCTTCTGACTGAACGGGCTAAATATGTTGTACGCTACCAGGGCGGTCACAACGCAGGCCATACTCTCGTAATCAACGGTGAAAAAACCGTTCTCCATCTTATTCCATCAGGTATTCTCCGCGAGAATGTAACCAGCATCATCGGTAACGGTGTTGTGCTGTCTCCGGCCGCGCTGATGAAAGAGATGAAAGAACTGGAAGACCGTGGCATCCCCGTTCGTGAGCGTCTGCTGCTGTCTGAAGCATGTCCGCTGATCCTTGATTATCACGTTGCGCTGGATAACGCGCGTGAGAAAGCGCGTGGCGCGAAAGCGATCGGCACCACCGGTCGTGGTATCGGGCCTGCTTATGAAGATAAAGTGGCACGTCGCGGTCTGCGTGTTGGCGACCTTTTCGACAAAGAAACCTTCGCTGAAAAACTGAAAGAAGTGATGGAATATCACAACTTCCAGTTGGTTAACTACTACAAAGCTGAAGCGGTTGATTACCAGAAAGTTCTGGATGATACGATGGCTGTTGCCGACATCCTGACTTCTATGGTGGTTGACGTTTCTGACCTGCTCGACCAGGCGCGTCAGCGTGGCGATTTCGTCATGTTCGAAGGTGCTCAGGGTACGCTGCTGGATATCGACCACGGTACTTATCCGTACGTAACTTCTTCCAACACCACTGCTGGTGGCGTGGCGACCGGTTCCGGCCTGGGCCCGCGTTATGTTGATTACGTTCTGGGTATCCTCAAAGCTTACTCCACTCGTGTGGGTGCAGGTCCGTTCCCGACTGAACTGTTTGATGAAACTGGCGAGTTCCTCTGCAAGCAGGGTAACGAATTCGGCGCAACTACGGGTCGTCGTCGTCGTACCGGCTGGCTGGACACCGTTGCCGTTCGTCGTGCGGTACAGCTGAACTCCCTGTCTGGCTTCTGCCTGACCAAGCTGGACGTTCTGGATGGCCTGAAAGAGGTGAAACTCTGCGTGGCTTACCGTATGCCGGATGGTCGTGAAGTGACTACCACTCCGCTGGCAGCTGACGACTGGAAAGGTGTAGAGCCGATTTACGAAACCATGCCGGGCTGGTCTGAATCCACCTTCGGCGTGAAAGATCGTAGCGGCCTGCCGCAGGCGGCGCTGAACTACATCAAGCGTATTGAAGAGCTGACCGGTGTGCCGATCGATATCATCTCTACCGGTCCGGATCGTACTGAAACCATGATTCTGCGCGACCCGTTCGACGCGTAATTCTGGTACGCCTGGCAGATATTTTGCCTGCCGGGCTAACAGTGTGATACATTGCTGTGTCGGTTAAGCCATTACGCTTTCCGACACAGTGTTAAATCCTCGCTTTTTTCCTTCCCCGAACTGAAATAAATTAGCGACACAGCTTGTGGCTGGTTTATCATCAATATAAATGTATTTTTTCCCGATTTCCCTTTTGAGGTTGATGTGCAGTTAACGAGTTTCACTGATTACGGATTACGTGCGCTGATCTACATGGCGTCATTGCCAGAAGGGCGGATGACCAGTATTTCTGAAGTGACTGACGTCTACGGCGTCTCCCGTAATCATATGGTCAAAATAATCAATCAACTTAGTCGTGCCGGCTACGTGACTGCTGTTCGTGGAAAAAATGGCGGCATTCGTCTGGGTAAACCGGCGAGTGCGATACGTATTGGTGATGTGGTGCGCGAGCTGGAGCCCTTATCGCTGGTGAATTGCAGCAGTGAGTTTTGCCACATTACACCTGCCTGTCGGTTGAAACAGGCACTTTCTAAGGCCGTGCAAAGTTTTCTTACGGAACTGGATAACTACACGCTTGCCGATTTGGTTGAAGAGAATCAACCGCTTTATAAATTATTGCTGGTGGAGTGACGAAAATCTTCATCAGAGATGACAACGGAGGAACCGAGATGTCACAAGATCCTTTCCAGGAACGCGAAGCTGAAAAATACGCGAATCCCATCCCTAGTCGGGAATTTATCCTCGAACATTTAACCAAACGTGAAAAACCGGCCAGCCGTGATGAGCTGGCGGTAGAACTGCACATTGAAGGCGAAGAGCAGCTTGAAGGCCTGCGTCGCCGCCTGCGCGCGATGGAGCGCGATGGTCAACTGGTCTTCACTCGTCGTCAGTGCTATGCGCTGCCGGAACGCCTCGACCTGGTGAAAGGTACCGTTATTGGCCACCGTGATGGCTACGGCTTTCTGCGGGTTGAAGGGCGTAAAGATGATTTGTATCTCTCCAGCGAGCAGATGAAAACCTGCATTCATGGCGATCAGGTGCTGGCGCAGCCGCTGGGTGCTGACCGTAAAGGTCGTCGTGAAGCGCGTATTGTCCGCGTACTGGTGCCAAAAACCAGCCAGATTGTTGGTCGCTACTTTACCGAAGCGGGCGTCGGCTTTGTGGTTCCTGACGACAGTCGTTTGAGCTTCGATATCTTAATCCCGCCCGATCAGATCATGGGCGCGCGGATGGGCTTTGTGGTGGTGGTTGAACTGACCCAACGCCCGACTCGCCGTACCAAAGCGGTGGGTAAAATCGTCGAAGTACTTGGCGACAATATGGGCACCGGCATGGCGGTTGATATCGCTCTGCGTACCCATGAAATTCCGTATATCTGGCCGCAGGCCGTTGAGCAACAGGTTGCCGGGCTGAAAGAAGAAGTGCCGGAAGAAGCAAAAGCGGGCCGTGTCGATCTGCGCGATTTACCGCTGGTCACCATTGATGGCGAAGACGCCCGTGACTTTGACGATGCAGTTTACTGCGAGAAAAAACGCGGCGGCGGCTGGCGTTTATGGGTCGCGATTGCCGACGTCAGCTACTATGTGCGTCCGCCAACACCGCTGGACAGAGAAGCGCGTAACCGTGGTACGTCGGTGTACTTCCCTTCGCAGGTTATCCCGATGCTGCCGGAAGTGCTCTCTAACGGTCTGTGTTCGCTCAACCCGCAGGTAGACCGCCTGTGTATGGTGTGCGAGATGACGGTTTCGTCGAAAGGCCGCCTGACTGGCTACAAATTCTATGAAGCGGTAATGAGCTCTCACGCACGTCTGACCTACACCAAAGTCTGGCATATTCTGCAGGGCGATCAGGATCTGCGCGAGCAGTACGCCCCGCTGGTTAAGCATCTCGAAGAGTTGCATAACCTCTATAAAGTGCTGGATAAAGCCCGTGAAGAACGCGGTGGGATCTCATTTGAGAGCGAAGAAGCGAAGTTCATTTTCAACGCTGAACGCCGTATTGAACGTATCGAACAGACCCAGCGTAACGACGCACACAAATTAATTGAAGAGTGTATGATTCTGGCGAATATCTCGGCGGCGCGTTTCGTTGAGAAAGCCAAGGAACCAGCACTGTTCCGTATTCACGACAAGCCGAGCACCGAAGCAATTACCTCTTTCCGTTCAGTGCTGGCGGAGCTGGGGCTGGAATTGCCGGGCGGTAACAAGCCGGAACCGCGTGACTACGCGGAGCTGCTGGAGTCGGTTGCCGATCGTCCTGACGCAGAAATGCTGCAAACCATGCTGCTGCGCTCGATGAAACAGGCGATTTACGATCCGGAAAACCGTGGTCACTTCGGTCTGGCATTGCAGTCCTATGCGCACTTTACTTCGCCGATTCGTCGTTATCCTGACCTGACGCTGCACCGCGCCATTAAGTATCTGCTGGCGAAAGAGCAGGGGCATCAGGGCAACACTACTGAAACCGGCGGTTACCATTATTCGATGGAAGAGATGCTGCAACTGGGTCAGCACTGTTCGATGGCGGAACGTCGTGCCGACGAAGCAACACGCGATGTAGCTGACTGGCTGAAGTGTGACTTCATGCTCGACCAGGTAGGTAACGTCTTTAAAGGCG
This sequence comes from Escherichia sp. WS1265, assembly GCF_046487585.1. Classification (NCBI taxonomy): domain Bacteria; kingdom Pseudomonadati; phylum Pseudomonadota; class Gammaproteobacteria; order Enterobacterales; family Enterobacteriaceae; genus Escherichia; species Escherichia sp. WS1265. Next base: position 157,521 of record NZ_JBJQJE010000003.1, read on the forward strand.
TAATTTCCAGCGTCACTGGCTTTGGCTTCTTCGTCCGTCTGGACGACTTGTTCATTGATGGTCTGGTCCATGTCTCTTCGCTGGACAATGACTACTATCGCTTTGACCAGGTAGGGCAACGCCTGATGGGTGAATCCAGTGGCCAGACTTATCGCCTGGGCGATCGCGTAGAAGTTCGCGTCGAAGCGGTTAATATGGACGAGCGCAAAATCGACTTTAGCCTGATCTCCAGCGAACGCGCACCGCGCAACGTCGGTAAAACGGCGCGCGAGAAAGCGAAAAAAGGCGATGCAGGTAAAAAAGGCGGCAAGCGTCGTCAGGTCGGTAAAAAGGTAAACTTTGAGCCAGACAGCGCCTTCCGCGGTGAGAAAAAAACGAAGCCGAAAGCGGCGAAGAAAGACGCGAGAAAAGCGAAAAAGCCATCGGCGAAAACGCAGAAAATAGCCGCAGCGACCAAAGCGAAGCGTGCGGCGAAGAAAAAAGTGGCAGAGTGATCATTACCCTCTTCAAACAGAAGAGGGTTAGATTGCTGACAAAATGCGCTTTGTTCATGCCGGATGCGGCGTGAACGCCTTATCCGGCCTACATAATCACGCAAATTCAATATATTGCAGGGAGCATGTAGGCCGGATAAACGTAGTGCATCAGGCAAAACGTAAACAACGAGTATATTAATGAGCGAAATGATTTACGGCATCCACGCAGTGCAGGCCCTGCTGGAGCGCGCCCCTGAACGTTTTCAGGAAGTCTTTATTTTAAAAGGCCGTGAAGATAAACGTCTGTTGCCGCTGATTCACGCCCTTGAGTCCCAGGGCGTGGTTATCCAGTTGGCGAACCGTCAGTATCTCGACGAGAAAAGCGAAGGTGCCGTGCATCAGGGCATTATTGCCCGCGTGAAGCCAGGACGTCAGTATCAGGAAAACGATCTGCCGGATCTGATCGCTTCGCTCGATCAACCGTTCCTGCTGATCCTCGACGGTGTAACCGATCCGCACAACCTCGGCGCGTGCCTGCGTAGCGCGGACGCCGCAGGAGTTCATGCGGTGATTGTGCCGAAAGATCGCTCCGCACAGCTCAACGCCACGGCGAAAAAAGTAGCCTGCGGCGCGGCAGAAAGCGTTCCGCTGATTCGGGTGACTAATCTGGCGCGCACCATGCGTATGTTGCAGGAAGAGAATATCTGGATCGTCGGTACGGCAGGCGAGGCGGATCATACACTCTATCAGAGCAAAATGACCGGACGCCTGGCGCTGGTGATGGGCGCGGAAGGTGAAGGTATGCGTCGCCTGACCCGTGAACATTGCGATGAGTTGATCAGCATCCCAATGGCAGGAAGTGTTTCTTCCCTGAACGTTTCGGTTGCGACCGGAATTTGCTTATTTGAAGCGGTGCGCCAGCGCAGCTAGTTCATCGCTATCCATTCAATGGATATTTTGTTAGCCCGATAATTTTTACGTATCGGGCTTCGAATGGAAAATACCCTTAATGGTGGGAATCAATACCGATATTGATATCCTGTAAGGTGTTGAGTTCCTGTTCAATACGCGAACGTGCATTCAGCAGGATACGCGTGACATCGGCAATTTTTTCTTTTGTCGCACGAAATACGGGTATTGAAATGCTGATGGCGGCAAGCGTTTTATTTCGCTGTTTTAAGGCAACAGCATAACATACCGTCTCCTCATTGATTTCCCTGTTATCAAATGCATAGCCATTTACTCTGGCATCCTCAAGTTGTTGGCGCAATTGTTCCAGGGTCGTAACGCTATACGATGTCATGGGAACAAAACCGTCAGGGTAGAGTTGCCGAATTTGTTGATCACTGTATTCACAGATAATGGCTTTTCCCAGCGCAGAATAGATAGCAGGCAGACGAGTCCCAATATGTGAAACCAGTTGTACGGTTTGTGCCGCCTGCACCTTATTGATATATAAAACATCTGCACCGTCCAGGATCCCCATCTGACAAACTTCATTGCACTCTTTGACAATGTTGTTCATCTCTTTGTAAACCATTTTTAACCAGTACGATCTGTCGAGGAAAGCACGGGACAGAATCGAGCAGGAGATCCCCAGATTATAAAGCTGGGTATTAGCGTCATAACTGATGTACCGCTGTTCAACCAGCGTTTTGAGGATGGGAAAAATCGTTCCTTTCAGGATGCCTGTTTTTTCCGAAAGGTGAGTTAATGAAACACCCTGATTCTCCGCTGCCAGTGCTTCCAGTATCTCTAACACCCGGATGGTAGGCTTATGTTCCATAATGACTATTTCCCTTACCATGAGTAATGCACCATTCTAGGGAGAATTATAATTCAAGTAAATTAACCCCCTCGCGTTCCTTGACTGCTGTTGACCCCATCAGTCCTTTTTTAGCGTGATACTGGTCATAAAACGGATAAAAAAAGAACTGTGATTGTTTTTTATGCAGACCCCCTGCATAATTACTCCAAATATATCAATATCTTATGTGTATTACTTCTGTGATTGGCTAAATTTGACTCATTTCTGAGGTTGGGTATACTCATTTTAGTTTGTATTTAAAAACGTTGTTTGTATATATGAACAATAAAACTATGATGAGGTAGGCATGAAAAGTCGTTACATAACCCCCGTTGTCACCATATTTGATGAACAAGGGCGAATCGATCCTGAGCAAAACACTCAGGTTTATGATTTTATTAAAAATCACGTGTCCGGGTTTGTTGTGATGGGCAGTACTGGTGAGTTTTTTTCGCTTAATATGGAAAACGCCCGCCAAATGATTAAAACCTGTAGTGAGTTTTCCCGAGGCGATATGAAGGCTTATGCCGGAGCCAGTCGCATGGACGTCAATGAATCAATATCACTGGCCAATTACGCCTGGGAGCAAGGATTGGATGGTGTGATGATCATCAGTCCTTATTATTTCCCTCTGGATGATGAAGCTATTTTTGATTTCTACAGTACGATTGCAAGCCAAACCCCGGCTCATATTTTTATTTATAACTTCCCGGAGAGAACCGGGTACAGCGTATCACCAGAGATTTGTTTACGACTGGCAGATAAGTATCCCAATATTATTGGTATGAAAGATACCGTCCCTGATGCTTTCCATACTGCGCAGGTTATCAATACCGTAAAGAAAAATATCCCTCATTTTGAAGTGTATGCAGGATATGACAATAATTTTGCCCACAACATACTATCTGGTGGAGATGGCTGTATTGGTGGTTTATCCAATATTGTCCCTGAATTTTTTGCCTCCTGGATGCAAGCATTCATGAATGACGATTTACTTGCAGTCGCGCAGCATCAGCAGATAGTCGATCAACTAATGGCCGTTTACAGCGTGAATTCTCCTTTTATTCCCACTTTCAAAAAAGCCCTTCAGTTAAAGGGGGTTATTCAATCAGAACGGTGTTCTTCACCATTTAATATACTTGATGATATTCAATCCCGGAGATTGCAGGAAATTTTATCTGTCACCGATTATTATAAATAATATAAAACCTATAAATAGAATATCTTACCAACAGAACTAAGGATTTATTTATGGCTAATATAACCCAATACGATAATCCGCTGTTGAATTCCGCAATTCAAAAATCGTGGAAACGTTTAGTACCCTTAATGTTCATAATGTATTTTGTTGCCTTTATTGATCGGGTAAATGTTGGCTTTGCCAAAGATGCAATGAAACTGGATATTGGATTATCAGAGTCGGCATTCGCTCTCGGTGCAGGAATATTTTTCGCTGCCTATGCACTTTTCGGCATTCCAGCTAACCTGATCCTCAATAAAATCGGCGCACAAAAGTGGTTAAGTATTACAACTGCAATTTGGGGCCTTCTCTCGGCAATGACGGGATTTGTCACCAGTGAAACGCAATTTATTATTTTGCGCTTTCTGTTAGGGCTGGGCGAGGCGGGGTTCTATCCCGGCATTTTACTGCTCGCATCCATTTATTTTCCTAACAAGGTTCGCGGATCGGTCGTGGGAATATTTGTGTTGGGGGTGCCGCTGGCGTTAACGCTCGGTTCGCCAATATCGGGAGCTTTACTTGAACTACATGGCTGGATGGGACGTCCAGGATGGTTCTGGATGTTTGTCATTGAGGGATTGCCGGCATTAGTGCTTGGTATCTTTGCCTGGTTCTACCTTGATGATAATCCGACGAAAGCGCGATTTCTTACCCAGGAAGAAAAAGACGCTTTGAATAAGCAACTGGAATCTGAACGACAGAAAACAGAAACCAGTTCAGTGATTTCAGCATTGAAAAATGCCAAAGTTTGGCATCTGGCATTAATCTACGGCACCATCCAGATATCAGTATATGGTTTAATGTTTTTCCTTCCGTCACAGGTTGCATCGCTGATGGGAGAAAGCCTTGGCTTTAAGCAGTCATTAGTCGCGGCAATACCATGGGCGTGCTCTGCTTTTGGCGTCTATTACATTCCGCGAATTGCTGACCGCAATCCTTCCCGGCGTGTGGCCATTTCGGTTATGTGTATGTTGGCTGCTGCTGTCGGCCTTGCCCTTTCCGCATTTGCGGGGCCTGTTGTGGCGATTGGTGCACTTTGTTTAAGTGCGGTTGGTTTCCTCTCAGTACAGCCAATATTCTGGACTTTCCCTCCACAACTTCTTACTGGTCCGGCACTGGCTGCGGGGATCGGTTTTTGCACCACGATGGGCGCTTTCTGCTCGTTCCTTGCTCCTCTTATCCGTGTTGAGGTTGATCGGGCAATGGATAGCAGCATCGCCGGATTGATGGCGTTGTCTGTAATTACTATCGGCTGCGCATTATTGATTGGATTGCTGCAAAAGAGCCAACAGGCAGCAAAAGCATACAGTTAATAAGATTGAACATCTGACTGGAAGAATATGATTATGCAAAAAATATTACGTATCGACAGTAACGATAATCTCATTGTCGCGTTGAAAGACCTGCACGCTGGAGAATCGTACTCGTGGGATGACGACAACATAACGTTAGTAACTGATGTTAAGGCTAAACATAAGTTTGCGACGCAAGATATTCCTCTGGATGGCATTGTTTCGATGTACGGTATGCCAGTTGGCAAGGCCACGCGTCCCATCGTTAAGGGAGAAGCGATTACCGTTGATAATATTCGCCACTATGCAGCTCCTGTCACACTGGAGGATGTTGAACCCTACCACTGGCAGGCACCGGATGTCTCTGAATGGAGCACCCGCACTTTTAAAGGTTATGTCCGTGACGATGGCAGAGTGGGTACTGCCAGTTACTGGTTAGTCTTTCCATTGGTATTTTGCGAGAACCGTAATGTCAGTAAGTTAACCAATGCTTTGAATGATGCTTTGGGTTATACCAATAACTCACTGAAAAAGTTTGCTCTTAATCTGACGTCCGGTAGCGATGAACTGATCGAAACCGCGAGAATGTTCCCGCATATTGAAGGTGTTCGCTGTATTACGGTCACCAGTGGTTGTGGTGGTGCAACTTCAGACTGTGAAACTATGTGCGATGTATTAGCTGCTTATGCTGACCATCCGAATGTAATCGGTATGACGGTATTCAGTTTAGGATGTGAAAAAGCGCAGCAGAAAATGTTTAAGGATGCGCTGGCGAGACGTAATCCTGAATTTGATAAACCTGCGCTCTACTTTCTCCAACAGGAGTGGGACAGCGAAGAGCGGATGATGCAGACCGCTTTACAGCAGACTTTCGAGGCAATGAAAGCGGTGAAGCCGACAGAAAGAGTAGAGGTCCCTCTTTCCTGTCTCAAAGTGGGGATGAAGTGTGGTGGTTCCGATGGTTTTTCTGGTATCTCCGGCAACCCTGCAATGGGGCTGGTTTCTGACTGGTTGACAACGCTTGGTGGCGCTTCCGGGTTAGCAGAATTTCCAGAATTATGTGGGGCAGAAGGTGATATGGTTAAGCGTTGTATTAATCTTGAGGATAAAAAAAAGTTCCTCAATCTAATGCAAGGCTACGAAAAGACAGCGAACTTTTTCGATACCACCATTGCGGATAACCCAAGTTTTGGCAACATTGCGGATGGGTTGATTACTGACGCAATAAAATCTACCGGAGCAGCGAAAAAAGGCGGGCGAGCGCCAATTGTGAGTGTATGCGATTACGCTGAACCGATGCCCGATAGTGGATTATCGTTGGTGTGTACTCCGGGCAATGACGTGGACGCGGTAACCGGATTGGTAGCAGCAGGATGTAATGTGGTTATCTTCTCGACGGGTCTTGGTACGCCCACCGGTAACCCGATTGTTCCGGTGTTAAAAATATCCACCAACAGCACGATTGCCAGACGATTGTCTGACATGATTGATTTCGACTGTGGCCCAGTGATTGACGGCACTCCGCTGGAAGATGTGAGTAGAGAATTATTTGAAAAAGTTATTGAAACTGCCAGTAAGGACTACGTCGTGAAGGCAGACAAACTTGAACAGTTTGACTTTATGTTGTGGAAGCGGTCGTTAGACTTGTAGTGACTAATCATTAGCGTCAGCGTATGTAGACTGGCGCATTTTTTATCGTATGCATAGCGTTAAATTTTTGGTTCTTCTAAATAGCCATCCAGATTTGGATGGTTTTTTTTTGTGTTTAGCTGGTAAGATAATTACGTACTGCAAATATTCATTTTATTAATATTTAAACTTAATTTATATGGAATAATATATGACATGGAATCCGTTGGTGCTGGCGACGGCGCTGCAAACTGTACCTGAACAAAATATTGATGTAACAAATGGCGAGAACGCATTAATTATTAAAATGAATGATTATGGCGATTTGCAAATCAATATTCTATTTACTTCCCGCCAAATGATTATCGAAACCTTTATTTGTCCGGTAAGTAGTATCAGCAATCCAGATGAATTTAATACCTTCTTATTAAGAAATCAGAAGATGATGCCGTTGTCATCGGTAGGGATCTCCAGCGTACAACAGGAAGAGTATTACATTGTTTTCGGGGCGTTATCGCTTAAATCTTCTCTTGAAGATATCCTGCTTGAGATAACCTCGCTGGTAGATAACGCATTGGATCTGGCTGAAATTACAGAAGAATATTCACACTAATTACAAGGACGGGTATTTATGGGAATTTTAAAAAGTTTATTTACGCTGGGGAAATCGTTTATCTCCCAAGCGGAAGAATCCATTGAAGAAACCCAGGGCGTGCGCATGCTGGAACAGCATATTCGTGACGCTAAAGCTGAACTCGATAAAGCCGGAAAATCTCGCGTTGATCTGCTGGCGCGGGTGAAATTAAGTCACGATAAGCTGAAAGATTTACGTGAGCGCAAAGCCAGTCTGGAAGCTCGTGCGCTGGAAGCGTTAAGCAAGAATGTTAATCCCTCGTTGATTAACGAAGTTGCTGAAGAAATCGCGCGTCTTGAGAATCTCATTACCGCTGAAGAGCAAGTGTTGTCGAATCTGGAAGTCTCTCGTGATGGCGTGGAAAAAGCAGTTACAGCGACAGTGCAGCGTATCGCTCAGTTTGAGCAGCAAATGGAAGTCGTTAAAGCTACTGAAGCCATGCAGCGTGCACAACAGGCTGTAACGACCTCTACCGTTGGCGCATCTTCCAGCGTTTCGACAGCGGCAGAATCCTTAAAACGCCTGCAAACGCGTCAGGCCGAACGTCAGGCTCGCCTGGATGCTGCCGCACAGTTGGAAAAAGTCGCAGACGGTCGCGATCTTGATGAAAAGCTGGCGGAAGCCGGAATTGGCGGTAGCAATAAAAGTAGCGCCCAGGATGTATTAGCAAGACTGCAACGCCAACAGGGCGAGTAATTTTTTGCCGGCCTCACTGCAAGGCTGGCAACTATTTTAAGGATAAAATATGTCTGGTTTTTTCCAGCGTCTGTTTGGCAAGGATAATAAGCCTGCTATCGCTCGCGGTCCGCTGGGTCTGCATCTCAATAGTGGTTTTACGCTCGACACGTTAGCGTTTCGTTTGCTGGAAGATGAATTGCTGATTGCGCTGCCGGGTGAGGAATTTACGGTAGCCGCCGTCAGCCGCATCGATCTGGGCGGCGGTAGCCAGATTTTCCGCTACTACACTTCGGGCGATGAATTTCTGCAAATCAATACCACCGGCGGTGAAGATATTGATGACATTGATGATATTAAGCTCTTTGTCTATGAAGAGAGCTACGGTATCAGTAAAGAGAGCCACTGGCGCGAGGCGATCAACGCCAAAGCGATGGGGGCTATGACCTTAAACTGGCAGGAAAAACGCTGGCAGCGATTTTTTAACAGTGAAGAGCCGGGAAATATCGAACCCGTCTACATGCTGGAAAAAGTAGAAAATCAAAACCATGCCAAATGGGAGGTCCATAATTTTACCATGGGCTACCAACGGCAAGTAACCGAAGATACTTACGAATATTTGCTGCTAAATGGTGAGGAATCTTTTAACGATCTCGGTGAGCCAGAGTGGTTATTTTCGCGCGCGTTGGGTGTCGATATCCCGCTGACATCACTTCATATTATTGGTTAATTACAAGGACGTTTACAATGCATATACTGGATTCACTTCTTGCCTTTAGTGCCTATTTTTTTATTGGCGCGGCTATGGTGATTGTTTTTCTGTTTATCTACTCCAAAATTACACCGCACAACGAATGGCAATTAATCAAAAACAATAATACCGCGGCGTCACTGGCATTCAGCGGTACATTGTTGGGTTACGTGATCCCGTTATCCAGTGCGGCAATCAATGCGGTGAGTATTCCAGACTATTTCGCCTGGGGCGGGATCGCACTGGTGATTCAGTTACTCGTTTTTGCTGGCGTCAGGCTTTATATGCCCGCATTAAGCGAAAAAATTATTAATCACAATACCGCAGCAGGAATGTTTATGGGAACCGCCGCACTGGCTGGTGGTATTTTTAACGCAGCTTGTATGACATGGTAATGGACGATCATGGCCAGAAAACGCAAATCAAGAAATAACAGTAAAATTGGTCACGGAGCGATCAGTCGCATTGGCAGACCGAATAATCCTTTTGAACCGCGTCGCAATCGCTACGCACAAAAATACTTAACGTTGGCGCTAATGGGCGGTGCCGCTTTTTTCGTATTGAAAGGTTGTGGCGATAGTGGCGATGTCGATAACGACGGCGACGGAACGTTTTACTCGACTGTGCAGGATTGTATTGATGACGGTAATAATTCAGATATCTGTGCTCATGGCTGGAACAACGCTAAAGCGGCGTTTTATGCCGATGTTCCGAAGAATATGACTCAGCAGAATTGTCAGTCTAAGTATGAAAATTGTTACTACGACAACGTTGAACAGAGTTGGATCCCGGTCGTTTCTGGATTTTTGTTAAGCCGGGTTATTCGTAAAGATCGCGATGAGCAGTTTGTTTATAACAGCGGCGGTTCCTCTTTTGCTTCGCGCCCCGTCTGGCGCAACACTTCTGGTGATTACTCCTGGCGCTCCGGTTCTGGCAAAAAAGAGTCTTACTCTTCGGGCGGCTTTACCACCAAAAAAGCGTCAACCGTTTCTCGCGGCGGCTATGGTCGTTCTTCCAGCGCCCGTGGGCATTGGGGAGGCTAATCATGCTAAGACACAACGTTCCTGTGCGGCGGGATCTGGACCAGATCGCCGCTGACAACGGTTTCGACTTTCATATCATCGACAATGAAATCTATTGGGACGAGAGTCGGGCTTACCGTTTTACTCTGCGCCAGATTGAAGAGCAGATCGAAAAACCGACTGCGGAACTGCATCAGATGTGCCTTGAGGTGGTGGATCGCGCGGTTAAAGACGAAGAGATCCTGACGCAACTGGCGATCCCGCCGTTGTACTGGGATGTGATCGCCGAAAGCTGGCGCGCACGCGATCCTTCGCTGTATGGCCGGATGGATTTTGCCTGGTGTGGCAATGCGCCGGTGAAGCTGCTGGAGTACAACGCCGATACGCCAACCTCGTTGTATGAATCGGCTTATTTCCAGTGGCTGTGGCTGGAAGATGCCCGGCGCAGCGGCATTATTCCGCGTGATGCCGATCAGTACAATGCTATTCAGGAACGCCTGATTTCGCGCTTTAGTGAGCTTTACAGTCGGGAACCGTTTTATTTTTGCTGCTGTCAGGACACCGATGAAGACAGGACTACCGTGCTGTATTTGCAGGACTGCGCCCAGCAGGCAGGGCAGGAGTCGCGGTTTATCTACATTGAAGATCTCGGTTTGGGCGTCGGCGGTGTGCTGACCGATCTTGATGATAATGTCATCCAGCGTGCATTTAAGCTGTATCCGCTGGAGTGGATGATGCGTGACGATAACGGTCCGCTGCTGCGCAAGCGCCGCGAGCAATGGGTGGAGCCGTTATGGAAAAGTATCTTGAGCAACAAAGGGTTAATGCCGCTGCTTTGGCGCTTCTTTCCTGGTCATCCTAACCTTCTTGCATCCTGGTTTGAGGGCGAAAAACCGCAGATTGCCGCTGGCGAAAGCTATGTGCGTAAACCGATCTACTCACGCGAAGGCGGAAACGTCACCATTTTCGACGGTCAGAATAACGTCGTTGACCACGCTGATGGTGATTACGCCGATGAACCGATGATCTACCAGGCGTTTCAACCTCTGCCGCGATTTGGCGATAGCTACACACTCATCGGTAGCTGGATTGTCGATGATGAAGCGTGCGGAATGGGGATCCGTGAAGATAACACGCTGATCACCAAAGACACCTCACGTTTCGTTCCGCATTACATTGCTGGATAAGAATGTTTTAGCAATCTCTTTCTGTCAGGAATCCATGGCAGTGACCATACTAAGGGTGACTGCCATTGATGGAGGGAGACACAGTGCACTGGCAAACTCACACCGTTTTTAATCAACCTATACCATTAAATAACAGCAACTTATATCTGTCTGATGGCGCGCTCTGCGAAGCGGTAACGCGTGAAGGTGCTGGCTGGGATAGCGATTTTCTAGCCAGTATTGGTCAGCAGTTAGGAACGGCTGAATCTCTTGAACTGGGACGGCTGGCGAATGTGAATCCGCCTGAATTATTGCGCTACGATGCGCAAGGACGCCATCTGGACGATGTGCGTTTTCACCCCGCCTGGCACTTGCTGATGCAGGCGCTATGTACCAACCGGGTGCACAATCTTGCCTGGGAAGAAGACGCTCGCTCCGGCGCATTTGTGGCGCGCGCGGCGCGTTTTATGTTGCACGCACAGGTTGAGGCAGGGTCGTTATGTCCGATAACCATGACCTTTGCCGCCACGCCATTGCTGTTACAGATGTTACCCGCGCCGTTTCAGGACTGGACCACGCCGCTGTTGAGCGATCGCTACGATTCTCACTTATTGCCAGGTGGGCAAAAACGCGGTTTGTTGATTGGCATGGGAATGACGGAAAAGCAGGGCGGTTCCGATGTCATGAGCAACACCACCCGCGCAGAGCGTCTGGACGATGGTTCTTATCGGCTGGTGGGGCATAAATGGTTTTTCTCGGTGCCGCAAAGCGATGCGCATCTGGTGCTGGCGCAGACTACGGGCGGGTTGTCCTGCTTTTTTGTGCCGCGCTTTTTGCCTGACGGGCAACGCAACGCGATTCGCCTCGAGCGGCTGAAAGATAAGCTGGGTAATCGCTCTAACGCCAGCTGCGAAGTGGAGTTTCAGGATGCCATTGGCTGGTTGTTGGGGCAGGAAGGGGAAGGAATTCGTCTGATCCTGAAAATGGGTGGGATGACGCGTTTTGATTGCGCCCTGGGTAGCCATGCCATGATGCGCCGTGCATTTTCGCTGGCGATTTATCATGCACATCAACGCCATGTTTTTGGTAATCCATTGATCCAACAGCCCCTTATGCGTCATGTCTTAAGTCGCATGGCACTTCAGCTTGAAGGGCAAACGGCGTTGCTGTTTCGTCTTGCGCGAGCGTGGGACCGGCGTACCGATGCCAAAGAAGCCCTGTGGGCGCGTTTATTTACGCCTGCGGCGAAATTTGTGATCTGCAAACGAGGTATGCCGTTTGTGGCCGAAGCGATGGAGGTGCTGGGCGGCATTGGTTATTGCGAGGAGAGCGAGCTGCCGCGGCTTTACCGGGAGATGCCGGTAAACAGTATTTGGGAAGGTTCCGGCAATATTATGTGCCTGGATGTGCTGCGCGTTCTCAATAAGCAGGCGGGCGTATACGACTTATTGTCGGAAGCATTTGTGGAAGTGAAAGGGCAGGATCGCTATTTTGATCGCGCAGTTCGTCGTTTACAGCAGCAGCTGCGTAAGCCTGCTGAAGAACTGGGGCGAGAGATTACTCATCAGCTATTCCTGCTGGGCTGCGGTGCGCAAATGTTGAAATATGCCTCTCCGCCAATGGCGCAGGCATGGTGTCAGGTGATGTTAGATACGCGCGGCGGCGTACGGTTGTCAGAGCAGATCCAGAATGATTTATTGCTGCGGGCGACGGGGGGAGTGTTTGTGTAAGCGTATACGACTGATGCAACGCTGGTTTCAATTAACTCAATGAAATATGTGAAAATTGTAGGCCGGACAAGGCGCTCGCGCCGCATCCGGCATTGTTCATTTGCTGTAGATGATACTCATGCATACAGTATCGCCTGTACGCGCCAGTTATCAGGCTGCTGGTCTTCGTACATGGTAATAATGCGGTACCATGACGCACCTTGTTCATCAGCCTTTAACGCCACGATACGTTCCACGTCCTGCGGATCCCCTGAAATATTGCTAACTGAGATCTGACCTATTTCATTCAGGCCCGTCACGCAGTCAGCACTGGCGAATTCTGCAGACTGTGCCGTGGCGCTCGCAGGATAAGTCACTAATTGCAGCGAGGGTGAGGCAAGTAATTGTTTCATCGTCAGCTCCATTTTTCGTTTCCCCACATGTTGCAGGGCATTCCATCGCGGTAATAAACGCCCGAGCTTCCAGCCGGTAATTTATTGTGCACAGGTAAACGCATAGGGACGCAAAGCAATGTAAAGCTGACTATGTAAGTTGTCTGATTTATTTACGGTACAAAATGGCTTGTGAATACCACTGTCCTGTCACGATGGTTTCGTCCACCATGACGACAACGTAATAATCAGCTTTTGCAGCGACAGCTTTCGCTCTGATTTCTGCTAATGCGTCATCCGGAGAACCCCGAACCATCGTGCTTACGCTACCTATTCGCTGTAACCCTTGCGTCTGGTCGCGGCGAATCTCTTGCGGATGGTCGGTTACTGGCGGTGCTGGCTGTGGCGTACCTTGCAGTGCGCTACAGGCACTTAACATCAACACCAATAATAAACTGGCAAACCGGTAAATAACGCTATTACGTTTCCTGCTAACCATAGTGTAGTGCCTTATTAATTTAACTTTGGGGGAATGTTCCCGAATTGTTACCTGGTACGCGATTTTCGAATGAAAACGTGACGAAAGCGTAACCCACATCTCAACATTATGAACTAATACCGCCAGCAGAAACTTGTGCTAAGGATTTCTTCATGTCATACCAGACAAAAAGGAGAGACAGATGATTGAAATAGAATCACGCGAGCTGGCAGATATTCCCATTCTTCATGCTTATCCTGTCGGGCAAAAAGATACCCCGTTACCGTGCGTGATTTTTTATCACGGCTTTACTTCGTCCAGTCTGGTGTATAGCTATTTTGCCGTTGCGCTGGCGCAGGCTGGTTTGCGAGTGATCATGCCGGATGCGCCCGATCACGGTAGCCGTTTTAGGGGCGACGCAGCGCGGCGGTTAAATCAATTTTGGCAAATTTTGCTACAAAGTATGCAGGAATTCACTACGTTACGTGCGGCAATAGCCGAAGAAAACTGGCTGCTTGCTGACCGTCTGGCAGTCGGTGGCGCGTCGATGGGCGCGATGACGGCACTGGGAATTACTGCTCGCCACCCCACGGTGAAATGTACCGCCAGCATGATGGGATCGGGCTATTTTACATCGCTCGCCCGTTCACTGTTTCCACCGCTGATACCTGAAACGGCAGCACAGCAGAATGAATCCAATAACATTGTCGCGCAGCTGGCAGAGTGGGAAGCGACAAACCACCTGGAACAACTTGCTGACAGACCTCTACTGCTGTGGCATGGCCTTGACGATGACGTCGTGCCTGCCGACGAATCACTACGTTTGCAGCAGGCCTTAAGCGAGACGGGACGGGATAAACTGCTAACCTGTTCATGGCAGCCAGGCGTGCGTCACCGCATTACGCCTGAGGCGTTAGATGCTGCCGTGACATTTTTCCGCCAGCATCTTTAAACACGCAGAATGCTGACCCCTTGCGCTTCCAGTTGTTGCAGGATTTCCGGGTTAGCATTTTTGCCGGTGATCAGCATATCGATTTGATCGGCACGGCTAAAAAGCATTCCCGCGCGTTCGCCGATCTTACTGCTATCAACCAGTACCACCAGTTTCCCTACCACGCTTAGCATCTTCTGCTCTGCCATTGCCGTCAGCATATCGGTTTTATACAACCCTTCTGCTGTCAGCCCTTTGCCGCTGGTAAACATCCAGTGCCCGGCATAGAGACTGTTTTCGCTGCCTTGCGGGCTTAAAGTGATGGACTGACTTTTGTTGTACTGTCCGCCCATAATGATCACGCTGTCATGCTCCTGATCGATCAGGTAATTTGCCAGCGGTAGATAATTAGTGATGATTTGCACTGGCTTGCCACACATTTCCCGCCCAAGCAGAAACGCGGTGGAGCCGCAGTTGATGACTACGCTTTCGCCCGGATTAACCAGCTGCGAGGCCGCTTTAGCAATACGTACTTTTTCATCGTGATTCTGCGCCTGATGCAGATTCATCGGCGTCCAGCGTGGGCGCTGCTGGGTAATAGCTTCTGCGCCATTGCGCACTTTTTTCAGTTTGCCGCTTTCGTCAAGTTTATTGATATCGCGTCGCGCAGTGGCAGGCGAAATTCCCAGACGCTCAACGACTTTCTCAACGGTCACAAAGCCCAATTGTGCGAGCATTTCCAGGAGGATTTGATGTCTTTGTGCTTCAGTCATGAGCTATTCCGATAAAATTTGATTTTTTTAGATGATATTTGAAATAGCCAGGAAATACTACGCCGGATAGCGCGAACTACTCCACGCTATCCGGTATAAACGACAGATTACAGGAATGACTTGAACGGCAGATCCGGTTCAATAGTGAAGCAATCATCGAAACCACGCGGATAGTGGTACTCGAAGTTGTCTTTATCCAACGGCCAGGTAAATTTGCCGCCCACCTGCCAGATAAACGGCTTGAAGCCATACTTCAGACGATCTTTTTTCATCTCCCACAGCACGCGGATTTCTTGCGGATCGGCCTGGAAGTTTGACCAGATGTCGTGGTGGAACGGGATAACCACTTTCGCATTCAGGGCTTCACCCATACGCAGCATATCGGCGCTGGTCATTTTGTCGGTAATACCGCGCGGGTTCTCACCATACGATCCTAACGCCACATCGATCTGATGTTCGTTACCGTGCTTCGCATAATAGTTAGAGTAGTGGGAATCGCCACTGTGATACAGGGAACCGCCAGGGGTTTTGAACAGGTAGTTTACTGCGCGATCGTCCATGCCATCTGGCAGTACGCCAGCCGCTTTTTGATCGGCAGGCAGGGTGATCAGTGCAGTACGGTCGAAAGCGTCAAGCGCATGAATTTCAATGTCTTTCACTTTTACAACATCGCCAGGTTTGACCACGATGCAACGCTCTTTCGGTACGCCCCAGCCAATCCACAAATCAACGCAGGTTTTCGGTCCAATGAACGGTACGTCATCAGCACAGTTCTGCATTACGGCAGCAGCGACGTTAACGTCGATATGATCGTTGTGATCGTGAGTCGCCAGTACCGCGTCGATCTGGCGAATCGCAAACGGATCAAGAACAAACGGGGTGGTGCGCAGGTTTGGCTGCAGTTTTTTCACGCCAGCCATGCGCTGCATCTGGTGACCCTGTTTCATTAACGGGTTACCGTGACTTTGTTTGCCAGTGCCGCACCAGAAATCAACGCAAACGTTGGTGCCACCTTCTGATTTCAGCCAGATCCCAGTGCAGCCTAGCCACCACATCGCAAATGTGCCAGGGGCGACCTGCTCTTGTTCAATTTCTTCATTCAGCCAGCTACCCCACTCCGGGAAAGTGCTCAGGATCCAGGATTCTCGGGTGATACTTTTCACTTTACTCATCGCCATTTACCTTCATGATAGTTCAATTCGAATCAACATATGATTGGTTTTGATTAATCCTGACACTATTTTTTCAGGAAGGCAATGACCATTTTTTGACTTTTTGCCAGGGAAGTTGTTATTGATTTTGAGTGTGGAAAGATTTAATGGAATGTGTAATTCAATTAACTAAATGAATTTAAATGAATAATTATTTCGTTGTGTGAATCCTACTCTATCCATGTGGAATTATTTGCGGGTCGCGTCACATTTAATCATAATTAATCTTGTTGTGATTACTTTTGAAAATTAGAGTGAGTGCACAACATTCCGGGTGTGTGGAATACCTGGTTACCTCTTCTTCAGGAGATCGTTATGGAGATCCTCTACAACATCTTTACCGTGTTTTTTAACCAGGTCATGACCAATGCCCCGTTGTTGCTGGGTATTGTGACCTGTCTGGGCTACATCCTACTGCGCAAAAGTGTCAGCGTTATTATTAAAGGCACGATTAAAACCATAATTGGTTTCATGTTGTTGCAGGCAGGGTCCGGCATCCTCACCAGCACCTTCAAACCGGTGGTGGCGAAAATGTCCGAAGTCTACGGCATTAACGGCGCAATTTCCGATACTTACGCGTCGATGATGGCAACCATCGACCGCATGGGCGATGCCTATAGCTGGGTAGGTTACGCGGTGTTGTTAGCGCTGGCGCTGAACATCTGTTACGTGCTGCTGCGTCGCATTACCGGTATTCGTACCATCATGCTGACTGGTCATATCATGTTCCAGCAGGCGGGGCTGATTGCCGTTACGTTGTTTATTTTCGGCTACTCCATGTGGACGACCATTATCTGCACGGCGATTCTGGTTTCGCTCTACTGGGGCATTACCTCCAACATGATGTACAAGCCGACTCAGGAAGTGACGGACGGCTGCGGTTTCTCCATCGGTCACCAGCAACAGTTTGCATCATGGATTGCCTATAAGGTTGCGCCGTTCCTCGGCAAAAAAGAGGAAAGCGTTGAAGACCTCAAACTGCCAGGCTGGCTGAATATTTTCCACGACAACATCGTCTCCACGGCGATTGTCATGACCATCTTCTTTGGTGCCATTCTGCTCTCCTTCGGTATCGACACCGTGCAGGCGATGGCAGGCAAAGTGCACTGGACGGTCTATATCCTGCAAACCGGTTTCTCCTTCGCGGTGGCGATCTTCATCATCACTCAGGGTGTGCGCATGTTTGTGGCGGAACTCTCTGAAGCGTTTAACGGTATCTCCCAGCGCCTGATCCCTGGTGCGGTTCTGGCGATTGACTGTGCGGCTATCTATAGCTTCGCGCCGAACGCCGTTGTCTGGGGCTTTATGTGGGGCACCATCGGTCAGCTGATTGCGGTTGGCATCCTGGTCGCCTGCGGTTCCTCGATCCTGATTATTCCCGGCTTTATCCCGATGTTCTTCTCCAACGCCACCATCGGCGTGTTCGCTAACCACTTCGGCGGCTGGCGTGCGGCACTGAAGATTTGTCTGGTGATGGGGATGATCGAAATCTTTGGTTGCGTCTGGGCGGTGAAACTCACTGGTATGAGTGCCTGGATGGGCATGGCGGACTGGTCGATTCTGGCACCGCCGATGATGCAGGGCTTCTTCTCCGTCGGTATCGCCTTTATGGCCGTCATCATTGTAATTGCACTGGCTTATATGTTCTTCGCTGGCCGCGCACTGCGCGCAGAAGAAGATGCAGAAAAACAACTGGCAGAACAGTCTGCTTAATAAGGAGTTTTGATTATGACCGTACGTATTCTGGCTGTGTGTGGCAACGGACAAGGCAGTTCCATGATCATGAAGATGAAAGTGGACCAGTTTTTAACCCAATCAAACATTGACCACACGGTAAACAGCTGCGCGGTTGGCGAATACAAAAGCGAGTTGAGCGGCGCGGATATCATCATCGCTTCTACGCACATTGCGGGCGAAATCACCGTGACCGGCAACAAATACGTGGTTGGTGTGCGCAACATGCTCTCTCCTGCCGACTTTGGCCCGAAACTGCTGGAAGTGATCAAAGAGCATTTCCCGCAGGATGTGAAGTAAGGACGCGCCATGAAATTACGTGATTCGCTGGCGGAGAATAAATCCATCCGCCTGCAGGCTGAAGCTGAGACATGGCAGGACGCAGTAAAAATCGGCGTTGACCTGCTGGTGGCGGCGGATGTTGTCGAGCCGCGTTACTACCAGGCGATTCTGGATGCGGTTGAACAGCACGGTCCGTACTTTGTGCTCGCACCAGGCCTGGCAATGCCGCACGGTCGCCCGGAAGAGGGCGTTAAGAAAACCGGTTTTGCGCTAGTGACGCTGAAAAAGCCGCTGGAGTTCAACCACGAAGATAACGATCCGGTGGATATCCTCATCACCATGGCGGCGGTCGATGCCAACACTCATCAGGAAGTGGGCATCATGCAGATCGTTAACCTGTTTGAAGATGAAGAGAATTTCGACCGTTTACGCGCCTGCCGTACCGAGCAGGAAGTACTGGATCTCATTGACCGCACCAACGCGGCAGCTTAAGAAGGAATTGAAAATGTCATTACCGATGTTGCAAGTCGCGCTGGACAACCAGACTATGGATAGCGCCTACGAAACCACTCGCCTGATTGCCGAAGAAGTCGACATTATCGAAGTGGGCACCATTCTGTGCGTGGGCGAAGGCGTGCGTGCGGTTCGCGATCTGAAAGCGCTTTACCCGCACAAAATCGTACTGGCAGACGCCAAAATTGCCGATGCGGGCAAAATCCTTTCTCGTATGTGCTTTGAAGCCAACGCTGACTGGGTGACCGTGATTTGCTGTGCAGATATCAACACCGCCAAGGGCGCGCTGGACGTGGCAAAAGAGTTTAACGGCGACGTGCAGATCGAACTGACCGGCTACTGGACCTGGGAACAGGCGCAACAGTGGCGCGACGCAGGCATTCAACAGGTGGTTTATCACCGCAGCCGTGACGCACAGGCCGCAGGCGTGGCGTGGGGCGAAGCAGATATCACCGCGATCAAACGTCTTTCCGATATGGGCTTCAAAGTGACCGTCACCGGTGGCCTGGCGCTGGAAGATCTGCCGCTGTTCAAAGGCATTCCGATTCACGTGTTTATCGCTGGCCGCAGCATCCGTGATGCCGCTTCTCCGGTGGAAGCCGCACGTCAGTTCAAACGTTCCATTGCCGAACTGTGGGGCTAAGGAGCGGATATGTTGTCCAAACAAATCCCGCTTGGCATCTATGAAAAAGCGCTCCCGGGCGGGGAGTGCTGGCTGGAACGCCTGCAACTGGCAAAAACGTTAGGCTTCGATTTTGTCGAGATGTCGGTAGATGAAACGGACGATCGCCTTTCGCGCCTCGACTGGAGCCGCGAGCAGCGTCTGGCGCTGGTGAATGCGATTGTTGAAACCGGCGTGCGTGTACCGTCTATGTGCCTTTCTGCTCATCGTCGTTTCCCGCTGGGCAGCGAAGATGACGCGGTACGGGCGCAGGGGCTGGAGATTATGCGTAAAGCTATCCAGTTCGCCCAGGACGTTGGCATTCGCGTAATCCAACTGGCGGGCTATGACGTTTACTATCAGGAAGCCAATAACGAAACGCGTCGTCGTTTCCGTGACGGCCTGAAAGAGAGCGTTGAGATGGCAAGCCGCGCGCAGGTGACGCTGGCAATGGAGATCATGGATTATCCATTGATGAACTCCATCAGCAAGGCGCTGGGCTATGCGCACTATCTCAACAACCCGTGGTTCCAGCTCTATCCGGATATCGGCAACCTGTCGGCGTGGGACAACGACGTGCAGATGGAATTGCAGGCCGGAATTGGGCATATCGTCGCGGTGCATGTGAAAGACACCAAACCAGGCGTCTTCAAAAACGTGCCGTTTGGCGAAGGTGTAGTGGATTTTGAACGTTGCTTCGAAACGCTCAAACAGAGTGGCTATTGCGGGCCGTACCTGATTGAGATGTGGAGCGAAACGGCGGAAGACCCGGCGGCAGAAGTGGCGAAAGCGCGTGATTGGGTGAAAGCGCGCATGGCCAAAGCTGGCATGGTGGAGGCGGCATAATGCAAAAGCTAAAACAGCAGGTGTTTGAAGCCAACATGGATCTGCCGCGCTACGGGCTGGTGACCTTTACCTGGGGCAACGTCAGCGCTATCGACCGCGAACGCGGGCTGGTGGTGATCAAGCCCAGCGGCGTTGCCTACGAAACCATGAAAGCGGCCGATATGGTGGTGGTTGATATGAGCGGCAAGGTGGTGGAAGGGGAGTATCGCCCATCTTCCGACACTGCGACGCATCTCGAACTCTACCGTCGTCACCCGTCGCTTGGCGGCATTGTCCATACCCACTCCACTCATGCCACCGCATGGGCGCAGGCGGGGCTGGCGATCCCGGCGTTAGGCACCACGCACGCTGACTACTTCTTTGGTGATATCCCGTGTACGCGTGGATTAAGCGAAGAAGAGGTGCAGGGTGAGTATGAACTGAACACTGGCAAAGTGATTATCGAAACGCTGGGCAACGCCGAGCCGCTGCATACGCCGGGAATTGTGGTGTATCAGCACGGACCGTTCGCCTGGGGGAAAGATGCCCACGATGCGGTGCATAACGCGGTGGTGATGGAAGAAGTGGCGAAAATGGCGTGGATTGCCCGCGGCATTAACCCACAACTGAATCACATCGACAGCTATCTTATGAATAAACACTTCATGCGTAAGCATGGTCCCAACGCTTATTACGGGCAGAAGTAAAACACGCGCTGCGGAAATTTCCTTCTTCGGGAGATAACTGGTCTAATTCCGCAGCCGTTTTTCAAAAAAAGCCCCCTGCGAAGGGGGCAAAGCAAACTATGGCAATGTTTCGTTGGTTATACCTGGTGCTAGCGATAAATATCCGCGCTGGCGTGCATATTGCCGTTACTTCCCGGTTCCCGCATCAGAATCACGTGGTAGTACGTTGCGCCCTGCGCATCGGTCTCTTCATTTAATGCCTGACGTGCTTCACTTTCAGTGGCGAAGTTATGGTTGATATAAATCACGCCTAAGCTTTGCACATCATCCATATTTCTGGCCTGGTGGTTATTAATTTCAATGGCTGCCCATGTATTTGCACTTAGCAAAAGCACAGCCAGAAGGGCTAAAACACGACTGAACATAGATACCTCCTCAACGGCTGACTTTGTGTGCTCTCCTCTGTGATGATCTTCTGATTTAATTTTAATCAATGATAAAGAAGTTGATGGTGACCATTTCTGATGCAGTTGTTCAAAAAAACACCATGATGAAGTGTGATGAACTTCAAATCAGCGTGTTAGTACGATTTGGTGAAGGATGAGATTTATTTGTCGGCTGGCCTTGAGTTTAGCGGGGCATACAAGTACTATAACGCGTCATTTTTCAGCCGACCTTTAACACGTTCCTTGCCTCCCCGGGATTCGGCTGACCCAGACAGGAGGCTGAATAATCCGTAAGGAGCAATTCGATGCGTCATTACGAAATCGTTTTTATGGTCCATCCTGACCAGAGCGAACAGGTTCCGGGCATGATCGAGCGCTACACTGCTGCCATCACTGGTGCAGAAGGCAAGATCCACCGTCTGGAAGACTGGGGCCGCCGTCAGCTGGCTTACCCGATCAACAAACTGCACAAAGCACACTACGTTCTGATGAACGTTGAAGCTCCGCAGGAAGTGATCGATGAGCTGGAAACTACCTTCCGCTTCAACGATGCCGTTATCCGCAGCATGGTTATGCGTACCAAGCACGCTGTTACCGAAGCATCTCCGATGGTTAAAGCGAAAGACGAGCGCCGTGAGCGTCGCGATGATTTCGCAAACGAAACCGCTGATGATGCTGAAGCTGGGGATTCTGAAGAGTAATTTCTGATGACCAACCGTCTGGTGTTGTCCGGCACCGTGTGCAGGACTCCCCTTCGAAAGGTCAGTCCATCAGGAATTCCTCACTGCCAGTTCGTGCTTGAGCATCGTTCTGTGCAGGAGGAAGCCGGCTTTCACCGGCAGGCATGGTGTCAAATGCCCGTTATTGTTAGCGGACACGAAAACCAGGCCATTACTCACAGTATAACGGTCGGCAGTCGCATAACCGTTCAGGGGTTCATTTCATGCCACAAGGCAAAGAACGGACTGAGCAAAATGGTTTTGCATGCCGAGCAGATTGAATTGATAGATTCTGGAGACTAGCCATATGGCACGTTATTTCCGTCGTCGCAAGTTCTGCCGTTTCACCGCGGAAGGCGTTCAAGAGATCGACTATAAAGATATCGCTACGCTGAAAAACTACATCACCGAAAGCGGTAAGATTGTCCCAAGCCGTATCACCGGTACCCGTGCAAAATACCAGCGTCAGCTGGCTCGCGCTATCAAACGCGCTCGCTACCTGTCCCTGCTGCCGTACACTGATCGCCATCAGTAATCGGTCACGGTCCATTAATACGACTTTGAGAGGATAAGGTAATGCAAGTTATTCTGCTTGATAAAGTAGCAAACCTGGGTAGCCTGGGTGATCAGGTAAATGTTAAAGCGGGCTATGCTCGTAACTTCCTGGTACCGCAGGGTAAAGCTGTTCCAGCTACCAAGAAAAACATTGAATTTTTCGAAGCACGTCGCGCTGAACTGGAAGCTAAACTGGCTGAAGTTCTGGCAGCTGCTAATGCTCGCGCTGAGAAAATCAATGCACTGGAAACTGTTACCATCGCGTCTAAAGCTGGCGACGAAGGTAAACTGTTCGGTTCCATCGGTACTCGCGACATCGCTGACGCTGTAACTGCAGCTGGCGTTGAAGTGGCTAAGAGCGAAGTTCGTCTGCCGAACGGCGTTCTGCGTACCACTGGCGAACACGAAGTGAGCTTCCAGGTTCACAGCGAAGTATTCGCGAAAGTGATCGTAAACGTAGTAGCTGAATAATTCGTTATTCAACGAGACGTAAAAACGCCGACCACTGGTCGGCGTTTTGCTTTCTATTTTTCGTTAGGTATTAGTTTCGCAAGTAGATCCATTCACCATTCTCTTGTGTCCATAATTCAGGATGGTTTGCTGGCGTTAGATGCATACGATCGCACCTTATGTCTCGGTCCTGCGGCACTCGCTCGAAACCCAAACCCGAGTAGATTGCTGCTGAACTTGATAAGGAACGCAGACCAATTTTCAAATCATGGGGTAAATCAGAATACGCGTTTAGCAATGCAGCAATGATGAATCCGAGGGCATTAGAAACGCCTGTAACAGTGCGAAGTTGGTCGATATAAAGATCGATTGTTGGTAGTTCAGATGACCAGCAATTAGGCATTTGGGCAGGAAGGGTTACAACGTATCCTATCGATTGGCCGGTATAGTCTGGAGTACCATAACCTGGACCCAAAACAACCTCGTGTATTGTGTATTTACTGTTGGGTTCGAAGGATTCGACATCTTGCAATAAATATTTCAGTTCTGCGGTTAACCTCGCACCCGCGTAAGCTTTATTGTATTTCTGGGCGTGAATATTATCTAATGTAGCTTCATGGTTCCATCCAAAAGAATTATCACCATTCATTGTTATTCCATCGTAAGCATTACACGCCATCGCTAGTTTATTGAATGCTTGCCAGTCTGAGAGATCTAGTTTGTGGATCTCAACAGTATGTCTGCCATCGCAATTATGATCTCTTCCACGATTTGAAAGTAATGTAGCGCGTGCGTATTGATGAAATTTTAATTTTACTGGTTTGTCGGTGGACGAAAAACGGGGTGAATATGCAGGAAATGAATAAATAGTCGTTGGTAATGTCATTGTATTTTTGCCTGTTTAATTTTTTTATAAATATCGCAGCTGAATGTGCACAGAATAAATAATCGATATTAATAAAAATAAGTTTGTTTTCTGAAGTAGTGAAGATAGCGGATGGTGAAAGATATTAATATCAAAAATCGCTCATCACGGATATAACGATGCATCCAGGGAGGGAGATGACTGACAACGCCTTACACCATACATTCTTGTTGTGCGGTATGTAATTATTCTACGCTGTCGGTATCGGTGCGTTCGTTAATCAGCAGGTTAACCAGCCACAAAAATCCATTGAAAAAATCATCGATTTTACCTGGGGTTATTATATTGCTAATCCCAGGTTTTTAAAAATTGTGCATAGTGAAAACCAAAGTAAAGGTGTGCATTATGCAAAATCACAGCGTCTCTTAGAAATTAATCATGCGCACTTGCATTTAATGGAATTATTGGATGAAGGGAAGAAACACAATATTTTTAAGGCAGATAGCGACCCATTGCAGGTGAATATTAATATTGCTGCGCTTGGGGGATATTATTTGATCAACCAGCATACGCTTGGCCTGGTTTATCCAGTGCGCCGTAAAACCCCGTCCTTCAGGGCGGGGATATAAGGCGCGGTTTTCCACCTAACCAGGTGTTTGCTGTTGTTCAATGTATTGACGGATGGCGGATATTGGCGCACCTCCGCAGCTACTGGCAAAATAGCCAGGACTCCACAAAACGCCTTTGTAGTAATACCTGACTGCAATATCTGGTCGATCTCGTCGCAGTAACCTACTCGATACGCCTTTGAGGCTGTTTACCAGACTGGATATCGCCAGTTTGGGAGGATAGTTAATTAACAAATGGACGTGATCTGGTTCGCCATCCATTTCAACCAGTTCAGCTTCAAAATCAGCACATACCTTTGAAAAGTAAGTGCGTAGTTTTTCTTTCGCGTCATGGTCAAAAATCTGGCGTCGGTATTTGGTGACAAAGACCAGGTGAACATGCATCAGGAAAACACAATGCTTTCCACGCCGGATATCGGTTTCTTTTTTCACAGACCAAAGTATCATTTGACCTGTGAAACGATTACAGGCATTTAAATTCCAGTTAAGACCAGGTGGTCAACAGGAGTGTGAAATGAGGCGCTTCGCAGGCGCATGTCGTTTCGTTTTCAATCGTGCTCTGGCGCTTCAGAATGAGAATCATGAGGCCGGTAATAAATACATCCCTTACGGGAAAATGGCTTCCTGGTTGGTTGAGTGGAAAAATGCCACTGAAACGCAATGGCTTAAAGATTCTCCCTCACAGCCATTGCAACAGTCACTGAAAGACCTTGAGCGGGCTTACAAAAACTTCTTCCGGAAGCGGGCTGCTTTTCCCCGATTCAAAAAGCGGGGACAGAATGATGCATTCCGCTACCCGCAGGGCGTTAAGCTCGATCAGGAAAACAGCCGTATTTTTCTGCCGAAACTTGGCTGGATGCGCTACCGGAACAGCCGTCAGGTCACGGGTGTTGTAAAAAATGTCACTGTCAGCCAGTCCTGCGGTAAGTGGTACATCAGTATTCAGACAGAAAGTGAAGTATCAACTCCGGATCACCCTTCAGCATCAATGGTCGGGCTGGATGCTGGCGTGGCTAAACTCGCCACGCTGTCAGATGGCACAGTCTTTGAGCCTGTAAACAGTTTTCAGAAAAACCAGAAGACGCTGGCGAGACTTCAGCGACAGTTAAGCCGCAAGGTCAAATTCAGCAACAACTGGCAGAAGCAGAAACGCAAAATACAGCGACTGCATTCCTGTATCGCAAATATCCGCAGGGACTACCTTCACAAAGTCACAACGACCGTCAGCAAAAACCACGCAATGATAGTCATTGAGGATTTGAAGGTCAGCAACATGTCAAAGTCAGCAGCGGGTACGGTCAGCCAGCCGGGGCGCAATGTCCGGGCAAAATCAGGTTTAAACCGTTCGATACTGGATCAGGGCTGGTATGAAATGCGCCGCCAGCTTGAGTACAAGCAGCTCTGGCGTGGCGGTCAGGTGCTTGCTGTTCCGCCAGCGTACACAAGCCAGCGATGCGCGTGCTGTGGTCATACAGCGAAAGAAAATCGCCTGTCACAAAGTAAATTCAGATGCCAGGCATGTGGATATACAGCGAACGCCGATGTAAATGGCGCTCGTAACATTTTAGCGGCGGGGCACGCCGTTCTTGCCTGTGGAGAGATGGTGCAGTCAGGCCGCTCGTTGAAGCAGGAACCCACCGAAATGATTCAGGCGACAGCCTGAACGTAGCAGGGATCCACGTCCTTCAGGGCGTGGAGGATGTCAACATATCAGTATGGTTTCCCCCCAGGCACTGGAAGCCAGACGTAAGGTCATCAAAGAGACAATCCTTAGCTGGCTTTTGGTTGACCCTTCATCTACCGCGCACGAATAAAACTGCCATCCGGCTGGCGGGTGAACAGGACCTGTTGATTATTCCCCGTATCAATGGTTAAGCCCGTCACCACGCCGCTGGCGTTCTGGCGGATTTTCACCATTTGCCCGTTTTGCAAATTACTCAGCGGCTTACCCGCGCCTTCTACCTGCGCCATTGCATAGACATCGGTAGCGGGCAGTCCGTGGTCGCGGAACAGTTGCGCCATCGTTTTACCGGGTTCGACACGGTAAGAGCGCCATTGATTATCAATTCCGCTATCTGGCTGGAATGGTTGCGTTTGGGTAGTTTGCGGCTGCTCTTCTGGCTGGCCTTCCTGTATAGGTTCTGGAGCGACCGGAGCCACCTGATCAGGATCATTTTGTGGGGTGACTAATTGCGCCCGCAGCTGTTCTTCTGTCGGCGGTTGTGATTGCGACTGAATATCTAACTGCGCTTCACGCGTCACCACCGGCGCGTTGGGCGTATCATCAGATGGAAGCAGAAATCCGACCACCAATACAATGGCGGCAATAATGATCCCCCGACGATGCATCGGCGGCAGCGGGTCCATGAAGCGAAAATTGTCCGGCGCGTGCCAGACTTTCTCCAGGGTTGGTTTTAGTTCAAAGCGCCCGGGCATGGTTTCCTCCTGCTCCGCGTCTTGTTCCTCAATCATAGCCTATGAATAAGCTAACGCTATGATGTCCGTGGTAAACCCGCCTTTATTATATTCATACGGGATATTGCTATTGTTTCTTTTTCCCCGGGATTTGTCATCATTCCTGCGACAAAGTTTTACCCAAAGAAGTGTGGCTGATATGCTGCCCGCTACTTTTATACCCTAAGAAAGGAAATACGATGACCACCCCAACTTTTGACACCATCGAAGCGCAAGCAAGCTACGGCATTGGTTTGCAGGTAGGGCAACAACTGAGTGAATCTGGCCTGGAAGGGCTGCTGCCAGAAGCACTGGTTGCAGGTATTGCCGATGCGCTGGAAGGCAAACATCCGGCTGTTCCGGTTGATGTGGTGCATCGCGCGCTGCGTGAAATCCACGAGCGCGCCGATGCCGTTCGTCGTCAGCGTTTCCAGGCGATGGCTGCTGAAGGTGTGAAATACCTGGAAGAAAACGCCAAAAAAGAAGGTGTGAATAGCACCGAATCTGGCCTGCAATTCCGCGTGATCAACCAGGGTGAAGGCGCAATTCCGGCACGTACCGACCGCGTTCGTGTTCATTACACCGGTAAACTGATCGACGGCACCGTGTTTGACAGCTCCGTTGCTCGTGGTGAACCCGCTGAATTTCCGGTTAATGGCGTGATCCCTGGCTGGATTGAAGCACTGACTCTGATGCCGGTAGGTTCTAAATGGGAACTGACTATCCCGCAGGAACTGGCATATGGCGAGCGCGGCGCAGGCGCATCCATCCCTCCGTTCAGCACCCTGGTGTTTGAAGTCGAACTGCTGGAAATCCTCTAAGCAGCGCATTCTGTTCCCCTCGAACCAGAGGGGAGCAGGCATTCAGCAATAAACCCTTCAGTTTGCCAAACGGCGCTATTTTGTGTTGCAAAGACCCCGTAAGCGTGTATTTTTGTGAGCTGTTTCGCGTTATCACCGTGATATGACACTCACTTTAAACATAAAATTAACATTAGATCTAAATCTTAGTATTCATCCCGCGTATTGTTACCTAATATCGATGAGTCCCGATACAGATTCGTCGTATCATAGACTGACTAAAGGCCGTAGAGCCTGAACAACACAGACAGGTACAGGAAGAAAAAAACATGGTAGATCAGGTAAAAGTCGTTGCCGATGATCAGGCTCCGGCTGAACAGTCGCTACGGCGCAATCTCACAAACCGACATATTCAGCTTATTGCCATTGGCGGTGCCATTGGTACGGGGTTGTTTATGGGGTCTGGCAAAACGATTAGCCTTGCCGGGCCGTCGATCATTTTCGTTTATATGATCATCGGTTTTATGCTCTTTTTCGTGATGCGGGCAATGGGGGAATTGCTGCTTTCGAATCTGGAATACAAATCTTTTAGTGACTTCGCTTCCGATTTACTCGGGCCGTGGGCAGGATATTTCACCGGCTGGACTTACTGGTTCTGCTGGGTTGTAACCGGTATGGCAGACGTGGTGGCGATCACGGCTTATGCTCAGTTCTGGTTCCCCGATCTCTCCGACTGGGTCGCCTCGCTGGCGGTGATAGTGCTGCTGCTGACGCTCAATCTCGCCACCGTGAAAATGTTCGGTGAGATGGAGTTCTGGTTTGCGATGATCAAAATCGTCGCCATTGTGTCGCTGATTGTCGTCGGCCTGGTTATGGTGGCGATGCACTTTCAGTCACCGACTGGTGTGGAAGCGTCATTCGCGCATTTGTGGAATGATGGCGGCTGGTTCCCGAAAGGTTTAAGTGGCTTCTTTGCCGGATTCCAGATAGCGGTTTTCGCTTTCGTAGGGATTGAGCTGGTAGGTACAACCGCTGCGGAAACCAAAGATCCGGAGAAATCACTGCCGCGTGCAATTAACTCTATTCCGATCCGTATCATTATGTTCTACGTCTTCGCGCTGATTGTAATTATGTCCGTGACGCCGTGGAGTTCGGTAGTCCCGGAGAAAAGCCCGTTTGTTGAACTGTTCGTGTTGGTGGGTTTGCCTGCGGCTGCCAGCGTGATCAACTTTGTGGTGCTGACCTCTGCGGCGTCTTCCGCTAACAGCGGCGTCTTCTCTACCAGCCGTATGCTGTTTGGCCTGGCCCAGGAAGGTGTTGCACCGAAAGCGTTCGCTAAACTCTCTAAGCGCGCAGTACCCGCGAAAGGGCTGACCTTCTCCTGCATCTGTCTGCTCGGCGGCGTGGTGATGCTGTATGTGAATCCCAGCGTGATTGGCGCGTTCACGATGATCACGACGGTTTCCGCGATTCTGTTTATGTTCGTCTGGACGATTATCCTTTGCTCGTACCTGGTGTATCGCAAACAGCGTCCTCATCTGCATGAGAAGTCGATCTACAAGATGCCGCTCGGCAAGCTGATGTGCTGGGTATGTATGGCGTTCTTTGTGTTCGTGATCGTGCTGCTGACACTGGAAGATGACACTCGCCAGGCGCTGCTGGTTACCCCGCTGTGGTTTATCGCGCTGGGGTTGGGCTGGCTGTTTATTGGTAAAAAACGCATGGCGAAGTAATGCCGCTAAGGCACCTGCGGGTGTCTTTCAGGCTGCAAAATTGCCTGATGCGCTACGCTTATCAGGCCTACAGAACCTCTGCAATATATTGAGTTTGCGTGCTTTTGTAGGCCGGGTAAGGCGTTTACGCCGCATCCGGCATGAACAAAGCACACTTTGTCAGCAATCTCCTTTGTCTTTATACATTCCTAAAAATACTTCCCGTCATCGACAGCTCTCAGGCGCGGGCTTACCGTGGATCTTTGCCACTCATTGCAGAGTTCACTATGGCTAAGCACAGTTGGT
Organism: Escherichia sp. WS1265; assembly: GCF_046487585.1. Classification (NCBI taxonomy): domain Bacteria; kingdom Pseudomonadati; phylum Pseudomonadota; class Gammaproteobacteria; order Enterobacterales; family Enterobacteriaceae; genus Escherichia; species Escherichia sp. WS1265. The sequence goes on from NZ_JBJQJE010000003.1 coordinate 187,344, forward strand.
TATTAATCGCCGCATTACCTCTCTCCATTTCACCTTCCTGGGGCGCAGATTTTTATTACCGCCAGCAGGAGAAAGGCACGGTTTATGTTGCCGAACAGAAGGGAGAAAAGGATGAGATCCTCTCCGAACTGCCGGGCGTTAATTTTTCCCGCCTCTGGCGTATTGCCAATTTAGCCAATAACCAAGAAACCCGCTTACTGTCCGATTTTAATCCCGATAAGTTCGATTGCGATGATCGGAATAATTGCCAGCATACCTGGCTCACCGATGGACGCTCTGTTCTTTGGTCTGGCAAAGTCCTGAAAAATCCGCCCGGTGAACCTAATGTCGATGCCGCCAGTTTTCAGGCATTCGGTGCTTTCGCTGCCGATAAACGCAGCGTCTATTTTGACGGTCAGCGTACCGATGATAGATGAAGTGGATATGTATATAGCTGTGTCTCAGTTGCAAACAAATATTTATGTACCGAAATAAAAGTATCAATAGACAATTAATTAATAAATCAGGAGATAAAGTGGCTATATTACATCCACAGGAGTGCTGGTTGCTGGAAAGAATAATGTCGCCGGAATATTATCGGCGTCGTTTTGAGGGCTGGCAGGAGTTTGTCGAGCTGTGCGAGCGACAGGTGGCAGAGTGGAGCAAGACCATGCCGCTGGATGTGCGCCGTCGTCCGCTGTGCGAGCAGATTGACGTCGTCTGGGGCGGGCGAGTGTTGCCCAATATCCGCAGTACTTTAAAGTCGGTACAGTATGACTTTATTCAGCTACAGCAGGGGGACCTGCGGGTACTGCAATCCGGGGGCAATATTAGCAGTGATATGAAAGGACTAATTGATTATCCGTCGGACTGGATGTCACTCGCCGCGCAAAAACAGTATGACAGACTGAAATGGCGAGGTGCACATTATAATAATTTAATCAGACGTACCTCGGGCGGATACTGGTATGACGGCGAACTGACTTATTATTATGAGGAAAGTCTGCACGGCCCGCTGGCCCTGCCGATGCAATTACCGTTGTATGAGCTGGATAGTAGCGTATACCTGCGTGAGGATGACTCGGTAACGGTGGCTGGCCTGTATCTGCCGGATATCCCAGATGCCAGCGCCCAACTGTTGTACCGGAGTGAACATATTCCCGAGGCTTGGCAGGGGCGGGTACGAACGAAGTATGTCAACGAGGCTGGGATACAAGAATATTACTGGGAAAGCGGGGCGTGGGCAAAATGCAATTGGAAACGTATACGGCGGGTGGCAAACCGATTTATCAATGTGCCGCCGGAGGGATTTTTCCCACAGGGCATGCCGGAGGAGTTGTACAACTGGCCACAGCGCGAAGCGCAGTATGTTACAGACCGGCAGCGGATAGCGGCCTTTAGCGGTGAAGCTTGTCCTCATAGCGGGGAGTGGTCGATTTTTGTAGAAGGTAGACAAGCGACGGTGACACTGGAGCAGGGAGAGCAGATGCCAGAATGGACGGACAGGAAAATGGAGGGGGAGTATAAAAGAGGCGAGAAATTCCATGTGCTGTGGTCGCTGATGAACCGCCATGATGGCGGGTCGGTGTGGGTGGAAGCGTAGCGGTAGCTGGATGTACACGTAAAAACCAGGGAATGGGTGATTTTATTCTGGCTTATACAGGAGCGATGAATAAGTAATTATATTAATGAAAAAAATAAGTTAGTAACCGTTGAAGGAACTTATTATTGGCTGAATAATGAATTTTCCCAGTTCAGTAGATACAAAAGATTGTCCCGGAGTGGTGAATAACTCAAAGCATTTGAAAACGCACCTGATTGTGTAAACCAGGTGCGTTGATCGAACAAATTACTCACCCGCCAGCGCGCGTGGGAACAGTACATTGTTTTCCAGGCTGATGTGATCCATCAGGTCATCAATCAGTTCATTAATACCGTTATACATCGCTTTCCAGGTGGTGCAGGCTTCCGGCGGCGGTGTGACGTTATTGGTGGTGTGTTTAATCACTTCCAGCAGTTCGCCCGCTTCATCGTGCTCGCTTTCCATTACGCTGATTGGCCCCATTGCCTGGCTGCCCATGCCTTGTTTGATCATCGGGAAGAGGATCTGCTCTTCTTTCATCATGTGGCTGGAAAGCTCTTCATGCAGCATAGTCAGGTATTTTGTCAGCCCTTTTGGCACGCTCGGTTTGTCGGCGTGAACGCGCTCGACTTTAGTCGCTTGCAGGATCAGCTCCGGCAGCTGCTCGCGGTGACGATCGTGGTAGCGCACGATGATATGGTCAATGATTTCTGCCAGCGGGGCGCTACGCCAGTCTTTCTCAATCGGTTGTTCAGCAAGCTTTGCCAGTTCAGCTTCAATGACCTCAACATCCAGTTCTTTACGTGCCGCCGCGCGCGACAGCGTCTGCTTACCGCCACAGCAGTAATCCATATCATATTTACGAAACAGAGCTGAAGCGCGAGGGATAGAGAGCGCCAGTTCACCTAAAGGTTGGTCGCGATAAGCCATAGCTGATACCTCATTCTTAATAAGATAAGATGTATTTTAAATGCATCTTTAAGGCAAAAGCTATAACCCTTACGTAGCAGAGGCTTATTTAACTCACAGCCAGTATGTCAACTTTCTGAGACAGATTCAGTTAAGGGTTTTTCTGGTTTTGCTCTGACTGCAATGACCACGCCAACCACTAACAGCGCGATACCGCTCAGCGTCATCAGCGGCGGCATTTGCTGGCGTATCAAAAAGGTGTACAGCAAACCTGCCAGTGTTTCGAAAACGATCAGCGGCCCGAGAATCACTGTCGGTAATCGCTGGCTGGCGACGTTCCAGCAGAGTGCGCCAACCCATGAGCAAAGCACGGCTATCGCAACCATCAGACTAATAAACACCAGCGGACGGGGGCCAAAAGGTAGGGAGAAGTCCGGCGTTTGCGTATTCAGCCAGTAACAGGCGACGAGATAGCCGATGAGAGAAACCGGCAGTGTGACCAGCGCCTGCGCCGTCGCCCACATCATCGGATGTTTGTCGGGATTCTCCCGCAGCCAGCGGGCGTTGCGCAGGGCATACCATGCCCAGCAGACCACGGAAACTAACGCTAGCACGATGCCAGAGGTATAACGTGCCCAGTCAAAATCGGGGAGTCCGTGGTTTAACTCAGCAATATTCACACTCGCCAGGCCGATGCCAATACAAATCAGTGCCGGGGCGAGTTTTCCCCACGCGAGTTTGCCGTCGCGCTGGCTATAAAGCAGATTGGCAAAGACAGGAATGACCACCGGCAGGGTGCCGATAATCATCGTGGAAACAGGCGCGCCAGTACGTTGAATGGCACTGGCAAGGCAGAAGTAATAAATGAGGTTGCCCATCATAGTGAGCATCAAGGCGGTAAGCCAGTCCCGACGCGCCAACTGACGCAGACGCACGCGTCCCAGCCAGGCAATGGGCAGCGCAATTAACCCTAACGCCAGATAACGCCCCATCGACTGCAACATCGCCGGGTATTCCGGTACGATCAACGGCCCGACAAAAATAAGCCCCCACATCAACCCTGCTAACAGGGCGTACAGCACGCCGCTAATCATTACTGGCATCCATTGGTCTGTCAGAAGAAAGTTCAGGAAGCAGACATGATTGCTCCCGGCATCCCGTCATTATCAGAGAGGATGCGGGAGGATGCCACTTTAATTAACTAGTTATTAACATTAAAAAGATGGCTTACGCTTTCGGCTAACGTTGTCGTTGGGCGGCCAATCAATTTGCTAAGCGTTTTGCTGTTATCAAACAGACCACCTTTCGATGCGCCAACGTCAGAATCCGCCAGCATATCCGCCAGTCCGTCGGGCAGTCCGACGCTTTTCAGTGCCGCGGCGAAATCGGCTTCGCTCAGATTTTGATAGGTAACGGATTTTCCGCTCTGTTTGGTCAGCTCTGCCGCTAACTGTGTCAACGTCCAGGCACTATCGCCCGCCAGTTCGTAAACCTTGCCTTCGTGACCGGCTTCGCTAATCACGCGTGCCGCAGCTGCCGCATAATCTGCCCGCGTTGCTGAGGCGATTTTGCCATCGCCCGCCGCACCGATAAATACGCCGTGTTCCAGTGCTGCCGGGGCGCTGGCGAGGTAGTTTTCGGTGTACCAGCCGTTGCGCAGCAGGGTGTAAACGATGCCAGAATCAGCCAGCATTTTCTCCGTCTCGATGTGCTCATCGGCGAGGCCGAGCGGGGAGGTATCTGCATGTAGCAGGCTGGTATAAGCGATAAATTTCACGCCAGCCGCCTTTGCGGCATTAATAACATTACGATGCTGCGGGGCACGTTGATCCACTTCGCTGGAAGAGATCAGCAGTAGTTTTTCCACTCCCTGAAGTGCAGATGTCAGTGCGGCTTCATCGCCGTAGTCAGCCTGACGCACGGTAATGCCTTGTGCTGCCAGAGCCTGGGCTTTTGCCGGATTACGAACGATAGCCACTATTTGGCTGGCAGGAACCGTTTTCATCAAGGATTCAATAATATAGTGACCAAGTTGGCCAGTGGCACCAGTAATAGCGATCATGGGAAGTCTCCATCGTTTTGTCTTGTGTTTAAATACGCTAACACCTAAACTTACTTTTAGTAAGTACGTACAAAAAGGTAAGTATGAAATGAGTCAGGTTAGCCTGTCGCAACAACTGAAAGAGGGTAATCTCTTTGCGGAACAGTGCCCGTCGCGCGAGGTGTTGAAACACGTCACCAGCCGTTGGGGGGTGTTGATTCTGGTGGCGCTACGCGAAGGTACTCATCGCTTTAGCGACCTGCGGCGCAAAATCGGCGGGGTGAGCGAAAAGATGCTTGCGCAGTCGTTACAGGCGTTAGAACAGGATGGTTTTCTTAACCGTATCGCGTATCCGGTGGTGCCGCCGCATGTGGAATACAGCCTCACGCCGCTGGGCGAGCAGGTGAGCGAAAAGGTTGCTGCACTGGCGGACTGGATTGAGTTGAATTTGCCCGAGGTGTTGGCGGTGCGGGATGAACGTGCGGCATAACTGCCGGATGCGCGGCCTACGGTGTATGACTTGTAGGGCGGATAAGATGCGCCAGCATCGCATCCGCCAATAAATGCCGGATGCGATTGATGATTTATAGGCCGAAAAAGAAGTGTTTTACTTACTCAAATCCACCTGATAAATCGCAAACCCGATATCATCGGTCGCGACTTTATTCATCGGATACTGCCCTTTCTCTTTAATAAACGCTGCGGCTTTATCTGACGGGGAAGTTTCGAAACGGATATCCAGTTTCTTATCGGCAGCTATCGGTGCTAAACGCCAGTTGTTATCTGCCGCCGGGTGAATTTCCCCCGCACGTTTCGACTCATCAGCAATCCACGCTGCCAGCACCGAGCGGTTCTCATCCGGTGAAGCAAAAGCGATATGGCTGTCGCCCGTACCGGCAAATTTGCCGCCGTAAGCGCGATAGTTATTGGTGGCAACGAGGAACATGGCGTTCGGATCAATCGGCTTGCCATTAAAGGTCAGGTTCTTAATCCTTTCCGCATTGGTATTAATCATCTGGCACTCGCCGTCATAACGGGCAGGCTGGGTAACATCAATCTGATAATTCACACCATCAATCACATCAAAGTTATAGGTGCGGAAACCATCCCAGTTGATGAGTGATTGCGGTTTCGTGCTGTTAGGATCAATCTGGTTAAACTGTCCGGCGGAGCACTCCAGCCACTCTTTCACCTCTTTACCGCTGGCTTTCACCACAATCAGCGTATTGGGGTAGAGATAAAGATCGGCGGCATTACGGAAGGTCAACTGGCCTTTTTCCACCTCCACATAGCTTGCCGGGTCATTTTTGCGACCACCAACTTTAAACGGTGCGGCAGCTGAAAGCACCGGCAGTTTTGCCAGATCCGGATCGCCCTGAATGTAATGTTCGACATACGCTTTTTGCGCGTTGTTCACTACTTGCACGGTCGGATCGTCCTGCACCAGCGCCAGATAGCTATACATATTGTCGGCAGATTTACCGATTGGCTTGCTGACGAACTGGCGTGTGGCATCGTGATCGGCTTTGAGTGTTTCTACCAGCTTGCTGTCTTCCGCCGCGAGGGATTTTTTATTGGCGATGTCGTAAATCGGCCGAGCTTCCGCTTTCGCCTGCGTCACCTGCCATTTACCGCTGTCATTACTGAGTTGTAAGTCGACCACCCCAAGATGATCGCCCCACATGCCCGGCATTACCGCCGGAACACCATTCAGCGTGCCTTTGGTGATATCAGCCCCTTCGATATCAGCAAAATCTTTACCCGGGAAAACGGCGTGAGCATGACCAAACATAATGGCGTTAACGCCCGGAATTTCACTGAGGTAATAAACTGAGTTTTCCGCCATCACTTTATACGGATCGGCAGACAGCCCGGAATGTGCCAGAACGACAACGACATCGGCACCTTTCTCGCGCATTTCAGGCACGTATTTGCGCACGGTTTCGGTAATATCATTCACCGTCACTTTCCCGGATAAATTAGCTTTATCCCAGCCCATGATTTGCGGCGGCACGACGCCAATATAGCCAATCTTCAGCGTCTGTTTTTTTCCGTCTTTATCGACCACTTCGGTATCTTTAATTAAATACGGTGTAAACATTGGCTGTTTGGTTCTGGCGTCAATGACGTTGGCATTTACATAAGGGAATTTCGCTCCCGCCAGCGCATTTTTCAGGTAATCCAGACCGTAGTTAAATTCATGATTGCCGAGTGTACCGACCGTATAATCCAGCGTATTCAGCGCCTTATAAACCGGATGAACATCACCTGTTTTTAATCCTTTCGCCGACATGTAATCTGCCAGCGGACTCCCCTGAATCAAATCGCCGTTATCGACCAGTACGCTGTTTTTCACTTCATTGCGGGCATCGTTAATCAGGCTTGCCGTACGTACCAGTCCGAATTTTTCCGTGGCGGTGTCTTTGTAATAATCGAAATCCATCATGTTGCTATGCAGATCAGTGGTTTCCATGATACGCAGATCGACCGTCGCTGCATTCACACTGGCGGCAATCAGCGTGGCCAGGAGCGTTGCGCTAAACTTAATCATCAGGGACATCCTTTTATCATCGGGAATACGAAAGAAAAGGGAGAATAAACGTCTTACTTATAGAACAGTGAAGAATGCCACAATTTTACGCTTTGAAAATGATGACACTATCACAGTTGGCGCATTCATTAACGATAGGGTATAAGTAAAACAATAAGTTAACACCGCTCACAGAGACGAGGTGGAGAAATGTTAGATCAAGTATGCCAGCTTGCACGGAATGCAGGCGATGCCATTATGCAGGTCTACGACGGGACGAAACCGATGGACGTCGTCAGCAAAGCGGACAATTCTCCGGTAACGGCAGCGGATATTGCCGCACACACCGTTATCATGGACGGTTTACGTACGCTGACACCGGATATTCCGGTCCTTTCTGAAGAAGATCCTCCCGGTTGGGAAGTCCGTCAGCACTGGCAGCGTTACTGGCTGGTAGACCCGCTGGATGGTACTAAAGAGTTTATTAAACGTAATGGCGAATTCACCGTTAACATTGCGCTCATTGACCATGGCAAACCGATTTTAGGTGTGGTGTATGCGCCGGTAATGAACGTAATGTACAGCGCGGCAGAAGGCAAGGCCTGGAAAGAAGAGTGCGGTGTGCGCAAGCAGATTCAGGTCCGCGATGCGCGCCCGCCGCTGGTGGTTATCAGCCGTTCCCATGCAGATGCGGAGCTGAAAGAGTATCTGCAACAGCTTGGCGAACATCAGACCACGTCCATCGGCTCTTCGCTGAAATTCTGCCTGGTGGCGGAAGGACAGGCGCAGCTGTACCCGCGCTTCGGACCAACGAATATTTGGGACACCGCCGCTGGACATGCTGTGGCTGCAGCTGCCGGAGCGCACGTTCACGACTGGCAGGGTAAACCGCTGGATTACACTCCGCGCGAGTCGTTCCTGAATCCGGGGTTCAGAGTGTCTATTTACTAAATTCAGATGGCAGAAACAGTGTATTTCCTGATTCTGCCATCCTGATTTCTCCCAACCTAAAAAGTTATAAATAAAAAGAGATTGTATTTAAAGTGCAAAAATTCAATTGCTAATAAGTTACATTTTAATAATGAGCGTTTTTTGATAGTTTACTTCTATAATGAGATATTTAATGGCGACATAAAATAACCAAATAAAATAAGGTAGCCATATGTTACCCAGGATCAGACACAATAATTTTATTGGTGCGGTGGAGTTATTCGTAAAATCATCGCATACAAAAACACATTCAAACAATTTTTTTTAATAATATTCAGCATGCATTTAAGAAAAAAGATTGGGTTTCGAATTATGATAGCCTGTTAACTTTGTGGGAGTTTTTTCGTTGCGCAACTCAGATTGATAAAGATAGTTATCAAGTGCTTTCATCAAAAAATGAAACTGTTAAAGCCATGGATAAGTTTCTTATCAGTTTCAGCCTTAAAGATAACGGTGCCGAATATACAATGACATTGCGAGGCAGTGGATTTGAATACGAAGAAATTCCCATAACAATAAATGAGTATAACTCATTCATGGATTTCAAAAACCGCGAGTTTCCGTTAGAACAAAACAGAAGATTGTATGCCTGTGATATTTTGCAGAAAAAACAGTCTGACATACCAAAAAGGATTAAAGGTTATATTCGCCAGGCGTTTGGTGACGTATCTTTCGGTTATGCCTTATTGGAGGATATAGTAAGCAAATTAAAACGGGGTAAATTTGAACTCCAAATACCAGGCTGTGGAATTAAAGAATGCGATGGATGGTATATTTACGAAAAAATAATTGATGATAATTTTGCCATAGTCATAGAATCTTTGGGCTTTGCGCTTAAAATCTATGGAGGGGGTGAACGTTTTCGTAATGGTTCCTCTGTTGTTTTGGAGGATGAAGATTACTCTCTTATTTATAATTTTCTGGTTAATGCAGGTTGCCAACAAGTCGAATTAGCCGAACAAGTGGATGCGATAGTAAGTGCGAATCTGGCCGCAGATAGTAATATTACCAAAGAAAAGATTTGCGAGAAATATAAATCGACCATTGAGGCATTTAAAAAAGAGCAACTAGCGTTACCAGTATGAGTTCGGCGTAAGAACTAAGAGACTTAATTCCCCTATCCCATAGATAACGATAGGGGAAAATTATTTTTGCAGAATTTATGTTATTGCCATTATTTGAGCAACTTTTGCAGCAGGTCCATCACTTGCTGCACCTCTTCCTGTGTGAGCGCCCCGTCTTTGGCCCATTGCACGCGACCATCCTTATCCAGCACCACTACAGCGGAACTTTCTTCATCCAGCTGCCAGGCACCGCGCGCGACGCCATTGCTATCGACAATAAACTGCGACCAGGGATAAAGCTTTTTATTACTCTCCAGACTGCTGCGCACAAACATGCCGGAACCCGGAATCGCGTCGTCGGTGTTAACAATGGTGGTGGTCTGGTAACGATCGTGCGGTAACTTCGCTGATTTAATCGCTTCAATCAGCGTCGCGTTTTTCTCTTTTGCAGAGGTGCGACCAGCAATATGTTGCAGTACTCGCACTTTTCCCACTAACTGCGCGCTGTTCCAGGTTTTGTAGCTAAACTGATCTTTATCAAGCACCAACTCGCCCCGATCGGTAATGCCAATCGGCGGCACTCGCTGACCGGTTTCGAACTGATGTGCGGAAGCCATCATCGGCAACAGCAGGCAGGTGAGTGCCAGAATCTTGCGTAGGGTCATGGTGTTTCCTTCTTATGATATGCAGGTGATCCGACCACTTGGTGTCTGAGTTTTAATCATATGTGCTATTTATCGAATTTCCCGCAAGTGTGATGCCAGTTTGCGGTCAAGCGCACAAATCATATGAAAAATGAATGCTTATACTGAAGACCGCGCTTCGGTAAAAAGATAATTCTGAATAATTGTAACCTTTAGGTAAAAAAAGTTATACGCGGTGGAAACATTGCCCGGATAGTCTATAGTCACTAAGCATTAAAATTTGCGCCTCATAATAGTTGGGCCGATTGTGGCACCGCACAGGCGTAATACTCAGCAGGAGATAACAATGAAAATTTTCCAACGGTACAACCCACTTCAGGTGGCGAAGTACGTAAAGATCCTGTTCCGTGGACGGTTATACATCAAGGACGTTGGCGCTTTTGAATTTGATAAGGGTAAGATTCTTATCCCAAAAGTGAAGGATAAGCTGCATTTGTCAGTGATGTCCGAAGTTAACCGTCAGGTTATGCGTCTGCAAACAGAGATGGCTTAACCAAAGTGCTATGCAGTAATAAGACGGCTCCTGATTCAGGAGCCGTTGATGTTTCTGGGGGTTACGCGACGCTTTCTTCTTTATCTTTAGCGTCAGGCAGTTTTGGCGAAAGGGCGGTGGCCTTGCTGTCGATCCGGGTCACCAGCAGCTGGTCGATGCGGTAGTTATCGATATCCACCACTTCAAATTTGTAGCCGGCGAATTTCACCGAATCGGTGCGTTTCGGGATCTTACGCAGCATAAACATCATAAAGCCGCCGATGGTTTCGTAGTTGCCCGACTGCGGGAACTCGTCAATATCCAGCACGCGCATGACGTCGTCAATTGGGGTGCCGCCGTCAATCAGCCATGAGTTCTCATCACGGGCGACAATCTGCTCTTCCAGCCCCTGACCGACCAGATCGCCCATCAGCGTGGTCATCACGTCGTTGAGGGTGATGATCCCCACCACCAGCGCGTACTCGTTCATGATCACCGCGAAGTCTTCACCTGCGGTTTTAAAACTTTCCAACGCCTCTGAAAGGGTTAACGTATCCGGTACAATCAGCGTGTTGCGAATTTGTACGCCGCTGTTCAGTGCCAGGCTTTGGTTAGCCAGCACGCGGTTCAGCAGGTCTTTAGAATCGACATAACCGATGATGTGGTCAATATCTTCATTACAGACGAGGAACTTAGAGTGCGGATGTTCCGCCACCTTATTCTTCAGGCTTTGCTCATCTTCGTGGAGATCAAACCAAATCACGTTTTCACGCGGTGTCATTGAAGACGGAACGGTACGGGATTCCAGCTCAAAGACGTTTTCAATCAGCTCGTGTTCCTGTTTACGTAACACGCCCGCCAGCGCACCGGCTTCCACTACCGCGTAGATGTCATCAGAAGTGATGTCATCTTTACGTACCATTGGCAGTTTGAAAATACGGAAGATCATGTTCGCCAGGCCGTTGAAGAACCACACCAGCGGGGTGCATACGTACAGGCAGAAGCGCATCGGGTTGATGATACGCAAAGCTACCGCTTCTGGCGCAATCATACCGATGCGTTTCGGGGTTAAATCCGCAAACAGGATAAACATGCCAGTCACTAACGAGAAAGAGAGAATAAAGCTCAGTTGCTCAGAGAGCTCTGCCGACATATAGCGGGAGAACAGGCTGTGAAAAGCTGGAGAAAATGCCGCATCACCGACGATACCGCCGAGAATCGCCACTGCGTTCAGACCGATTTGGACCACGGTAAAGAACATGCCGGGATTTTCCTGCATATTCAGAACGCGTTGGGCATTTATATTGCCTTCATCAGCCAGCAGTTTAAGTTTGATTTTGCGTGAGGCGGCAAGCGAGATCTCGGACATCGAGAAGAACGCACTTACAGCGATCAAGCAGAGTATGACTAAAATACTGTTTAACATATCTTATCCGACCTTTCAGGCCAGATCCTCGGAAGGGGAAGTTGATTAATTTGTGTGAAATACACATTGAAAGCCGATTCGAAGAAAGTGAACCGGCATTTTCAGTGGCTAGTATAGCGTAAGGTACTGTAAAGTCGCCAGAGGGTTAAAATTCAGACTGCTGATAAATGCAATACTGCCTGATGCGCTATGCCGATCAGGCCTACGCAGTCCTTGCAATATATTGAATTTGGACGATTTTGTAGGCCTGGTAAGGCGTTTACGCCGCATCCGGCATAAACAAAGCGCACTTTATCAACAATCTACATTTGTACCCGTAACGCTATGCTTCCGGTGGCAGACAGACGCCAATTCCGCCAATTCCACAGTAACCATACGGGTTTTTATGCAGATATTGCTGGTGGTCATCTTCGGCATAATAAAACGGTGTGGCGTTAGCGATTTCCGTGGTGATGTGACGATCGTCATCGGCGGCAAGCATCGCCGCCTGAAAACGTTCCAGACTGGCGCGAGCTGCGGCATCCTGTTCTGGGGTCAGCGGATAAATCGCTGAACGATACTGCGTGCCGTGGTCATTGCCCTGACGCATTCCCTGGGCGGGATCGTGATTCTCCCAAAATACCTGTAGCAACTGCTCATAGCTGATGACGGAAGGATCGTAAACAATGCGTACCGCTTCGGCATGACCCGTATCACCGGAGCACACTTCCCGATAAGTCGGATTTGGCGTATAGCCTCCGGTATAGCCTGCGGCGGTGCTGTAAACGCCGGGTAACTGCCAGAACAGACGCTCCACACCCCAGAAACAACCCATCGCAAAAATGGCAATCTCCATTCCGTCAGGTACATTGGTCATTGAGTGACCGTTGACCGCATGCAGCGTGGCTACGGGCATCGGGGTGTTACGTCCAGGCAGGGCATCGGCGGGGGAAACCAGATGCTTTTTATCAAATAAACTCATGGTGTCGCTCTCCCGAAAATCGGTCATTGGGGTTAAGGTTGTAACAAGAGGCGTATTTGCACACAATAACCACCGTGAATAGGTCTAAAGTAAAACATAAGAAATATTTGGGGTTTAGTCTGCTTTTTAATCCATATTACTGGATTTTTGTTAAGCCGTTTAACGGCGTTCCAGGGGCAGGAAAAAAGGATATTCAGGAGAAAATGTGCGCTATATCCGACAGTTATGCTGTGTAAGCTTACTCTGCTTAAGCGGATCTGCCGTCGCCGCGAACGTCCGTCTACAGGTCGAGGGGTTATCGGGACAGCTGGAAAAGAACGTTCGTGCGCAGCTTTCTACGATTGAAAGTGATGAAGTGACGCCAGACCGTCGCTTTCGCGCACGCGTCGATGATGCCATCCGCGAAGGTCTGAAAGCGCTGGGTTATTACCAGCCGACCATTGAATTTGATCTCCGTCCACCGCCAAAGAAAGGGCGGCAGGTATTGATCGCCAAAGTCACGCCAGGCGTGCCGGTGTTAATTGGCGGCACCGATGTGGTATTGCGCGGCGGCGCGCGGACCGATAAAGACTATTTGAAATTGCTCGATACTCGCCCGGCTATTGGCACGGTGCTGAACCAGGGCGATTATGAAAATTTCAAAAAGTCCTTAACCAGCATTGCGTTGCGTAAAGGTTATTTCGATAGCGAATTTACCAAAGCGCAGCTGGGCATTGCGCTCGGCCTGCATAAAGCCTTCTGGGATATTGATTATAACAGTGGCGAACGTTACCGCTTTGGGCATGTGACCTTTGAAGGATCACAAATCCGCGATGAATACCTGCAAAATCTGGTGCCGTTTAAAGAGGGCGATGAGTACGAATCGAAAGATCTGGCGGAACTGAACCGCCGACTTTCTGCTACCGGCTGGTTTAACTCGGTGGTGGTGGCTCCACAATTTGATAAAGCGCGCGAAACGAAAGTATTACCATTGACGGGCGTGGTTTCGCCGCGAACAGAAAACACCATCGAAACCGGGGGCGGTTACTCTACGGACGTGGGACCGCGCGTGAAAGCGACGTGGAAAAAGCCGTGGATGAACTCTTATGGTCACAGTCTGACCACCAGTACCAGTATTTCCGCGCCGGAACAGACCCTCGACTTCAGCTATAAAATGCCGCTGCTGAAGAATCCACTGGAACAATATTATTTGGTGCAGGGCGGTTTTAAGCGCACTGACCTGAACGATACCGAATCTGACTCCACTACGCTGGTGGCTTCTCGCTACTGGGATCTCTCCAGCGGCTGGCAGCGTGCCATTAACCTGCGCTGGAGCCTCGACCACTTTACCCAGGGTGAAATTACCAACACCACGATGCTGTTTTATCCTGGTGTGATGATTAGCCGCACGCGTTCTCGTGGTGGCCTGATGCCAACCTGGGGCGACTCGCAACGCTACTCTATCGACTACTCCAACACGGCCTGGGGTTCAGATGTCGATTTCTCCGTTTTCCAGGCGCAGAACGTCTGGATCCGCACACTGTACGATCGCCATCGTTTCGTTACACGCGGCACGCTGGGCTGGATTGAAACCGGTGATTTCGACAAAGTACCGCCGGATCTGCGTTTCTTCGCCGGGGGCGATCGCAGTATTCGCGGCTACAAATACAAATCTATCGCCCCGAAATACGCCAACGGTGACCTGAAAGGGGCCTCGAAGTTGATAACCGGATCGCTGGAATACCAGTACAACGTGACCGGAAAATGGTGGGGCGCGGTGTTTGTCGATAGTGGCGAAGCGGTAAGCGATATTCGCCGCAGCGACTTTAAAACCGGTACCGGGGTCGGCGTGCGCTGGGAATCGCCGGTCGGGCCAATCAAACTCGATTTTGCCGTACCGGTCGCGGATAAAGACGAACACGGGTTACAGTTTTACATCGGTCTGGGGCCAGAATTATGAGTTTATGGAAAAAAATCAGCCTCGGCGTGGTTATCGTTATCTTACTGTTGCTGGGATCGGTGGCGTTTCTGGTGGGCACCACCAGCGGCCTGCATCTTGTATTTAAAGCGGCGGATCGCTGGGTGCCAGGACTGGATATTGGCAAGGTCACCGGCGGCTGGCGCGATCTCACCTTGTCTGACGTTCGTTATGAGCAGCCAGGCGTGGCGGTAAAAGCGGGTAATCTGCATCTGGCGGTCGGTCTTGAGTGCCTGTGGAACAGTAGCGTTTGTATTAATGACCTGGCGCTGAAAGACATTCAGGTCAACATCGACAGTAAAAAAATGCCTCCTTCTGAACAGGTTGAAGAAGAGGAAGATAGCGGTCCGCTGGATCTCTCCACGCCGTATCCCATCACCCTGACACGGGTGGCGCTGGACAACGTCAACATCAAGATTGATGACACCACGGTGTCGGTGATGGACTTCACCTCCGGCCTGAACTGGCAGGAGAAAACCCTGACCCTGAAACCGACGTCGCTGAAAGGCCTGCTGATTGCTCTGCCGAAAGTGGCGGAAGTGGCGCAGGAAGAAGTGGTCGAACCGAAAATTGAAAATCCGCAGCCGGAGGAAAAGCCGCTCGGCGAAACGCTGAAAGATCTCTTTTCTCGCCCGGTATTGCCGGAAATGACCGACGTGCATTTGCCGCTTAACCTGAACATTGAAGAGTTTAAGGGCGAGCAGCTGCGCGTGACGGGCGACACGGACATCACCGTGCGCACCATGCTGCTGAAAGTGAGCAGCATTGACGGCAATACTAAACTGGACGCCCTGGATATCGATACCAACCAGGGGATCGTCAACGCCAGCGGCACGGCGCAGCTGTCAGACAACTGGCCGGTGGATATCACCCTCAACAGCACACTGAACGTGGAGCCGTTGAAAGGTGAAAAGGTGAAGCTGAAAGTGGGCGGCGCGCTGCGCGAACAGCTGGAGATAGGCGTTAACCTTTCCGGTCCGGTGGATATGGATTTACGCGCCCAGACGCGACTGGCGGAAGCCGGATTGCCACTCAACGTGGAAGTGAACAGCAAACAGCTTTACTGGCCGTTCACTGGTGAGAAGCAGTATCAGGCGGATGATCTGAAACTGAAACTTACCGGCAAAATGACCGATTACACGCTCTCAATGCGTACGGCAGTGAAGGGACAGGAGATCCCGCCAGCCACCATTACCCTTGATGCCAAAGGTAATGAACAGCAGGTCAATCTCGACAAACTCACCGTCGCGGCGCTGGAAGGGAAAACTGAACTCAAGGCGTTGCTCGACTGGCAGCAGGCCATTAGTTGGCGCGGTGAGCTAACGCTTAATGGCATTAACACCGCCAAAGAGTTCCCGGAGTGGCCGTCGAAACTCAATGGCTTGATTAAAACCCGCGGTAGCCTGTACGGCGGCACCTGGCAGATGGAGGTGCCAGAACTGAAGCTGACCGGTAACGTCAAACAGAACAAAGTGAACGTTGACGGCACGCTGAAAGGCAACAGTTATATGCAGTGGATGATCCCAGGGCTGCATCTGGAACTGGGGCCAAACAGTGCCGAAGTGAAAGGCGAGCTGGGGGTAAAAGATCTCAATCTTGATGCCACCATCAACGCGCCGGGTCTGGATAACGCGCTGCCGGGGCTTGGCGGTACAGCGAAAGGGCTGGTGAAAGTACGCGGCACGGTGGAAGCGCCACAACTACTGGCAGATATCACCGCGCGCGGCCTGCGCTGGCAGGAACTTTCCGTGGCGCAGGTTCGCGTGGAAGGCGATATCAAATCCACCGATCAGATTGCGGGTAAACTCGACGTACGCGTTGAGCAAATTTCGCAGCCGGATGTCAATATCAACCTCGTCACCCTGAATGCCAAAGGCAGCGAAAAGCAGCACGAGCTACAGTTGCGGATTCAGGGCGAGCCTGTCTCCGGGCAGCTTAATCTGGCAGGAAGTTTTGATCGCAAAGAAGAACGCTGGAAGGGAACTCTTAGCAATACCCGCTTCCAGACGCCGGTCGGCCCGTGGTCGCTGACCCGCGATATTGCGCTGGATTACCGCAATAAGGAGCAAAAAATCAGCATCGGGCCACACTGCTGGCTTAACCCGAATGCGGAACTGTGCGTGCCGCAAACTATCGATGCGGGGGCCGAAGGGCGTGCGGTGGTGAATCTCAACCGCTTCGACCTCGCCATGCTGAAACCGTTTATGCCAGAAACCACTCAGGCCAGCGGTATCTTCACGGGTAAAGCGGATGTTGCCTGGGACACCACGAAAGAGGGGCTGCCGCAGGGCAGTATCACCCTTTCGGGGCGTAACGTGCAGGTAACGCAAACCGTCAACGATGCGGCGCTGCCCGTGGCGTTTCAGACACTGAATCTGACGGCGGAATTGCGTAACAACCGTGCCGAATTGGGCTGGACCATCCGCCTGACCAATAACGGCCAGTTTGATGGACAGGTGCAGGTGACCGATCCGCAAGGCCGCCGTAATCTTGGTGGCAACGTCAATATCCGTAACTTCAACCTTGCGATGATAAACCCCATCTTTACCCGTGGGGAAAAAGCAGCGGGGATGGTGAGTGCCAACTTGCGTCTGGGTGGTGATGTGCAAAGCCCGCAGTTGTTTGGTCAGCTTCAGGTTACGGGTGTGGATATCGACGGCAACTTTATGCCGTTTGATATGCAACCGAGCCAGCTTGCGGTCAACTTTAATGGTATGCGCTCGACGCTTGCCGGTACAGTACGGACCCAGCAGGGTGAAATCTACCTGAACGGTGATGCCGACTGGAGCCAAATTGAAAACTGGCGGGCGCGGGTAACGGCGAAAGGCAGTAAAGTGCGGATCACCGTGCCGCCGATGGTACGAATGGATGTATCGCCAGATGTTGTCTTCGAGGCTACACCAAACCTGTTTACCCTCGATGGTCGCGTGGATGTCCCGTGGGCGCGCATCGTGGTGCACGATCTGCCGGAAAGCGCAGTAGGCGTCTCCAGCGATGTGGTGATGCTTAACGATAACCTGCAACCGGAAGAGCCGAAAACGGCGTCGATTCCGATTAACAGTAACCTGATTGTCCACGTTGGCAACAATGTGCGCATTGACGCCTTTGGCCTGAAAGCGCGGCTGACGGGCGATCTTAACGTCGTTCAGGACAAACAAGGGCTGGGCCTGAACGGGCAGATCAACATCCCTGAAGGGCGCTTCCATGCCTATGGTCAGGATCTGATTGTGCGTAAAGGTGAGTTACTGTTCTCTGGTCCGCCGGATCAACCGTATCTTAATATTGAAGCTATTCGTAACCCGGATGCTACAGAAGACGACGTAATCGCCGGAGTTCGCGTCACTGGTCTGGCGGACGAACCGAAAGCGGAGATCTTCTCTGACCCGGCGATGTCGCAACAAGCTGCATTGTCTTATTTGCTACGTGGACAAGGGCTGGAGAGCGATCAGAGCGACAGTGCGGCAATGACCTCGATGCTGATTGGTCTGGGGGTTGCGCAAAGTGGCCAGATTGTGGGTAAAATCGGCGAGACGTTTGGCGTAAGCAATTTAGCGCTCGACACCCAGGGAGTAGGCGACTCCTCCCAGGTAGTGGTCAGCGGCTATGTATTGCCAGGTCTGCAAGTGAAATACGGCGTGGGTATATTTGACTCTATAGCAACACTCACGTTACGTTATCGCCTGATGCCTAAGCTATATCTGGAAGCCGTGTCTGGTGTAGACCAGGCACTGGATTTGCTCTATCAGTTCGAGTTTTAGCAATGCGAATATTTGTCTACGGCAGTTTACGCCACAAACAAGGCAACAGTCACTGGATGACCAATGCCCAGTTACTGGGCGATTTCAGTATCGATAACTACCAGTTGTATAGCCTGGGCCACTATCCAGGCGCAGTTCCGGGGAACGGAACAGTACACGGTGAAGTTTATCGTATTGACAACGCCACGCTGGCCGAACTTGATGCCTTGCGCACCAGGGGCGGTGAATACGCGCGCCAGTTGATTCAGACGCCGTACGGGAGTGCATGGATGTACGTTTATCAACGACCCGTCGATGGATTAAAGCTAATTGAAAGCGGCGACTGGTTAGACAGGGATAAGTAATAATAAAAGCACGCCACCTTCGGGTGGCGTTGTTTTATGCGATGTATCTCGCGATTTTTTTTTGTAACTTTTCCATCTTTTGCTTTTCTCTCCGAGCCGCTTTCCATATCTGCAATCGCATACAAAACTCTGCTGGCGTTCACAAATGTGCAGGGGTAAAACGGGGGCACGCTTTGAACGGTGAGTATGAGTGAGGTCGGCTAACTTCCAGCAAGTGGCTATGAACAGCAAAATGGTGGTCGGGTTTGCTTGTTCTTACCGTTCAAGCCTTGCAACCGCTGAGAATAATGATGGTGGAATAGAGAGTTTATTTATCGCGGGCATAAAAAAACCCTTACTAACCGAAGCCCGGCGTTCAGGGTTATTGCGCTAGAAGAACTTATTTATTCTTTGCGCGCTCGAAGGAAGCAACGATTTCAGCTTTAGCGGCTTCTGCGTTTTCCCAACCTTCAACTTTCACCCACTTGCCTTTTTCGAGGTCTTTGTAGTGCTCGAAGAAGTGAGCGATTTGCGCTTTCAGCAGTTCAGGCAGATCGTTTACGTCTTTAATGTGATCGTATTCTTTGCTCAGCTTGCTGTGCGGAACCGCAATCAGTTTCGCATCTTCACCGGCTTCGTCGGTCATTTTCAGAACGCCAACCGGACGGCAACGGATCACAGAACCAGGCTGCAGCGGGTACGGAGTCGGGACCAGTACGTCAACCGGGTCACCGTCCAGAGACAGGGTGTGGTTGATGTAACCGTAGTTGCACGGATAGAACATCGCGGTGGACATGAAGCGGTCAACGAACAGTGCGCCGCTCTCTTTGTCGATTTCGTATTTGATCGGATCTGCGTTAGCCGGGATCTCAATAACAACGTAGATGTCTTCCGGCAGATCTTTACCCGCAGGGACGTTGAGTAAGCTCATGTCTGTTTCCTTTAAAAATATGTGGCAAACAAGTGCCGAGTATTATAGCCAACTCGCGCCGAATGTCTTCGCTTGTTTTCGTCTTCATTTTCCTTTTTCGCCAATTTTAAGACGGTATACAGAGCAGGAAAATCCATAACCGTAGCCGCATTTTTCATAGTGAGATGAAAGCGATTACAAACTTGTGATTAACGTTTTATTTACTTCTTTGAAGTGTGATGTAACGCAATCCGTTACATAACGAATTGTCTATAGTTTTTTCGCGAACATCTTTTCACCAATAATAATTACCCCGACGAGGACAACCCTATGTGGAAACGCTTACTTGTAGTCTCTGCAGTCTCGGCAGCCATGTCGTCTATGGCGTTGGCCGCTCCATTAACCGTAGGATTTTCGCAGGTCGGATCGGAATCTGGCTGGCGCGCCGCAGAAACCAATGTGGCGAAAAGTGAGGCCGAAAAACGCGGAATTACGCTGAAAATTGCCGATGGTCAGCAAAAGCAGGAAAACCAGATTAAAGCGGTACGTTCCTTCGTCGCGCAAGGGGTGGATGCGATCTTTATCGCTCCGGTGGTTGCGACGGGTTGGGAACCGGTATTAAAAGAGGCGAAAGATGCCGAAATCCCGGTCTTCTTGCTCGATCGTTCTATTGATGTGAAAGACAAATCTCTCTATATGACCACCGTCACTGCCGACAACATTCTCGAAGGCAAGTTGATTGGTGACTGGCTGGTAAAAGAAGTGAATGGCAAACCATGCAACGTGGTGGAGCTGCAGGGCACTGTTGGGGCCAGCGTCGCCATTGACCGTAAGAAAGGCTTTGCCGAAGCCATTAAGAATGCGCCAAATATCAAAATTATCCGCTCGCAGTCAGGTGACTTCACCCGCAGTAAAGGCAAAGAAGTCATGGAGAGCTTTATCAAAGCGGAAAACAACGGCAAAAACATCTGCATGGTTTACGCCCATAACGACGACATGGTGATTGGTGCAATTCAGGCAATTAAAGAAGCGGGCCTGAAACCAGGCAAAGATATTCTGACAGGTTCTATCGACGGCGTACCGGATATCTACAAAGCGATGATTGATGGCGAAGCGAACGCCAGTGTTGAACTGACGCCGAATATGGCAGGTCCCGCCTTCGACGCGCTGGAGAAATACAAAAAAGACGGCACCATGCCTGAAAAGCTGACGCTGACCAAATCCACCCTTTATCTGCCTGATACCGCAAAAGAAGAGTTAGAGAAGAAGAAAAATATGGGGTATTGAGGGTTGCTATGCCTGATGCCGATTCGTAGGCCGGATAAGGCGCTCGCGCCGCATCCGGCGGTGGTGCGCTGAAGCCTGATGCGACGCTTACCGCGTCTTATCATGCCTACTGGGAGCACGCTTTACACCGGGGGAAACCATGACGACTAACCAACACCAGGAGATCCTCCGCACCGAAGGATTAAGTAAATTTTTCCCCGGCGTCAAAGCGTTAGACAACGTTGATTTCAGCCTGCGCCGCGGCGAAATCATGGCGCTGCTCGGTGAAAACGGGGCAGGAAAATCAACGCTAATCAAAGCATTAACTGGTGTATACCACGCCGATCGCGGCACCATCTGGCTGGAAGGCCAGGCTATCTCACCGAAAAATACCGCCCATGCACAACAACTCGGTATCGGCACCGTCTATCAGGAAGTAAACCTGCTACCCAATATGTCGGTCGCTGATAATCTATTTATAGGCCGCGAACCCAAATGCTTCGGCCTTCTACGCCGCAAAGAGATGGAAAAGCGCGCCACCGAACTGATGGCATCTTACGGTTTCTCCCTCGACGTGCGCGAACCGCTCAACCGCTTTTCAGTCGCGATGCAGCAAATCGTCGCTATTTGCCGGGCTATCGATCTCTCTGCCAAAGTGCTGATCCTCGATGAACCCACCGCCAGTCTCGACACCCAGGAAGTGGAGTTACTGTTTGACCTGATGCGTCAGTTGCGCGATCGCGGCGTCAGCCTGATTTTTGTCACTCACTTTCTCGATCAGGTCTATCAGGTCAGCGATCGGATCACCGTCTTACGCAACGGCAGTTTCGTAGGCTGTCGGGAAACGTGCGAGCTACCGCAGATCGAACTGGTAAAAATGATGCTGGGGCGCGAGCTGGATACCCACGCGCTACAGCGTGCCGGGCGAACATTGTTGAGCGACAAACCCGTTGCCGCGTTCAAAAATTACGGCAAAAAAGGAACGATCGCACCGTTTGATCTCGAAGTACGCCCCGGCGAGATCGTCGGTCTGGCTGGATTGCTGGGATCAGGACGTACCGAAACCGCCGAAGTGATCTTCGGTATCAAACCTGCTGACAGCGGCACGGCGTTGATCAAAGGCAAACCGCAAAACCTGCGATCGCCACATCAGGCTTCGGTACTGGGCATTGGCTTCTGCCCGGAAGACAGGAAAACCGATGGCATCATCGCTGCCGCCTCGGTGCGGGAAAATATCATCCTCGCTCTCCAGGCCCAGCGCGGCTGGCTACGTCCCATTTCCCGCAAAGAACAGCAAGAGATTGCCGAACGCTTTATCCGCCAGCTTGGCATTCGCACACCTTCAACTGAACAACCGATTGAATTTCTCTCTGGCGGCAATCAGCAAAAAGTGTTGCTTTCACGTTGGCTACTGACCCGACCGCAATTTCTGATCCTTGATGAGCCAACTCGCGGCATTGATGTTGGTGCCCACGCCGAGATCATCCGCCTGATTGAAACGCTATGCGCCGATGGTCTGGCGCTGCTGGTGATCTCCTCCGAACTGGAAGAACTGGTGGGCTATGCCGACCGGGTGATCATCATGCGCGATCGCAAACAGGTGGCGGAGATCCCGCTGGCAGAGCTTTCCGTTCCGGCGATCATGAACGCCATTGCGGCGTAAGGAGAACAGTGTGATGCCTCAATCTCTCCCGGACACTACGCCGCCGAAAAGGCGCTTTCGCTGGCCAACGGGAATGCCGCAGCTGGCGGCACTGTTGCTGGTGCTGCTGGTCGATAGCCTGGTGGCCCCGCATTTCTGGCAGGTGGTGCTCCAGGATGGGCGTTTATTCGGTAGCCCCATAGACATTCTTAACCGTGCGGCCCCCGTTGCGCTGTTGGCTATCGGAATGACGCTGGTGATCGCAACAGGTGGGATTGATCTCTCCGTGGGGGCGGTGATGGCTATCGCCGGAGCCACAACGGCTGCGATGACGGTCGCGGGATTCAGCCTGCCGATTGTTTTGTTAAGCGCCCTGGGCACTGGCATCCTGGCGGGATTGTGGAACGGCATACTGGTAGCGATCCTCAAAATTCAGCCGTTTGTTGCCACCCTGATCCTGATGGTCGCCGGGCGCGGCGTGGCGCAACTGATCACCTCCGGACAGATCGTCACGTTTAACTCGCCGGATCTCTCATGGTTTGGCAGTGGATCGCTGTTGTTCCTGCCAACGCCGGTCATTATCGCGGTGCTGACGCTTATCCTGTTCTGGCTGTTGACCCGCAAAACGGCGCTGGGGATGTTTATCGAAGCCGTTGGTATCAACATTCGGGCGGCAAAAAATGCCGGGGTAAACACGCGGATCATCGTCATGCTTACCTACGTGTTGAGCGGGCTGTGTGCGGCGATTGCGGGCATTATCATAGCGGCGGATATTCGCGGTGCCGATGCCAATAACGCCGGGTTATGGCTGGAGCTGGACGCCATTCTCGCGGTGGTTATTGGCGGCGGATCGCTGATGGGCGGACGTTTTAACCTACTGCTTTCGGTGGTGGGGGCGCTGATTATTCAGGGGATGAACACCGGAATTTTGCTTTCGGGCTTTCCGCCAGAGATGAACCAGGTTGTAAAAGCGGTGGTGGTTCTTTGCGTGCTGATTGTCCAGTCGCAACGCTTTATCAGTCTGATTAAAGGAGTACGTAGCCGTGATAAAACGTAATTTGCCACTGATGATCACCATCGGCGTCTTTGTGTTGGGTTATCTTTACTGCCTGACCCAGTTTCCCGGTTTTGCTTCCACAAGAGTGATCTGCAATATCCTGACCGATAACGCCTTTCTTGGGATCATTGCCGTTGGCATGACCTTTGTGATCCTCTCCGGTGGGATCGATCTCTCCGTCGGTTCGGTGATCGCCTTTACTGGCGTGTTTCTGGCAAAAGTGATTGGCGATTTCGGCCTCTCGCCGCTACTGGCGTTTCCGCTAGTGCTGGTGATGGGCTGTGCCTTCGGCGCATTTATGGGGCTTTTGATCGACGCCCTGAAGATCCCGGCATTTATCATTACCCTGGCGGGGATGTTCTTTTTGCGCGGTGTCAGCTATCTCGTTTCGGAAGAGTCGATTCCGATAAACCATCCCATTTATGACACGCTCTCAAGCCTTGCGTGGAAAATCCCTGGCGGCGGTCGCTTAAGTGCGATGGGACTGCTGATGTTGGCGGTGGTGGTTATCGGTATTTTCCTCGCGCATCGTACCCGTTTTGGTAATCAGGTATACGCCATTGGCGGCAACGCAACGTCGGCGAACCTGATGGGGATTTCCACTCGCAGCACCACTATTCGCATTTATATGCTCTCCACCGGACTGGCAACGCTGGCGGGGATTGTCTTCTCGATTTATACCCAGGCCGGATATGCGCTGGCGGGCGTAGGTGTGGAACTGGATGCTATCGCCTCAGTGGTAATTGGCGGTACGCTTCTGAGCGGTGGCGTTGGAACGGTATTAGGGACGCTTTTTGGCGTGGCGATTCAGGGACTGATTCAGACTTACATAAACTTTGATGGCACGCTGAGCTCATGGTGGACGAAAATCGCCATCGGTATTTTGTTGTTTATTTTTATAGCATTACAGCGTGGATTAACGGTGCTGTGGGAGAATCGTCAGAGTTCGCCAGTGACAAGAGTCAACATTGCGCAGCGATAAAAACGCCTCTCCGTGTGGAGAGGCGCAGGAGATTACGCGTCCGGGAACTCACGGATAAAGCGTTCGACATCTTCAACCATATGGTCGTTGCCGACAAAGAACGAACGGCGCTGGTGCAGAGTTTCCGGGATGATATCCAGAATACGCTCTTTGCCATCGCTCGCTTTACCGCCCGCTTGTTCCGCCAGGAATGCCATCGGGTTGCACTCATAAAGCAAACGCAGTTTGCCGTCCGGGTGGCTGGCGGTGCTTGGGTAGAGATAAATACCGCCTTTCAGCAGGTTACGGTGGAAATCCGCGACCAGTGAACCGATATAACGTGAGGTATACGGGCGGTTGGTGGATTTATCTTCTTCCTGGCAGAATTTAATGTACTTCTTCACCCCGTTCGGAAACTTAATGTAGTTTCCTTCGTTGATGGAGTAGGTTTTGCCTTTCTCCGGGAAGCGCATCCGTTCCTGGCACAGGCAGAAAACGCCGAGCGAAGGATCGTAAGTAAAGGCGTGAACACCGCATCCGGTGGTGTAAACCAGCATGGTAGAGGAGCCGTATACCACGTAACCTGCCGCAACCTGTTTGTTACCAGGCTGGAGGAAATCTTCTTCCGTTACCGGCGTGCCGACGGGCGTAACGCGGCGGTAGATGGAGAAAATGGTACCGACAGAGACGTTAACATCGATGTTGGACGAGCCATCCAGTGGGTCCATCAGCACCACGTATTTTGCATGTTCACAGCCTTCAAAGACGACAATCTCATCTTCTTCTTCAGAGGCAATGCCCGCAACGATATCGCGTGCTTTCAGTGCGGCTTTCAGTTTTTCATTAGCGAACAAGTCGAGTTTTTGCTGAACCTCGCCCTGCACGTTCTCAGCACCGCTGGCACCCAGGATATCAACCAGTCCTGCTTTGTTGATATCGCGATGGATAATCTTGGCGCCCAGTTTTATTGCCGACAGCAAAGCAGTGAGCTCACCGGTAGCATGAGAAAACTCGTGCTGCTTTTCGACAATAAATTCACCTAACGTTTTCATAAAACTTTCCCTGCAATGTTTATGGAGTAAAGCGACCGTAACAATCTTAACAAATAATCGGAATGTTGCGCTCAGGTGAATCGCGCCAGCAAATTGCGGATTATCCTGAAATGCGTTTCTCACTTGCCCGACATATGCGTAAAATGAGCGGCAGATTAAAAAAGGATAGTGACGTATGCGCATTCATATTTTAGGAATTTGTGGCACGTTTATGGGCGGTCTGGCGATGCTGGCGCGCCAGTTAGGCCATGAAGTAACGGGTTCGGACGCCAATGTGTATCCGCCGATGAGCACCTTACTTGAGAAGCAAGGCATTGAACTGATTCAGGGTTACGATGCCAGCCAGCTCGATCCGCAGCCGGATCTGGTGATTATTGGCAACGCCATGACCCGTGGAAATCCGTGTGTGGAAGCGGTACTGGAAAAAAACATCCCTTATATGTCAGGTCCGCAGTGGCTGCACGATTTTGTGCTGCGCGACCGCTGGGTGCTGGCCGTTGCCGGTACACACGGCAAAACTACCACCGCGGGAATGGCGACCTGGATTCTGGAACAGTGCGGTTACAAACCGGGATTTGTGATCGGCGGTGTGCCGGGGAACTTTGAGGTTTCGGCGCGTCTGGGCGAAAGCGACTTCTTTGTTATCGAAGCGGATGAGTATGACTGCGCCTTCTTCGACAAACGCTCTAAATTTGTCCATTACTGCCCGCGTACGCTGATCCTCAACAACCTTGAGTTCGATCACGCCGATATCTTTGACGACCTGAAAGCGATCCAGAAACAGTTCCACCATCTGGTGCGTATCGTTCCGGGGCAGGGCCGTATTATCTGGCCGGAAAACGACATCAACCTGAAACAGACCATGGCGATGGGCTGCTGGAGCGAGCAGGAGCTGGTGGGTGAGCAGGGTCACTGGCAGGCGAAAAAGCTGACCACCGATGCTTCCGAATGGGAAGTCTTGCTGGATGGCGAAAAAGTGGGCGAAGTGAAATGGTCGCTGGTAGGCGAACATAATATGCACAATGGCCTGATGGCGATTGCGGCGGCTCGCCATGTTGGTGTAGCGCCGGCAGATGCCGCTAACGCGCTGGGTTCGTTTATTAACGCTCGCCGCCGTCTGGAGTTGCGTGGTGAAGCGAATGGCGTCACGGTATATGACGATTTTGCCCATCACCCGACGGCGATTCTGGCAACGCTTGCGGCGCTGCGTGGCAAAGTTGGCGGTACGGCGCGCATTATTGCTGTGCTGGAACCGCGCTCGAATACCATGAAAATGGGGATCTGCAAAGACGATCTGGCACCTTCATTAGGTCGTGCCGATGAAGTCTTCCTGCTGCAACCAGCGCATATTCCGTGGCAGGTGGCAGAAGTGGCAGAAGCCTGCGTTCAGCCTGCACACTGGAGTGGCGATGTGGATACGCTGGCAGATATGGTGGTGAAAACCGCTCAGCCTGGCGACCATATTCTGGTGATGAGCAACGGCGGTTTTGGTGGGATCCATCAGAAACTGCTGGATGGTCTGGCGAAGAAGGCGGAAGCCGCGCAGTAATTCGGCCTTAGCCTGATATAGTGTGCGTAGGCCGGATAAGGCGTTCACGCCGCATCCGGCATTTGAGCATAGTGCCTGATGCGACGCTTGATGCGTCTTATCAGGCCTACAGGTGCACCGCATCCGGCAAACCATACTCACATCAACAACGAAAATTACCCTTCATTCTCCGCCAGTTCGCGCAGATACTGGAAAATCTGGCGTGCGGATTTCGGCGGCTTATTCCCTTCTTTCTCTTTCTTCGCGTTGCGGATCAGAGTACGCAGCTGCTGACGATCGGCATCGGGCCACAGATTCAATACTTCAGCGATGGCGTCATCACCTTGATCGATCAGACGATCGCGCAGGTTTTCCAGTTTATGGAACAGCACCACCTGCTGGTTGTGACGGTTTTTCAGCTTATCCAGCGCCTGACGAATAGGCTCTACGTCGCGCTGGCGCAGCATCTTACCGATGAGCTGCAACTGGCGGCGGCGACCTTCCATCTTAATACGCTGGGCGAGCTCAATAGCCGCGCGCAGATCCGCATCTAACGGGATCTTATCCAGCGCGTTTTTCCCCAGATCAACAATTTCCGCGCCAAGGCGTTTTAGCTCCTCGGCATCACGTTTAATTTCACTTTTACTGACCCAGATAATTTCATCGTCTTCGTCTTCGATGTCATCACCGGGAACGTCGTCGAGCCAGTCTTCGGGCTGCTTAGTCATCTCAGGCTCCTTAAAAAAAGAGGCTAATGTTACCAGTTAAGATGCGCACTGAAAAACGGTTCTCTGTTAGACTTCAGAGAAACTCTCTACATTATGGCACTTGCAATGAAAGTAATCTCTCAAGTTGAAGCGCAGCGCAAGATTCTGGAAGAAGCAGTTTCCACTGCGCTGGAGTTGGCCTCAGGCAAATCGGACGGTGCGGAAGTTGCCGTCAGCAAGACCACCGGCATTAGCGTAAGCACGCGTTATGGTGAAGTGGAGAATGTTGAATTCAATAGCGATGGCGCGCTGGGGATCACTGTTTATCACCAGAACCGCAAAGGTAGCGCATCATCCACCGATTTAAGCCCGCAGGCCATTGCCCGCACCGTACAGGCGGCGCTGGATATTGCCCGTTATACCTCGCCAGATCCCTGTGCCGGCGTGGCAGACAAAGAGCTGCTGGCCTTTGAGGCACCGGATCTCGATTTGTTCCACCCTGCGGAAGTTTCCCCGGATGAAGCCATTGAACTGGCGGCCCGCGCAGAACAGGCAGCATTACAGGCGGACAAACGTATCACCAATACCGAAGGTGGCAGCTTTAACAGCCACTACGGTGTCAAAGTTTTTGGCAACAGCCACGGCATGTTGCAGGGTTACTGCTCTACGCGTCATTCGCTCTCCAGCTGTGTAATTGCCGAAGAAAATGGCGATATGGAGCGTGATTACGCCTACACCATTGGTCGTGCGATGAGCGATCTGCAAACGCCAGAGTGGGTTGGGGCCGACTGTGCTCGCCGTACTTTATCGCGCCTGTCACCGCGTAAACTCTCCACCATGAAAGCGCCGGTCATTTTTGCCAATGAAGTGGCAACCGGGCTTTTTGGGCATCTGGTGGGGGCGATAGCGGGTGGAGCGGTTTACCGTAAATCTACCTTCCTGCTGGATTCGCTGGGTAAACAAATTCTGCCGGACTGGCTGACCATTGAAGAGCATCCGCATCTGCTGAAAGGGCTGGCATCGACGCCATTTGACAGCGAAGGTGTGCGCACCGAGCGTCGCGATATTATTAAAGATGGCATCCTGACTCAGTGGCTGCTGACCAGCTATTCGGCGCGAAAACTGGGGCTGAAAAGCACCGGACATGCGGGCGGTATTCACAACTGGCGGATTGCCGGACAAGGGCTAAGCTTCGAACAAATGCTCAAAGAGATGGGCACCGGGCTGGTGGTGACGGAGCTGATGGGCCAGGGCGTGAGTGCAATTACCGGTGATTATTCCCGTGGTGCGGCGGGCTTCTGGGTAGAAAACGGCGAAATTCAGTATCCGGTTAGCGAAATCACCATCGCAGGTAATTTAAAAGATATGTGGCGCAATATTGTCACCGTCGGTAACGATATTGAAACACGCAGTAATATACAGTGTGGTTCTGTGCTGTTGCCGGAGATGAAAATCGCCGGGCAGTAAAAAACTGGCGCGACCTGCCGCGCCAAATCTTCATAATAAAAAAGGAAGTGAGCAATGCGTAAAAGCCTGTTAGCTATTCTTGCAGTCTCCTCGTTGGTATTCAGTTCGGCGTCGTTTGCCGCTGATCTTGAAGACAATATGGAAACCCTCAACGACACTTTAAAAGTGGTCGAAAAAGCCGATAACGCGGCGCAAGTCAAAGACGCGTTAACGAAGATGCGCGCCGCAGCGCTGGATGCGCAAAAAGCAACGCCGCCGAAGCTCGAAGATAAATCACCGGACAGCCCGGAAATGAAAGACTTCCGTCACGGTTTCGATATTCTGGTTGGTCAGATTGACGACGCGCTGAAGCTGGCAAATGAAGGTAAAGTAAAAGAAGCGCAGGCTGCCGCGGAGCAACTGAAAACGACCCGCAACGCCTATCACCAGAAGTATCGTTAATTCCTCATTTCCCTGTTGCCTGCACTCAGGTAACAGGGAACTTATCATCGCAAATGATGCACCACCTGATTGCTGCTGCCGCGCCAGATCAGGGAAGGGTCTTTTAAATCCTGCACAAATTTGCCGTCGACCAGTACGTTAATCAAATCAACAACCTGCATTTGCGCAGCGTTGAGATCGTCGAGTTTATAGCCTGTCCACACCCAGATGTCTTTATCCGGACACTCGGCGCGGATGCGTTTTACCAGTTTCAGAATATCCGGCACGTTTTGCGGATGCAGCGGATCGCCGCCGGAGAGGGAAATCCCCTGGCGTTTGATACGAGTGTCATTCAGATCGTTAATGATCTGGTCTTCCATTGCTTTGGTAAATGGCTGACCAGAATTTACCCGCCATGTGCTTTTGTTATAGCAACCGGGGCATTCATGAACACACCCGGAGACAAACAGGGTGCAGCGAGTGCCGGGGCCGTTGACGATGTCGACAGGATAGTACTGATGATAATTCATTGTTTCGCCTGGCTTATCAGTCCGCGTATAGGATGCATCCGGTAATCAACGCCTGATGCGACGCTGTCGCCTCTTATCAGGCCTGGAGCCGTTGCCAAATGTAGGCCGGATAAGGCGTTTACGCCGCATCCGGCATTTGCTTAGCGCAGAGTGAAGATTAACCTATCTGCCCATTCCCCAAATGTTTAACGCGGCGCTTAACTTCTTCCTGCTTACCGGCGTTAAATGGACGTGCATCCGGGCTACCTAAATATCCGCACACGCGGCGAGTCACCGACACACGGGAGGCGTCATGGTTACCACATTTCGGGCAAGTGAAGCCTTTGCTGGTGCACTCGAACTCACCGGTAAAGCCACACTCGTAGCACTCATCAATCGGTGTATTGGTGCCGTAATACGGTACATGCTGATAGCTGTAATCCCAGACATCTTCCAGCGCCTTCAGGTTGTGCTGAATGTTTGGATACTCGCCGTAGCAAATGAAACCACCGTTCGCCAGCGGCGGGTAAGGCGCTTCAAAGTCGATCTTGTCGTACGGGTTCACCTTCTTCTCCACATCGAGGTGGAAACTGTTGGTGTAGTAACCTTTATCGGTCACGCCCGGCACCACGCCAAACTCAGCAGTATCGAGACGGCAGAAGCGGTCGCACAGGTTTTCACTCGGCGTGCTGTAGAGACTGAAACCATAACCCGTTTCTTCTTTCCACTTATCCACTGCCTGACGCAGACGTTCAACAATGGCGATACCTTTCGCGCGAAGCTGCTCGTTGTCGTAAACATGCTCGCCGCCGAACAGCGCGTTAATGGTTTCGTGGATGCCGATGTAACCCAGCGAAATAGACGCACGACCGTTTTTGAAGATTTCAGAAACATCATCGTCAGCATTGAGACGCACGCCACAAGCACCTTCCATATAGAGGATCGGGGCCACGCGCGCTTTCACGCCTTCGAGACGAGCGATACGGGTCATCAGCGCCTTACGTGCCAGCACCAGACGTTCATCCAGCAGCTTCCAGAAGGTGGCTTCATCGCCTTTTGCTTCCAGAGCAATACGCGGCAGGTTCAGGCTGATCACGCCGAGGTTGTTACGACCATCGTGGATCTGCTCGCCGTTTTCATTTTCCCACACGCCGAGGAAGCTGCGGCAGCCCATCGGGGTTTTAAACGAACCGGTGACTTTCACTACCTGATCGTAGTTCAGGATATCCGGATACATGCGCTTGCTTGCGCACTCCAGCGCCAGCTGTTTGATGTCGTAGTTCGGATCGCCTTTTTTATGGTTCAGACCATCGCGAATCGCAAACACCAGTTTCGGGAACACCGCAGTTTTACGGTTTTTACCGAGGCCTGCGATACGGTTACGCAGGATAGATTCCTGAATCAGGCGCGATTCCCAGCTGGTGCCCAGACCAAAACCAAAGGTTACAAACGGCGTCTGACCGTTGGCGGTGTGCAGGGTGTTTACTTCGTACTCCAGCGACTGGAAGGCATCGTAGCACTCTTTAATGGTACGAGAGTTAGCGTAGCCTTCGGCGTCCGGGATGTTCCACTCTTCTGCGGTCTTGCGATGTTTGTTGTAGCTGGCGGTGACAAACGGTGCCAGCACTTCATCGATACGGTTAATGGTGGTGCCGCCATAAATATGGCTGGCGACCTGAGCAATAATCTGCGCAGTTACCGCGGTTGCCGTAGAGATCGACTTCGGCGGTTCAATCTCGGCGTTCCCCATCTTAAAGCCCTGGGTCAGCATGCCTTTCAGGTCGATCAACATGCAGTTGAACATCGGGAAGAACGGCGAGTAATCGAGATCGTGATAGTGAATATCGCCACGCTCATGTGCCTGCACCACGTCACGCGGCAGCAGGTGCTGGCGTGCATAGTGTTTAGCCACGATCCCGGCCAGCAGGTCGCGCTGGGTTGGAATCACCTTGCTGTCTTTGTTGGCGTTTTCGTTGAGTAACGAGGCGTTGGTCTGCTCGACCAGACCACGGATCTCCTGGTTCAGGCGACCGCGTTTTTCACGTTCAATGTCGCGATCGTGACGGTACTCGATGTAAGCACGAGCCAGTTGTTTGTATGGACCCGACATCAGCTGGTTTTCAACTGCGGTCTGGATCTCGTTGATATCCACCTGGTTGCGGCCCTGCATCTGCTCGCTGACAACCGCAGCAACAGTGGCGCAATAATCGGCATCATCGACTTCCGCTGCTTTAGCTGCACGCAGAATCGCTTCTTTGATGCGCTCTGATTTAAACGGCACTTTGCAGCCGTCTCGTTTCATCACATGCGGTGTCATGATCGCTCCATATTTTTAAGAACAGGTTATCCACAGAAATTGGGAAAGGCGTTTTCCGGTTTTTTCGTTTCGTTTTCCGGTGCTTTCCGCAATCGCCATCCGCTTATCCACAACGCCGCACCTTTTTCGTGGGGAGCTGTAGTAGCAATTATAGTCGATTAATACAACATATTGGGTTGGGACGCATTTTAAAGTCTATATATAGTGCTTTGCATCAAGGATGTTTGAACTTTTTTTGATGTAGCTCAAAGTAAAAAGCAGAGCGTACGGATGACGGGCGCTACAGCGTTATGTAAATTTTTTAATGAATTTGCTGCTTGAAAAATCAACAAAAACAACATGCTGACAGACAAAACCCCGGAATGACCGGCATTACCGGGGCTTAGGGAAGATTTACTTCTGTAACCACCAGACAGCCTCAAAAGGCCGTAAATTCATGGCACAGGGTTGTGGTGAGGCTTCTTCGTAGTTATGCATCACAAGCTGCCAGTTGCCGCGCATTTGCCCTGGCTGCCAGGGTTGGATCCCACGGCTAAGGTTGGCAATGACCAGCAAGGTTTGCCCCTTCCATTCACGGCGATAGCACCACAATACAGGGCTGTTTGGCAGCAGATCCTGGTAATTGCCCCATGTCAGGATGGCTTCCTGCTTACGCAGTGCGATTAACTTTTGGTAGGTGTAAAACACCGAGGAATCATCGGCCAGCGCGGCTTCTACGTTGATTTGTTGATAGTTATCGCCCAAGCCAATCCACGGTTCGCCAGCCGTAAACCCGGCATTATCGCCGTTGCTCCATTGCATGGGTGTGCGACTGTTGTCACGGGATTTGCTGGCGAGGATTGCCAATAACTCGTCGGCATCACGCCCATCGTTGCGTAGCTCGGCAAACATATTGAGGCTCTCCACGTCGCGATAGTCAGTAATGCGCGTGAAATGCGGGTTGGTCATGCCAATCTCTTCGCCCTGGTAGATATACGGCGTTCCCTGCATGCCATGCAGCACCATCGCCAGCATTTTTGCCGCAGGCACGCGGTATTCACCTTCATCACCAAAGCGAGAAACAATGCGCGGCTGATCGTGGTTACACCAGAACAAGGCATTCCATGCTACGTTGTGCATTCCTTGTTGCCAGTGGCGGAACAATGTTTTCAACGCCACAAAGTCAGGTTTAGCCAGCGTCCATTTTTCACCACCGGGATAATCGACCTTCAGGTGATGAAAATTAAAGGTCATCGATAATTCACTGCCTGTCAGTGCCGCGTATCGCTGGCAATGCTCAAGGCTGGTGGAGGACATTTCACCTACGGTCATTAACCCGCGTGGCGTAAACACATCGCGGTTCATCTCGTGCAAAAACTCGTGTGCTCGTGGCCCGTCGGTGTAGAAGCGACGCCCGTCGCCATCCAGGTCATCAGGGAAACGTGGGTCTTTGGAGATCAGATTCACCACATCCAGGCGCAACCCGTCGACCCCACGATCGGCCCAGAACTCACAGACTTTTTTCAGCTCTGCGCGTACCGCTGGATTCTCCCAGTTGAGATCCGCCTGCTCTGGTGCAAAGAGATGCAAATAGTACTGTTCGCTTTCCGCATGCCAGCGCCACGCACTACCGCCAAATTTTGAACGCCAGTTGTTCGGTGGCGTTTCTGGTTCGCCATCGCGCCAGATATAAAACTGGCGGTAAGGGCTTTCTTTGTTCAGCGCCTCGCGAAACCAGGCATGTTGGGTAGAGGTATGGTTAAACACCATATCGAGAATGATACGAATCCCGCGCGATTTTGCCTGCGTCACCAGTTCGTCAAAATCGTCCAGCGTGCCGTAGATGGGATCAATCGCCGTATAGTTCGCTACGTCGTAACCGTTATCGACCTGGGGAGAGATATAAAAGGGGGTTAGCCAGATGGCATCAACGCCCAGTTTATGCAGATAGTCCAGGCGTTGGATAACGCCACGTAAATCGCCGGTGCCGCTACCCGTGGTGTCCTGAAAACTCTTTGGATAAATCTGGTAGATAACGCCGTTTTGCCACCAGTGGGGAAGATTAGTCATTACGTTATTCCTGCAAATGCGAGGGGGCGCAATTGCGCCCCGAAGAAAATTAAACAATATCCAGCGTGCCCAGGCGGTATTTCCGCTGATAGATAAACGAGGTGAGTACAATCGGGATGATGATGGCGATAACCATTGCCAGCGCAAATACCTGCCAGTAGCTCGGTTGAATCGAGAGAATTCCCGGCAGGCCGCCTACGCCGATACCATTCGCCATAACGCCGTTCAGGCCGCATAGTAATCCTGCCAGACCAGAACCAATCATCGCGCACAGCATCGGGAAGCGATATTTCAGGTTGATGCCGTACATTGCAGGCTCAGTGACCCCAAGCCAGGCGGAGATAGCGGCAGGCACGGAGATCTCGCGTTCATTGTGCTTGCGGCTGGAAATGATAATGCCTATCACGGCGGAGCCCTGAGCGATATTCGACAGCGCAATCAGCGGCCACACTGGCGTGCCACCCATGCTTTGAATCATCTGCAAATCAATAGCAAGGGTGGTCTGGTGTACGCCGGTGATCACCAGCGGCGCGTACAGGAAGCCAAACAATGCCGCACCAATCGGAGCAAAGCTGCCGGTCATCAGGTGACGTACCGCAAAGGCAACGCCATCGCCAATCATGCGACCAAACGGACCAATCAGCGCATGGGCGAGGAACACCGCGAGGATCAGCGAACAGACGGGCACCACCACCAGATAGAGGTAATCCGGTACGATGCGTTTAAGGCGAGTTTCAATAACGCCCAGTGCCAGCCCGGCTAACAGTGCCGGGATCACCTGTGCCTGATAGCCCACTTTGGCGATGCTGAACATGCCAAAGTCCCACACTTCCGGCAGCTGCTGCCCGAGCAGATAAGCGTTCATCAGCTGGGGAGAAACCAGTGTCACGCCAAGCACGATACCAAGGATCGGCGTGCCGCCCATTTTTTTCACCGCTGACCAGCAAATACCGACCGGCAGGTAGAAGAAGATCGCTTCACCGATCAACCACAGAAAATCGTAGATCGTTTGCAGGGAAGGGTACATTTGCGCCAGCGTCTGACCGTTGCTCATGGGCAAATCGCCGATCACATTGCGAAAACCGAGGATCAAACCGCCGCTAATCAACGCGGGCAGCAACGGGAAGAAGATCTCCGCGAAATGAGAGATCAACTGCTCATGCCATTTCATATTCTGCCGGGCGGCTTTTTTTACCTGCTCTTTATCAACCTGCGCCTGTCCGGTTGACGCTATTAGTGCTTGATAGTAATCACCCACGTTGGTGCCAATCACCACCTGAAATTGCCCGGCATTGGTGAAACAGCCTTTCACCATGGGGAGTTGCTCAATTTCTTTCGGTCTGGCATTGGCCGGTTGGTTGAGGACAAAGCGCAGGCGAGTAATACAGTGGCTCACCGTCGCAATATTGCCGCGCCCGCCGACCAGTTCAATCAACCGATCGATATCCGTTTGGTTTATTTTGCTCATCATAAAGCCCCATGGCAGATGACATTTTTGGTTGGCTGCAGAATATATTGCGCGGAAAAATTTAAAAACGGGAACGTTCCCGAAACGCAGCGAAGATCACAATTTATCGTTCAGGAAACGATCAGGACAGGGTGGCGGGGATGATGATTTGTTGCGGTTCGCTGCGCCCGGTTACCTGTGCGATCAATTGGCAGGCCGCCTGGCGTCCAGCTTCGGCGTAACCAGGATCTACGGTGACGATCTCCGGATGAAGGAATTTCATTAATGGCGTATTACCGACGCTCGCCAGTTGCAAGGTGTCGATGCGTTGCTCTTGCAGGTATTTACTTGCGCCAAGTGCCAGCGTGTCGGTTGCGCACAGTAAGGCGGTAGTTTCAGGCGTAATCACTTTTGCTACGTTCTCATAGCCTTGCTTCATAGCAAGGCCTGGCAGAGCGGCAACGGGATGCAGTTTATGCGCTTTGCAGAACGCCAGGTAGGCTTCGTGACGTCGCTTCCCGGTCGTCACGTCACTATGCGGCACGCCGAGATAACTGATATTACGATGCCCCTGGTCATACAGCCGTTGCATCAGGATCTTGATTGCCCCTTCGTCGTCATAACAGACCGAAGCAAAACCTTTTGCGTCACGCGCCAGCAGAACCAGCGATGACTGCCAGTGGGCTAACATTTCTTCTGTTATGCCAGTAAAACCGAACAGCACTACGCCGTCGATATTACGCCGTTTCAGCACCCCCAAATGTTCGGCAACTAATTGCGGGGAAAACTGACTTTCCATCATGATTGGGTCGTAACCTTGTTCATAGAACGCTGGCAGCATGGTTTGAACGGCGAGATTTTCTGACAACGAATCCAGGCGGGTAACAATGATGGCGACCACTTTATCGCTTTGCCCACGCATAGCGCGCGCAGAGCGGGAAGGGGAAAATCCATGCTGATTCATCACTGCTTCAACACGCTCGCGGGTGCGCTGGCTCACGCCGCTTTCGTTATTCAGCACCCGGGAAACTGTAGATTTCCCCACGCCGCTTAAGCGTGCGATGTCTTTGATGGTCAGCCGATTTTGCATCCTGTTGTCCTGTAACGTGTTGTTTAATTATTTGAGCCTAACTTTACCCGTGCATTCAGCAATGGGTAAAGTCTGGTTTATCGTTGGTTTAGTTGCCAGCAGGTATTATATCGCCATAGATACTACGAATATTATTGGATTCTCCTTATTATTTGCGGCGCTTTATTCACTTACCGGAGGTTATATGGAACCTGATCCCACGCCTCTCCCTCGACGGAGATTAAAACTTTTCCGGTAAGCCCGTCTTTTCACGGCGTTACCGGATGCGTAAGGCCGTGACGTTTTAACGTCCCTGCTCAGCTTTATTACCTTCAGGTAAGGCTTCGCCACGCCTGAAGACATTTCTGTACTGTTTCAGACAGTGCGGAGGGACTCCTTATGTTTAAAGAAATCTTTACCCGGCTCATTCGCCATTTACCTTCCCGTCTGGTTCATCGTGATCCATTGCCTGGCGCGCAGCAGACAGTGAATACGGTGGTCCCGCCGTCCTTAAGTGCGCATTGCCTGAAAATGGCGGTGATGCCCGAAGAAGAATTGTGGAAAACGTTCGACACCCATCCGGAAGGGTTAAATCAGGCGGAAGTGGAATCTGCCCGCGAACAACATGGTGAAAATAAATTACCCGCACAACAACCGTCGCCGTGGTGGGTACATTTATGGGTCTGCTATCGCAACCCATTTAATATTTTACTCACCATTCTCGGCGCTATTTCTTACGCCACGGAAGATTTATTTGCCGCGGGCGTTATCGCGCTAATGGTCGCTATTTCTACGTTGCTGAACTTTATTCAGGAAGCACGTTCCACTAAAGCGGCAGATGCCCTGAAAGCGATGGTCAGCAATACCGCGACGGTGCTGCGCGTAATTAACGACAAAGGCGAAAATGGCTGGCTGGAGATCCCGATCGACCAGCTGGTGCCCGGCGATATTATAAAACTGGCGGCGGGGGATATGATCCCGGCAGATTTACGTATCTTGCAGGCGCGGGATCTGTTCGTCGCTCAGGCGTCGTTAACCGGTGAGTCTCTGCCCGTGGAAAAAGCCGCTACCACTCGCCAGCCGGAGCACAGCAATCCGCTGGAGTGTGACACCCTGTGTTTTATGGGCACCACCGTGGTGAGCGGCACGGCACAAGCAATGGTGATTGCTACAGGAGCCAATACCTGGTTTGGTCAACTGGCGGGGCGTGTTAGTGAGCAGGAAAGCGAGCCGAATGCCTTTCAGCAGGGGATCAGCCGCGTCAGTATGCTGCTGATTCGCTTTATGCTGGTGATGGCTCCGGTGGTGTTGCTTATCAACGGTTACACCAAAGGCGACTGGTGGGAAGCGGCACTGTTTGCGCTTTCGGTCGCGGTAGGCTTAACGCCGGAAATGTTGCCGATGATTGTTACCTCGACGCTGGCGCGCGGCGCAGTAAAGCTGTCGAAACAGAAAGTGATCGTCAAACATCTGGATGCTATTCAGAACTTTGGCGCAATGGATATTCTGTGCACTGATAAAACTGGCACCCTGACACAGGACAAAATTGTGCTGGAGAATCATACCGATATCTCCGGTAAAACCAGCGAACGCGTGCTGCATAGCGCGTGGTTGAACAGTCATTATCAGACCGGACTTAAAAACCTGCTCGATACAGCGGTGCTCGAAGGTACGGATGAAGAGTCAGCGCGCTCGCTGGCCAGTCGTTGGCAAAAAATTGATGAGATTCCGTTTGATTTCGAGCGTCGTCGGATGTCGGTGGTAGTGGCAGAAAATACCGAGCACCATCAGCTGGTTTGCAAAGGTGCATTGCAGGAAATCCTCAATGTGTGTTCGCAGGTGCGTCACAATGGCGAGATTGTGCCGCTCGATGACATCATGCTGCGTAAGATTAAGCGGGTTACTGATACGCTGAATCGTCAGGGGCTGCGCGTGGTTGCGGTGGCGACGAAATACCTGCCAGCGCGTGAAGGAGATTACCAGCGGGCGGATGAATCCGACCTGATCCTCGAAGGATATATTGCTTTCCTTGATCCGCCAAAAGAGACAACTGCTCCGGCACTGAAGGCATTAAAAGCGAGTGGAATTACCGTAAAAATCCTTACTGGCGACAGTGAGTTAGTTGCAGCGAAAGTGTGCCATGAAGTGGGGCTGGACGCGGGAGAGGTGGTCATTGGTAGTGATATTGAAACGCTATCTGACGACGAACTGGCAAATCTCGCACAGCGCACCACGCTGTTTGCTCGTCTGACGCCGATGCATAAAGAACGCATTGTGACCTTACTGAAGCGCGAAGGGCATGTGGTTGGCTTTATGGGCGATGGTATTAATGATGCGCCCGCCTTACGCGCTGCGGATATCGGCATTTCTGTGGACGGCGCGGTAGATATTGCCCGTGAAGCGGCTGATATCATCCTGCTGGAAAAAAGCCTGATGGTGCTGGAAGAGGGGGTTATTGAAGGACGTCGCACTTTCGCCAACATGCTGAAATACATCAAAATGACGGCGAGCTCCAACTTCGGTAATGTGTTCAGCGTGCTGGTGGCGAGTGCTTTCTTGCCCTTCCTGCCGATGTTGCCGTTACACTTGCTTATTCAGAACCTGCTGTATGATGTGTCACAGGTGGCGATCCCGTTTGATAACGTCGACGACGAGCAAATTCAAAAGCCGCAGCGTTGGAATCCGGCGGATCTGGGGCGCTTTATGATCTTCTTCGGACCGATCAGCTCGATCTTCGATATTCTGACGTTTTGCCTGATGTGGTGGGTATTCCATGCCAACACGCCGGAAACGCAAACGCTGTTCCAGTCGGGATGGTTTGTGGTGGGCTTACTGTCGCAAACGCTGATTGTGCATATGATCCGCACCCGCCGTGTGCCGTTTATTCAGAGCTGTGCATCGTGGCCGTTAATGATCATGACCGTGATCGTGATGATTGTCGGGATCGCATTGCCGTTTTCACCGCTGGCCAGTTATCTGCAATTACAGGCGCTGCCGTTAAGCTATTTCCCGTGGCTGGTTGCGATTCTGGCAGGGTATATGACATTAACCCAGTTGGTGAAAGGGTTCTATAGCCGTCGTTACGGCTGGCAATAAAGAATAAACTGGGCACGATAGCCCCGATTCAGATTGCAGACAAAGTAAGCTTTGTTCATGCCGGATGCGGCGTAAATGCCTTATCCGGCCAACAAATTCAATAAATTGCAGGAATCACGTAGGCCTGATAAGCGTAGCGCATCAGGCGATTTTGCGTTTGTCATCAGACTTAATCCGGGCATGATAGCCCGGATTTCCATCAAGATTAGCGACGAACAGCGATCGCTTCGATCTCAATCTTCACGTCTTTCGGCAGACGGGCGACTTCAACGCAAGAACGTGCCGGGAAGGTGGCGTTGTGTTCGGTGAAGAAGGCTTCGTAGGTAGCATTAACGGTAGCGAAGTCGTTCAGATCTTTCACAAACACGGTGGTTTTAACGATATCGCCCACTTTCAGGCCAGCGGCTTCGACAATCGCTTTTACGTTATCCAGCGACTGACGTGCCTGTGCAGCGACGTCTGCCGGTACTTCACCCGTTTTCGGATTTACCGGGATCTGACCGGAGGTGATGATCATATTGCCCAGATCAACGCCCTGTACGTAAGGACCGATAGCTGCCGGTGCATTTTCCGTCGCGATAGTTTTGCTCATGATTTCTCCTTTATTACAGCGGTAAAAAGTCTGGCTCATTATAGGGAGCCAGACTTTTATTACCAACCGCAATTAATTGGCCAGCACCACATTATGGGAAAACTCTTTTTCACAGTATTTGCATTTGAGCGCGATGTCATTGGCGCGTTTTCGCACGGCAAAGCTGGAAGAAACCGGTTCGGCATGGCTGATACAGTTGCTGTTCGGGCAGACCAGCACGTTGTCGATGCGCTCTGGCAGACTGGGGCGCGATTTACCCACCACTTCATAGTTGTCGATACGGTTAACCGTGGCTTGCGGCGCATACAATGCCAGTTGATCTACCTGATCTTCACTCAAAAAGGTATTTTCGATTTTGATCAGATCTTTGCGGCCCATCTCGCCAGAAGGCAAGTTCAGACCGATGGTGATGCGCTGATCCGTTTCGGTCAGCTTGAACAGACTCAACAGCTTAAAACCGATCTGGGCGGGGATATGGTCAATTACCGTGCCGCGTTTAATAGCTTCAACCTGCAATTTATTATCGTGTGTCATCTCTATTTCCCCTTACAGTACCAGATCGCGATTCAGAACCAGTGCCAGTAACGCCTGGCGAGCGAAAATCCCGTTGCCTGCCTGCTGGAAGTACCAGGCGTGTGGCGTTTTATCAACATCCGTCGCAATCTCATCAACACGCGGCAGCGGATGCAGCACTTTCATATTGGCTTTGGCGTTGTGGAGATCGCTGGCGCGAAGAACAAACTGCGCTTTCACGTTGGCGTACTCGGACGGGTCCAGACGCTCTTTTTGCACGCGGGTCATGTACAGGATGTCTACTTCCGCCATCACTTCTTCAATAGAGCTGTGCAGACTCCATGCGATCCCTTTTTCATCGAGCATATCCAGAATGTATTGCGGCATTGCCAGCGCGTCCGGCGCGATGAAGTAAAAACGGTTGCCGTCGAACTTCGCTAACGCCTGAGTCAGGGAGTGAACGGTGCGGCCATATTTCAGGTCACCAACCATTGCGACGTGGAGATTGTCCAGACGCCCCTGGGTTTCCTGAATAGTGAATAAGTCCAGCAAGGTTTGCGTCGGATGTTGGTTGGAGCCATCACCGGCATTCAGTACCGGTACATTGCCGGAAAACTCGGTGGCCAGGCGCGCCGCACCTTCCTGCGGATGACGCATCACTATCGCATCGACGTAAGTGCTGATAACCGAAATGGTATCGGCCAGCGTTTCGCCCTTTTTACCCAGTGATGTATTGGCGCTGTCGGAGAAGCCCACCACGCTGGCACCCAGGCGGTGCATAGATGTTTCGAAAGAGAGGCGGGTACGGGTAGAGGCTTCGAAGAAACAGCTGGCAATGACTTTGTGCTTCAACAGCTCTGGTTGCGGGTTTGCTTTCAGTTTCGCCGCTGTCGCCAGCACCAGATTAAGGTCATCGCGACTAAGGTCGTTTATGGAAATGATATGTTTCTGATATAGCGGATTAGCCATCTTTTATCTCCTGACGCCTGGGCAAAAAAAAGCCCCTCGATTGAGGGGCTGGGAATGGGTGATCAACGGGAAGAAAAACGGCAGGCCAGCGTCTTTTTTCAGACGCGGTAAGACAAAATGTCGAACACACTGAACCATACATCCTCCCGGCAAATTGTCCGGCATTATACTCATCGTCAGAAGCGGTGCAAGCATTTGATGCAATATTTTGTCAGCGCAAACGGTTTATTTGAATTAAAAGTCAAGGTATATGCATTTTTATTTGATGTGATTCTGCAGGGGAACTGTCCTTCGGTATCAATAATTGCAGACATTCCCTGCTTTTTCCTTTTTCACTTTCACGCAATCAGATATGCATTTTATTCCATTCATCCGACTTATAGGGCGGAGTGTGAAAGCGAACGGCTAACACTATTGCTTACTGCTCAGGGATGCGCGCTATCACTTTAATTTCAAAATCAAAGCCTGCCAGCCATGTAACACCCACCGCCGTCCAGTTTGGATAAGGTGGGGCGCTAAATATTTCATTTTTCACCGTCATGATGTCTTCAAATTGGTTTTCTGGATCGGTATGGAAGCTCGTAACATCAATGATATCGTCAAAAGTGCATCCCGCAGCTGCCAGGGTCGCATGCAAATTATCAAATGCCAGTCTGACTTGTTGCTGAAAATCGGGTTCTGGTGTTCCGTCCTCTCGACTTCCTACTTGCCCGGAAACAAACAGCAAATCGCCGGAACGAATAGCCGCAGAATAACGATGCTCAGCATACAGTGAATGTCGGCCAGCAGGGAAAACAGCGGTTCTTTCTACCATTTGGTTATCCTCAAGATTTACGACATGAACAGAAGATTTCTCTTTACCGGGAGCCGCTTTTAGCGGACGACGTGAGTAAACAAAACCCAGACATCATGGATAATGGCTGGGCTTAATTGAGCGTAGTCGGTTATGCGCCAAACGCGCCATCAATGGTATGCATCGCGCCGGTAACAAAACTGGCTTCTGGCCCTGCTAACCATGCGACCATACCAGCGACCTCTTCCGGTTGCCCATGTCTTTTGATGGCCATAAAACTATGCAACATATCGCGCATTGGCCCGTTGGCGGGATTAGCATCGGTATCA
Source organism: Escherichia sp. WS1265 (assembly GCF_046487585.1). Taxonomy (NCBI): domain Bacteria; kingdom Pseudomonadati; phylum Pseudomonadota; class Gammaproteobacteria; order Enterobacterales; family Enterobacteriaceae; genus Escherichia; species Escherichia sp. WS1265. Next base: position 230,733 of record NZ_JBJQJE010000003.1, read on the forward strand.
ATTGGCCCTGGCTGGACGACGTTGATGGTGATCCCACGCGGTCCAAAATCACGGGCCAGCCCGCGCGCCATGCCTTGCAGGGCAGATTTGCTGGCGGCATAAGCAGCCATGCCTGCAACAGGCATACGATCGCCATTCACGGAGCCGATGATTAAGATGCGCCCGCCTTCGGGCATCTGCCGGGCGGCTTCAACAGAGGCATGATAAGGAGCATGAATATTGATTTTGAAAAGGCGATCAATATCGTCGGCATTTAATTCCAGGGCATCGCCAAAGACGCCAATACCTGCATTTACTACCAGAATATCCAATGCGCCACTCTTACGAACGACATCAATGACAGCGTCTCTGTCAGCACTATCTGTGAATACTGCTGTCGCTCCAGTCTCTTGTGCCAGGTGTTCAGCGGCATCTTTCGACCCCGCATAGGTGAATCGTACATTGGCCCCATCGGTGACGAAACGACGTACGATAGCGGCACCGATTCCACGGCTGCCACCGAGGATGAGAACTGTCTTACCTGTAAAAGCGCCCATAAGGACTCCTTGATTTATTATGTAACATGCATTACAAAACTGTTTTAACTTTCTGTCAACAAGTTTTGTAATGGTCACTAAAAAACAATCTCGCGTTCCAGGTCGTCCCAGACGTTTCGCTCCTGAGCAGGCAGTCTCTGCGGCAAAAGTGCTTTTTCACCAAAAAGGTTTCGATGCTGTCAGTGTTGCTGAAGTTACTGATTATATTGGTATTAACCCCCCGAGCCTCTACGCGGCTTTTGGCAGTAAAGCTGGTTTATTTAGCCGTGTACTCAATGAATATGTCGGTACGGAAGCTATTCCGCTTGCCGATATTCTTCGTGATGATCGTCCGGTAGGCGAGTGCCTGGTTGAGGTATTAAAAGAAGCGGCGCGCAGATATAGCCAAAACGGCGGCTGCGCTGGCTGTATGGTTCTTGAAGGTATTCATAGTCATGATCCACAAGCGCGTGATATTGCCGTTCAATATTATCACGCCGCAGAAACGACCATTTATGACTATATCGCCAGGCGGCATCCACAAAGCGCACAATGTGTGACTGATTTTATGAGTACCGTGATGTCAGGGCTTTCTGCGAAGGCACGGGAGGGGCACTCCATCGAACAACTTTGTGCAACAGCTGTACTGGCGGGGGAAGCGATAAAAACTATTCTCGAGGAGTGATGCTGACCTTGACCCGAAAGGCGGGAACGCGCCTGCCGATAAGTTGTGATAAGACAATAATTCACGCGTTAAGGCTAGCGGAATTGATCATCTTTTCGTATAACGATAGAAATGAAACATTGTTTTAATTAAGGAGTGGAAAAGATGATCATCGGAAATATTCATAATCTTCAGCCGTGGCTACCCCAAGAGTTACGCCAGGCGATTGAGCATATCAAAGCGCACGTTACGGCAGAAACGCCAAAGGGTAAGCACGATATCGAAGGCAATCGTCTGTTTTATCTTATCTCGGAAGATATGACCGAGCCGTACGAAGCCCGCCGTGCGGAGTACCATGCCCGCTATCTCGACATTCAGATTGTGTTAAAAGGTCAGGAAGGCATGACCTTCAGCACGCAACCTGCAGGCACGCCGGATACCGACTGGTTAGCTGATAAAGACATCGCATTTTTGCCGGAAGGCGTTGATGAGAAAACAGTTATCCTTAATGAAGGTGATTTTGTTGTGTTTTATCCGGGGGAAGTGCATAAACCGCTGTGCGCAGTGGGCGCGCCAGCCCAGGTTCGCAAAGCAGTAGTGAAGATGCTGATGGCGTGATGACTTTTCGCCGTAAATAACTCCAGGTTTACGGCGAGTTTGTGAAAAGAGCGTTTTTTGATATTTTTTTGTGAGTAGAATTTGTAATGCTTAGACGTTCTTATTAACTCAAGGAGTCCGTCATGAGCAAAATATCAGATTTGAATTATTCTCAACACATTACATTAGCCGACAATTTTAAACAAAAAAGTGAAGTTTTAAATACCTGGCGTGTTGGAATGAATAATTTTGCCCGAATTGCCGAGGGGCAGGATAACACAAGAAATATCCTTGATTCTAAGACATTTTTGGAGTTTTTGGTAAAAATATTTACCCTGGGTTATGTGGATTTTAGCAAACGCTCCAACGAAGCGGGTAGAAATATGATGGCTCATATTGAGTCCTCATCTTATATCAAAAATAATGATGGCAGTGAAATAATGCAGTTTGTTATGAATAATCCTGAAGGTGAGCGAGCGGATTCACCCAAGGTGATTATAGAAGTTTCACTTTCCACTATCACTACTATGGGGACTCGTCAAGGACATACAGCCATTATATTTCCACAACCTGATGGTTCGACTAACCGTTATGAAGGGAAGTCCTTTGAAAGAAAAGATGAGAGTTCATTACATCTGATTACTAACAAGGTTCTGGCGTGTTACCAACGCGAAGCTAACAAGAATATGGCGCTTCTATTAAATAATCATCAGTTGAACTGGAAGGACGCAATTGATTATAACGAGTTATTAGAAAAGCCATTAGCCAGTACATTAGAAAAAATAAAGAAAGAACATCTGCTATTAATGCCTCATGTATGTGATGACACGATTCCATACTTACTAGGCGAAGGTGGTATACTTGAAGAAATAAATGATCTGAAAGCGTTACATGATACCAGAATTGCTAGTGGTACAGAAGGTAATGATGAAATTAATAACATCAAAATTAACCTGTCTAATATTCTTATTGATTCCTTAGATGATGCAAAAGTTAATCTCGAAAAGGTCATCGATTCGATGTTGAAGACTTTTTTAAAATTGCCATATATTAATGATGTAAAAATTCTGGAGTGGTGTTTTAATCAAAGTATGCAATATTCTGATGATACTACAAAGATAAAGCATGCCCGCTCCGTGATCGATCATATTGATTTTAACTGCGATCAGTCTAAAATAGCTGAGACATTATTTTTCAACCTCAATAAAGAACCCTATAAAAACAGCCCTGAGTTACAGGAATTGATTTGGGAGAAGTTGGTTGTATATGTCAATGATTTTAACTTAAGCAATCAAGAAAAATCACGCTTAATACTAAGGTTATTTGATGATGTTAAGTTGCTATTTAATGAAGTGTCTGTCAGCATTTTAGTAAATGATATTTTTTTGAAGGATTTTTTCATGAAGCAACCTGATTTTGCGAAGTGGTACTTCTATCAATTAATTAAGAAGTATGAGGGCGAACAGCTGTATCTTAATGAGTTAGGATATGTTTATGGTAATGAAGAAAAAACAAATGAAATTGTAAAAAAAACATCCGGGTTATGTCATTAAGATTTTTGAAGAAAAGATGGGTAATGAATTAAAAATTAGAACAAGAATGATGAAAATCCTCCGGAATGGCAAAATCAATATATATGAATATATGAATATATGAATATATGAATATATTAATAATGAACAGTTGGGAAAATTAAATCCTCCGGAAAATTTACGTATAGCAATAGAAAAATTTGGCTGGAAGAAAAAACTATCACTGCATAAAATAATGTGATGCCGGGATGTTTTTGTATTTCCCGGCATCTTGATAGAGATATTAATTATTTAATTTACTGAGCGTCGCGACCATCACCGCTTTGATGGTATGCATGCGGTTTTCCGCCTGATCAAATACAATGCTGGCGGCAGATTCGAAGACCTCATCAGTCACTTCCATTCCGCCATGTAGGCCAAACTCTTCCGCCATTTTCTTGCCAAGCGTCGTTTGGTCGTCATGAAACGCGGGCAGGCAGTGGAGGAATTTGACCTCCGGGTTACCGGTCAACTGCATCATCTTGCTGTTCACTTGATAATCACGCAGCAATGCAATGCGTTCCGCCCATTTCTCTTTTGCTTCACCCATCGACACCCATACATCGGTATAGATAAAGTCAGCACCTTCAACTCCTTTGGCTACATCTTCCGTCAGCGTAATATCCCCGCCATTTTGCTGTGCCAGGGCGCGGCATTCCGTAACCAGCGCAGCTTCCGGCCAGCATGCCTTTGGCGCGACCAGACGCAAATCCAGACCGGTAAGCGCCGCAGCTTCAAGCATCGAGTTTCCCATGTTGTTACGTGCGTCACCTGCATAGACCAGCGTCATTTCGTTGAATGTTTTACCGGGCAAATGCTCTTGCATGGTGAGAAGATCCGCCAGCAGCTGGGTGGGGTGGAACTCATTGGTCAGGCCGTTCCATACTGGCACGCCAGCGTATTCCGCCAGTGTTTCGACAATCTCCTGACCATAGCCGCGATACTGAATACCGTCATACATGCGACCAAGCACGCGGGCAGTGTCTTTAATCGACTCTTTATGACCAATCTGGCTGCCGCTTGGGCCGAGATAAGTAACGCGAGCACCCTGGTCATATGCGGCAACTTCGAAAGAGCATCGGGTACGAGTCGAGTCTTTTTCGAAGATGAGCGCGATGTTTTTACCAGTGAGTTTGGCTTCTTCTTTACCACTTTTCTTATCGGCTTTCAGCTTCGCGGCTAACTGCAGCAGGCTGTTGAGTTCAGCTGGCGTGAAATCGAGTAATTTCAGGAAATGCTTATGATAAAACCCAGACATAGATCCCTCCTGTGGCTAACGCCTCAATGAATTAAAATTCAATTTATATGGATGGTTATTCATTTGCAAGTCTAAAGCATAAATCTTTGTCACAAAGGTGGAGGCAATGTCAGTGGTGTGTGACAATAAGAGTATCGGCAGGACATTAAGAGGAATGAGCCATGGCAAACCCGGAACAACTGGAAGAACAGCGTGAAGAAACACGTTTGATTATTGAAGAATTACTGGAAGATGGCAGCGATCCGGACGCGCTGTACACCATCGAACACCATCTTTCCGCAGACGATCTGGAAACCCTGGAAAAAGCAGCAGTTGAAGCGTTTAAACTTGGTTATGAAGTGACCGATCCAGAAGAGCTGGAAGTTGAAGATGGTGATATCGTGATTTGCTGCGACATCCTCAGCGAGTGCGCGTTGAATGCCGATCTGATCGATGCCCAGGTTGAACAACTGATGACGCTGGCGGAGAAATTTGACGTTGAGTACGACGGTTGGGGCACTTACTTTGAAGATCCTAACGGCGAAGACGGCGACGATGAAGATTTTGTCGATGAAGACGATGACGGGGTTCGCCACTAATTAATTGATTAAAATGCCCGATAGCACACACTAGCGGGCATTTTTTTAGAGTTCGCGTAGCATCCGCACTTCACAATCGACATGGCCCGTGCAGCCAAGCGCATAGTCGATATGCTCAAAGCCCAAATGCTCATAAAGCGCAATGGCTTCCTTTAAAAAAGCGGTCGTTTCCAGATAGCAGCGTTTGAAGCCCATCTCTCGTGCCTGCTCCATCGCCATTAAGGCCAGTTTTTTCGCCAGCCCTTTACCGCGAATAGCCGGAAGAAAATACATCTTTTGCAGTTCGCAAATGTCCGATTCACTACCTGCTAATGGCGCAATCCCACCGCCGCCGACCACTTCACCATCGAACTCAACCACCCAATATGCATGGCCAGGCTGACTATACACTTGATACAACTCGTCAAGGTTCGGATCGGCGACGGTGTAGCCTTTATCAGCGGTAAGACCGTATTCGGCGGATACCTGACGAATGACGCGGGCGATAGCGGGATTATCCTGCTGCGTCAGGCGACGCATTACAGGTGATTGCGGCGCAATGTTATTCATAGTTTAACCCAATAAAAATAAAGTAATTATACATTTGTTTAATACCACTCTCTTCTTACGTGCGCAAGCGACTTATAAAGTAATAAAGTTTTTGCCAGCCTATTACTGATAAGAGTATTGTAACGTGGCAGAACATTTTACTGTCTGTATCTATAAATTATATCAATGGATTTTTTAATTCAGGGAATTTTTATGGCTCAAGTTATTAATGAAATGGATGTTTCGTCCCATTCGTTTGTTTTTCATGGCACAGGTGAGAGATATTTTCTTATTTGTGTGGTGAATGTGTTGTTAACGATTATAACGCTAGGTATCTATTTACCATGGGCATTAATGAAATGTAAGCGTTATCTCTATGCTAATATGGAAGTTAACGGACAACGATTTTCTTATGGAATTACCGGTGGGAATGTTTTTGTTAGTTGTCTTGTTTTTGTTTTTTTCTATTTCGCAATCTTAATGACAGTGTCAGCAGATATGCCGCTTGTTGGCTGTGTTTTGACTTTGTCACTGTTGGTTTTGCTTATATTTATGGCAGCAAAAGGACTGCGTTATCAGGCCTTGATGACCAGTCTCAACGGCGTAAGATTTAGTTTTAATTGCTCTTTGAAAGGGTTCTGGTGGGTAACCTTTTTCTTGCCGATTTTAATGGCCATTGGGATGGGGACTGTTTTCTTTATCTCGACAAAGATGCTACATGCCAATAGTTCAAGTAGTGTTATTATATCTGTGGTTCTGATGGCAATAGTTGGTATTGTTTCCATTGGTATTTTTAATGGTACTTTATATAGTCTGGTAATGAGTTTTCTCTGGAGCAATACCAGTTTCGGTATACATCGTTTCAAGGTGAAATTAGATACTACGTATTGTATAAAATATGCCATTCTCGCATTTTTAGCTTTATTACCTTTTCTCGCTGTTGCTGGTTATATTATCTTCGATCAAATATTAAATGCGTATGATAGTTCTGTGTATGCAAGTGATGATATTGAGAATTTACAGCAATTTATGGAAATGCAACGTAAAATGATAATCGCGCAGTTAATCTATTATTTTGGGATTGCTGTTAGCACCAGTTATTTAACGGTGTCGTTGCGAAATCATTTTATGAGCAACCTGTCACTGAATGATGGGCGTATTCGTTTTCGCTCAACTTTAACGTACCACGGTATGCTTTATCGCATGTGTGCGTTGGTGGTGATATCCGGGATTACGGGCGGTCTGGCTTATCCACTGCTGAAAATATGGATGATTGACTGGCAGGCAAAAAATACGTATTTGCTGGGCGATTTGGATGACCTTCCTTTAATCAATAAAGAAGAACAACCAGATAAAGGCTTCTTAGCCAGGATTTCACGGGGAATTATGCCTTCTTTACCATTTCTGTAAGAGATAAAAAAGGCCGGAGTATGCTCCGGCCTTCGTTTTCATCGCTGTGATTTGATTACAGCGCGGCGATAACAGCCTGCTGTTCAATCAGCTTCGCTTTCGCTTCTGCATAGCCTTCCAGCTTCTCACGCTCTTTCGCGATGACCGCTTCCGGTGCGCGCGCTACAAAGCCTTCGTTCGCCAGTTTGTTCTCGATACGGCTGATTTCGCCGTCGATCTTCGCCACTTCTTTCGCCAGACGCGCCAGCTCATCTTCTTTGTTGATGAGGCCAGCCATCGGGATCAGCAGCTCTGCGCCGTCGATGATCTTCGTAACGGAAACCGGACCTTTGTCATCGGCAGGCAGCACGGTGATGCTTTCCAGACGCGCCAGGGTTTGCAGGAAGCCACGGTTTTCATTTACGCGACGTTCTGCATCCGCGCTGCAACCACGCAGGAGCAGCTCCAGCAGTTTGCCCGGCGCGATGTTCATTTCTGCACGGATGTTACGTACCGCAACGATCGCCTGCTTCAACCACTCTGTGTCGGCCAGTGCGGCTTCATCAACCTGAGATGCATCGTACTGCGGGAACGGCTGCAGCATGATGGTGTCGGCAGTGATACCGCAAAGTACTTTCACACGCTGCCAGATGGTTTCGGTGATGAACGGAATGATCGGATGCGCGAGGCGCAGCAGACCTTCCAGCACGGTCACCAGCGTATGGCGAGTACCGCGCAGTTCGGCTTCGGTGCCACCGTTCATTACCGGCTTAGTCAGCTCCAGATACCAGTCACAGAACTGGTTCCAGGTGAACTCATACAGAATGCCTGCGGCGATATCGAAGCGGAAGCTGTCCAGCGCTTCGCGGTACGCTTTGATGGTCTGGTTGAACTCTGCCAGAATCCAGCGGTCCGCCAGCGACAGCGTCATTTCACCGCCGTTGAAGCCGCAATCCTGACCTTCTGTGTTCATCAGCACAAAGCGGCTGGCGTTCCACAGCTTGTTACAGAAGTTACGGTAACCTTCCAGGCGCTTCATATCCCAGTTGATGTCACGACCGGTAGACGCCAGCGCCGCCAGGGTGAAGCGCAGGGCATCGGTGCCGTGCGGCTCAATGCCGTTCGGGAACTGTTTCTCGGTGCGCTTACGGATTTTGTCCGCCAGCTGCGGCTGCATCATATTGCCGGTACGTTTTTCCAGCAGTTCTGGCAGCGAAATACCGTCAACCATATCCAGCGGGTCGATAACGTTACCCTTGGATTTGGACATCTTCTGGCCTTCGTCGTCACGAATCAGACCGGTCATGTAAACAGTGTGGAACGGCACCTGCGGTTTGCCATTTTCATCTTTGATGAAGTGCATGGTCATCATGATCATGCGGGCAATCCAGAAGAAGATGATGTCGAAGCCGGATACCATCACGCTGGTTGGGTGGAACTGACGCAGGGCGTCGGTGTTTTCCGGCCAGCCAAGGGTAGAGAAGGTCCACAGTGCAGAAGAGAACCAGGTGTCGAGAACGTCTTCGTCCTGACGCAGGGCAACGTCGGCACCGAGGTTATTTTCCTTGCGCACTTCTTCTTCGTTGCGGCCAACATAAACGTTACCTGCTTCGTCGTACCATGCAGGGATACGGTGACCCCACCACAGCTGACGAGAGATACACCAGTCCTGAATATCGCGCATCCAGGAGAAGTACATGTTTTCGTACTGCTTCGGTACGAACTGAATGTCGCCGTTCTCAACCGCTTCAACCGCCGGTTTCGCCAGTACATCGGCACGCACGTACCACTGGTCGGTCAGCATTGGTTCGATAACTACGCCGCCACGGTCGCCGTAAGGAACGGTCAGGTCGTGCGGTTTAATTTCTTCCAGCAGGCCAAGCGCGTCAACTGCGGCAACGACTGCTTTACGTGCAGCAAAACGCTCCAGTTTCTGGAACTCTGCAGGGATTTCGCTGGAATAAACGTCAGATTCGTTACCTTTGGTATCGAACACCTGGGCGCTTTCACGGATATCGCCGTCAAAGGTCAGGATGTTGATCATCGGCAGGGCGTGACGTTTACCCACTTCATAGTCGTTAAAGTCGTGCGCCGGAGTGATTTTCACGCAGCCGGTGCCTTTTTCCATGTCGGCGTGTTCGTCGCCAACGATCGGAATACGACGGTTAACCAGCGGCAGAATGACATATTTGCCAATCAGATCTTTGTAACGCGGATCTTCCGGGTTAACGGCTACGCCAGTATCGCCCAGCAGGGTTTCTGGACGGGTAGTCGCGACCACCAGATAATCTTTACCGTCTGCGGTTTTCGCACCGTCAGCCAGCGGATAGCGGATGTGCCACATCGAACCTTTCGATTCGCGGTTTTCGACTTCCAGGTCAGAGATAGCGGTGCGCAGTTTCGGATCCCAGTTTACCAGGCGTTTGCCACGGTAAATCAGGTCTTCTTTATACAGACGAACGAAAACTTCTTTCACCGCATTGGACAGGCCTTCGTCCATGGTGAAGCGTTCACGCTCCCAGTCGACGGAGTTGCCGAGACGGCGCATCTGACGGGTAATCGTGCCGCCGGATTCCGCTTTCCATTCCCAAATTTTGTCGATGAAAGCTTCGCGGCCGTAGTCGTGACGGGTTTTACCTTCTTCTGCGGCAATCTTGCGCTCAACGACCATCTGGGTAGCGATCCCGGCGTGGTCAGTACCGACCTGCCACAGGGTGTTTTTGCCCTGCATGCGCTGATAGCGGATCATGGTATCCATGATGGTTTGCTGGAAGGCGTGACCCATATGCAAACTGCCGGTGACGTTCGGCGGCGGGATCATGATGCAGAAACTTTCCTGGCTTTCATCGCCATTAGGCTTAAAGTAGCCCTGCTTTTCCCAGTGCTCGTAAAGCGGCTGTTCGATATCTTGTGGGTTGTATGTCTTTTCCATTATTTCCAGGTTGCCGTATTCAGGTTGAAACCAGCCACGCGGTAGGCTTTATAGCGTTCGCGCGCCAGTTGTTTCAGAGAATCTTCATAAGGAACGAAGTCTACCACTTCTGTGAAAGCGGTGGCAAAATCTGCAAAGCTTGTTCGCAGACTAATCAATATATCGCGCGGGCTGCTGCTGCGTTTTTGCGGCCAGGCGATCTCCACCGGCGCACCGCCGCGCGGTCCTTCTCCCGCTAAATTATGCGGAACAAAGCTTTCTGCCGGACGCGCCCACAGGGCTTCATCCAGCCGATAAGCCTGCTTTTCATCTTCACAGGCGATGAGCACGCGCTTACCGCTGCGCCAACGTTCTGCGGCAATTTCACACACCAGTTGCTCAACGGCGCTTAAGCCATCGACGGTGGTGTCATTGTCCAGAAGGTAGAACGTCGCGTTTTTCATATATGGGGCTTCTTGTGGTGGATTTAAATACGCATCAGGTATACACCGCAGCGCCTGATGCGACGCTGTTGTGTCTTATCAGGCCTACGAGTTCAGTGCTGTGTGTAGGTCGGATAAGGCGCTCACGCCGCATCCGACAATAACAGCATTGCCTGATGCGACGCTGCCGCGTCTTATCAGGCCTACGAGTTCGGTGCTGTGTAGGTCGGATAAGGCGTTCATGCCGCATCCGACAATAACAGCATTGCCTGATGCGACGCTTGCGCGTCTTATCAGGCCTACGAGTTCAGTGCTGTGTAGGTCGGATAAGGCGTTCACGCCGCATCCGGCAATAACAGCCTTGCCTGACGCAATTACTCTTCGCCGTTAAACCCAGCGCGGTTCAACAGGAACTGTGCCAGCAACGCTACCGGACGACCGGTTGCGCCTTTTGCTTTACCAGAACGCCAGGCGGTTCCGGCGATATCCAGGTGCGCCCAGTTGTACTTACGGGTAAAGCGCGACAGGAAGCAACCTGCGGTAATCGCCCCACCAGGACGACCGCCAATGTTCGCCATATCGGCAAAATTGGACTCCAGTTGTTCCTGATACTCGTCACCCAGCGGTAAGCGCCATGCGCGGTCACCGGATTGTTCAGACGCGGCAATCAGTTCATGGGCCAGCGGATTGTGGTTTGCCATCAGACCAGTAATGTGATGACCCAGCGCGATCACGCAGGCACCGGTCAGCGTCGCCACGTCAATCACCGCTTCCGGCTCAAAACGCTCAACGTAAGTTAACACGTCGCACAGTACCAGGCGGCCTTCAGCGTCGGTGTTGAGCACTTCAACGGTTTGACCAGACATGGTGGTTAACACATCGCCCGGACGATAGGCGCGACCGCCTGGCATGTTTTCACAACCTGCCAGCACGCCGATAACATTAATCGGCAGTTGTAGCTCCGCGACCATACGCATCACGCCGTAAACCGCCGCCGCGCCGCACATATCGTACTTCATCTCATCCATGCCTTCTGAAGGCTTGATCGAGATACCGCCGGAGTCGAAGGTTAAACCTTTACCCACCAGCACGATTGGGCGTGCATCTTCCGACGCGTTGCCTTTGTACTCAATCACCGACATCAGCGATTCGTTTTGCGAACCCTGACCGACCGCCAGATAAGAGTGCATCCCCAGCTCTTTCATCTGCTGTTCGCCGATAACGCGGGTAATGACATTCTTGCTGTAGCTGTCAGCCAGCTGGCGCGCTTGTGAAGCGAGGTAAGCGGCGTTACAGATATTCGGCGGCATATTGCCGAGATCTTTTGCTGCTTTAATCCCGGCGGCAATCGCCAGACCGTGCTGGATCGCGCGCTCACCGCTGGTCAGTTCACGGCGGGTCGGCACGTTGAACACCATCTTACGCAGCGGACGACGCGGTTCGCTCTTGTTCGTTTTCAGCTGATCGAAACTGTAGAGCGTCTCTTTTGCCGTCTCGACAGCCTGACGCACTTTCCAGTAGTTGTTACGGCCTTTAACGTGCAGTTCAGTCAGAAAGCAGACCGCTTCCATTGAGCCAGTATCATTCAGCGTATTAATGGTTTTCTGAATAACCTGCTTGTACTGACGCTCATCCAGCTCACGTTCTTTGCCGCAACCAATAAGGAGAATTCGCTCGGAAAGTACATTCGGAACATGGTGCAGCAACAATGTCTGCCCCGGTTTTCCTTCCAGTTCGCCCCGACGTAGCAGGGCGCTGATGTACCCATCGCTGATTTTATCGAGCTGTTCTGCAATCGGAGAAAGGCGACGTGGTTCGAAGACGCCCACGACGATGCAGGCACTCCGCTGTTTCTCCGGGCTACCGCTTTTTACACTAAACTCCATGCACTACGCTCCTGAATCTTAAAGACAACGGCGGTGGCTACAGATAGAATTGCAAGCTTTCGTAACTCATGTCCGCTGTTGCGATGACTTCGTGTTAATCTTAACGTTATTACGGCATTGGCACGTCAGAACAAAATCTGAGAGGTGAATCCGTTGAGTATAATTATCTTAGCGACGATTTCGACGACTCAAGAGAATAAATGACGTTTAAGCCATGAAACAAGCTAAAATCCTGCAAAAGACGAGTTTTTACGGGCGTATTTAAAGTGATAATCATAAGATATCTGGTGCGGGAGACGCTCAAAAGCCAGCTGGCGATACTCTTCATCTTGCTTTTGATCTTCTTCTGTCAAAAGTTAGTGAGGATCCTCGGCGCAGCGGTTGACGGCGATATTCCGGCGAATCTGGTGCTCTCCCTTCTCGGGTTGGGCGTGCCGGAAATGGCGCAGCTTATCCTGCCATTAAGCCTGTTCCTCGGGCTGCTGATGACGCTGGGCAAACTGTATACCGAAAGTGAAATTACGGTAATGCATGCCTGCGGCCTGAGCAAAGCGGTTCTGGTGAAAGCGGCAATGATCCTTGCGGTATTCACGGCAATCGTCGCGGCGGTTAACGTGATGTGGGCGGGACCGTGGTCATCGCGTCATCAGGATGAAGTGTTAGCAGAAGCGAAAGCGAACCCTGGCATGGCGGCGCTGGCGCAAGGGCAATTCCAGCAAGCGACTAATGGCAGCTCGGTGCTGTTCATCGAAAGCGTTGACGGCAGCGATTTCAAAGATGTGTTCCTCGCGCAAATTCGACCAAAAGGTAATGCTCGTCCTTCTGTGGTGGTGGCCGATTCCGGACATTTAACCCAGCTGCGCGACGGCTCCCAGGTCGTCACTCTCAACCAGGGAACGCGCTTCGAAGGCACTGCACTGTTACGTGATTTCCGCATTACGGACTTCCAGGATTATCAGGCGATCATTGGTCACCAGGCGGTGGCGCTCGACCCGAACGATACCGACCAGATGGACATGCGTACATTGTGGAACACTGATACCGATCGTGCTCGCGCAGAACTGAACTGGCGTATCACGTTGGTATTCACCGTGTTTATGATGGCACTTATGGTCGTACCGCTGAGCGTGGTTAACCCGCGTCAGGGACGCGTACTGTCGATGCTGCCAGCCATGCTGCTGTATCTACTTTTCTTCCTGATCCAGACCTCCCTGAAATCGAACGGCGGTAAAGGTAAGCTGGACCCGACGCTGTGGATGTGGACCGTTAACCTGATTTATCTGGCTTTGGCGATTGTTCTCAACCTTTGGGACACCGTGCCGGTCCGCCGCCTGCGCGCCAGTTTTTCGCGTAAAGGAGCGGTGTGATGCAACCTTTTGGCGTACTTGACCGCTATATCGGTAAAACTATTTTCACCACCATCATGATGACGCTGTTCATGCTGGTGTCGCTGTCGGGCATTATCAAGTTTGTCGATCAGCTGAAAAAAGCCGGGCAGGGGAGTTACGACGCGTTAGGCGCAGGAATGTATACCTTGCTGAGCGTGCCGAAAGATGTGCAAATCTTCTTCCCGATGGCGGCTCTGCTTGGGGCGTTGCTTGGTCTTGGGATGCTGGCGCAGCGCAGCGAACTGGTGGTGATGCAGGCTTCTGGTTTTACCCGTATGCAGGTGGCGCTGTCGGTGATGAAAACCGCCATTCCACTGGTCTTGCTGACGATGGCGATTGGCGAATGGGTCGCGCCGCAGGGCGAGCAGATGGCGCGTAACTACCGTGCGCAGGCGATGTACGGCGGCTCGTTGCTCTCTACCCAGCAAGGCTTATGGGCGAAAGATGGCAACAACTTCGTCTACATTGAGCGGGTTAAAGGTGACGAAGAGTTAGGTGGCATCAGTATCTATGCCTTTAACGAGAATCGTCGTCTGCAATCCGTACGCTATGCCGCTACCGCGAAGTTTGACCCGGAACATAAAGTCTGGCGTCTGTCGCAGGTTGATGAATCTGATCTGACCAATCCGAAACAGATCACCGGTTCGCAGACGGTGAGCGGCACCTGGAAAACCAACCTCACGCCAGACAAACTGGGCGTGGTGGCGCTGGACCCGGATGCACTCTCAATCAGCGGTTTGCACAACTACGTGAAGTATCTGAAGTCGAGCGGTCAGGATGCCGGACGTTATCAGCTCAATATGTGGAGCAAAATCTTCCAGCCGCTATCCGTGGCGGTGATGATGCTGATGGCGCTGTCGTTCATCTTTGGCCCACTGCGTAGCGTACCGATGGGCGTGCGTGTGGTCACCGGTATCAGCTTCGGTTTTGTCTTCTACGTACTGGACCAGATCTTCGGCCCGCTGACGTTGGTTTATGGCATCCCGCCGATCATCGGCGCACTGTTGCCAAGCGCCAGCTTCTTCTTAATCAGCCTGTGGCTGTTAATGAGAAAATCGTAACCTGATGAACGAATAAAGGGAGCGAAAGCTCCCTTTATTATTGTTAGCAAAGTGTGCTTCGTTCATGCCTGAAAAATCATGAAAATCCAATATATTGCAGTGGTGTAGGCATGATAAGACGCGCCAGCGTCGCATCAGGCAAAGACAAATCGCACCTGACTTACCTTCTTCTCCCTCCCAGCAAACTCCCCAACATTCCACGCACAATCTGATTCGTCACCTGGCGGGCGGCGCTTTTCGCCATTGTTTGCACAACACCATCTTTCTTCCCGCCGCGTGGTCCGGTAGTGCCGAACAAAATATCCTTCAATCCACCAAGAATGCCGTCATCCACCGCCACCTCTTTCCCTTTCACGGCAGGATTATTTTGCTGCTCGGTGCTTGCCTGTACGCCTTTTTGCAACATCTCATAGGCGGATTCCCGGTCCACGTCATCCTCGTACTTGCCATACACCGGAGAGTGATTAATCAAGCCATTACGCTCATCTTCCGTCACCGGTCCCATCCGCGAACAAGGCGCAATCACCATCGCCCGTTCCACCACAGAAGGACTTCCTTTTGCATCGAGAAACGAGATTAACGCCTCGCCGGTCCCCAGTTCCTGGATTGCCTTTTCGGTATCAAATGCCGGATTGGCCCGCATGGTTTGCGCCGCAGCTTTTACCGCTTTCTGATCTTTGGGCGTAAAAGCCCGCAAAGCGTGTTGAACGCGATTACCGAGCTGCCCGAGCACATTATCCGGAATATCAGACGGGTTTTGCGAAACGAACCAGACGCCCACGCCTTTTGAGCGAATAAGCCTTATCACTTGCTCAATCTTATCCAGCAGTACCTGCGGTGCATCGTTAAACAGCAGATGTGCCTCGTCGAAGAAAAACACCAGTTTTGGTTTCTCCAGATCGCCCGCTTCCGGCAATTGTTCATACAACTCTGAAAGCATCCACAGCAGGCTGGCGGCGTACAGTTTCGGCATCTGATAAAGTTTCTCGGCGCTGAGGATATTGATAACGCCTTTACCGTTGGCATCAGTACGCATCCAGTCTTTGATATCCAGCATCGGCTCACCAAAGAAATGCGTTGCCCCTTGCTGTTCCAGCGTCAGTAATCCGCGCTGGATGGCACCAACCGATGCGCTACTAATATTACCGTACTGATTCTGGAATGATTTGGCGTTATCGCCGATGTACTGGGTAATCGCCCGCAAATCTTTAAAGTCGAGCAGTAACAGCCCCTGATCGTCAGCAATGCGGAAGATGATATTTAGCACGCCAGATTGCACATCGTTGAGATTCAACAGCCGCGCCAGCAACAGCGGCCCCAGATCCGAAACCGTCGCCCGCACCGGATGGCCTTTCTCGCCAAAGATATCCCACACCACCACAGGATTGGCATGCGGTTGCCAGTCATTGACGCCGATATTTTTAAGCCTTGTGAGCAGTTTTTCCGACGCCGTTCCTGCCTGCGCGATACCGGTCAGATCGCCTTTCACATCAGCCATAAACACCGGCACGCCGATTTCCGACAATGACTCTGCCAGTTTTTGCAGCGTAACGGTTTTACCCGTCCCCGTTGCGCCAGTAATCAGCCCGTGACGGTTAGCCATTCCCGGCAGTAAAAACAGTTCTGTGTCCGGCGTGCGGGCAATTAACAGGGGTTCGCTCATGAGATTTCCTCCAGTTCCTGCCTGGAGTATAGGCAACGGCTGTGCACTCTTCACCGCTAAATTCAGCAGATTGCGAGACGCCTTCCAAAGAGATTTAAGTGCCGGGCGACAGCACCCGGCAAAGGGATCAGAAGTCGGCTTTCAGGACTACTCGGTAGCGAGCTTTACCATCGCGTACATGCTGAATGGCGTCGTTAATTTTCGACATCGGGAACAGTTCGGTTGTCGGCGCAACCTTGCTGCGGGCGGCAAAGCGCATCAGCTTTCGCAGCTCATAAGGCGTGCCGGTAGCAGAACCAGAGATGCTGCGGTCGCCCGCAATTAACGTAAAGGCCGGAACAGACAGCGGCGTGAGAACCGCACCGACCGTATGGAAATTACCGCCATAGGTCAGCGCCTCAAAATAAGGCTGCCAGTCGAGGCTGACGTTCACAGTATTGATAATGAGATCAAACTGCCCCGACAGGGCTTTCAGTGCCTGCGGATCGCGGCTATTCACCACTTTATCGGCACCCATCGCCAGTACTTCCTGCTCTTTCGCCGGATTAGAACTAAAGGCCGTCACCTCGCATCCCATTGCGTGCAGAAGTTTTATAGCGATATGCCCCAGCCCGCCAATACCAATTACCCCAACGCGGCTGGTAGCAGTGATATGGTGCATCAACAGTGGTTTAAAGACCGTGATACCGCCGCACAACAGCGGCCCGGCGGACTCGATATCAATATTTTCTGGCAGTGGAATCACCCATTGCCAGTCCGCACGCAACTTCTCGGCAAAGCCACCGCGATTCATAATCGTCGGCACCGCACCTTGCTCGCAGTTGATCTGATTACCGCTAATACAGGCGTCGCAGTGACCACAGCTACGCGCCGTCCAGCCAATCCCGACACGCTGACCGACCTGCAAACCTTTATCCTGCGCGGCGCTCCCGAGTGCCACCACGCGCCCAATCACCTCATGCCCGGCAACCAGCGGATATTGTGAAAATCCCCATTCGTTATCGATCATCGACAGATCGGAATGACAAATCCCGCAGTAATCCACCTGCACTTCAACATCTTGTGGCTTCAGCTCACCGGGATCGTACTCATAAACTTCCAGTTCGCCGCCCGCTTCTTTTGCGGCATAGCTTTTTATCATCGACATTTTTGGGGCCTTCTCTGGTGTTGTTTGGGAAGTGTAGAGCATGGCAGGGCGGGGTGCCTGGAGTGTGACAAAGGTTACATATCGCTGAGTGTAATGCTGAAAATTTCAGCACTTAGCGAGGTGGGTGCAAGCTGGCGCTTGCATGGTGGCGTGCGACAGGTATAATCCACAACGTTTTCCGCATACCTCTTCAGTGCCGAAGTGGCGAAATCGGTAGACGCAGTTGATTCAAAATCAACCGTAGAAATACGTGCCGGTTCGAGTCCGGCCTTCGGCACCATTAGTACTTCCAATACCATCCGAGAAAGTCCAATTATCCCTTAAAAATCAATGGTTGAAGTGATTTTTACGTCCTGAGTCGTCCGAGGTTGTCCGTTGAAATCCAGATGCCATTGGGGGCATAATTGGGGGCATCTTAACTTCGATTAGAAATGTGCCCCCAAATGAAGCTCAACGCCAGACAGGTCGAGACCGCAAAGCCAAAAGACAAAACCTACAAAATGGCCGATGGCGGCGGTTTATATCTTGAGGTTTCTGCAAAGGGTTCTAAATACTGGCGCATGAAATACAGACGCCCCTCTGACAAAAAAGAGGATCGCCTCGCTTTTGGTGTTTGGCCTACCGTGACGCTTGCTCAGGCAAGGGCAAAGCGTGATGAAGCTAAAAAGCTGTTAGTGCAGGGCATCGACCCAAAAGCCGAACAGAAAGAAGCTCAGGCCGAGAACTCGGGGGCATACACTTTCGAAACTATCGCTCGTGAATGGCACGCCAGTAACAAGCGCTGGAGTGAAGACCATCGATCACGCGTTCTACGCTATCTTGAGCTTTATATTTTCCCCCATATCGGTTCGTCCGACATTCGGCAGCTTAAAACCAGCCACCTGTTAGCCCCGATTAAAAAAGTTGATGCCAGCGGCAAACACGATGTCGCTCAGCGCCTGCAACAGCGCGTCACGGCCATTATGCGTTATGCCGTACAGAATGATTACATCGACTCAAATCCAGCCAGCGATATGGCCGGTGCGCTATCGACAACCAAAGCGCGACATTACCCGGCTTTACCTTCCAGCCGGTTCCCTGAGTTTCTTGCACATCTAGCTGCATATCGTGGCCGTGTAATGACACGGATCGCGGTCGAGCTTTCCTTGCTAACTTTTGTGCGTTCCAGTGAGTTACGTTTCGCGCGTTGGGATGAATTCGACTTCGATAAATCTCTTTGGCGTATACCTGCAAAACGAGAAGAAATTAAAGGCGTGCGTTATTCGTACCGAGGCATGAAGATGAAAGAGGAACATATCGTTCCGCTTAGTCGGCAGGCGATGATTTTATTAAATCAGTTAAAGCAGATTAGTGGTGATAAAGAGCTGCTTTTTCCGGGGGATCACGACGCAACTAAGGTTATGAGTGAAAACACCGTAAACAATGCATTGCGTGCCATGGGTTATGATACGAAAACTGAGGTCTGTGGGCATGGTTTTAGGACGATGGCGCGTGGTGCTTTGGGTGAGTCAGGGTTATGGAGTGATGATGCGATTGAGCGCCAGTTAAGCCACTCAGAACGTAACAATGTTCGTGCGGCGTATATTCATACTTCTGAGCATTTGGAAGAACGTCGGCTTATGATTCAGTGGTGGGCTGATTATTTGCAAGAGTGTTATAAAGGGCCAATAACGCCATACGAATTTGCAAAGAAATCTCAGTAGAAAACATAAAATCTATTAGTTGTGATAGATATCACTTTGTTTTTATTGAAATATAACGAGGTTTATGCATCATAGGGCATAGTGCAAGTATATAAATAGATAACAAGCTAATAATTTTTCAAGATAATTATATTAAGAGGTGTTTAATGGAAGTTAACGTGGTCACCATTGTTTTGGGGGTGTGTTTGTTTGCTGCTATCGTTGCCGTGCCTGTATGGAAAATAAGCGCAAGATTTTTCTTCAAAGGAGGAGTAAAAAATAAACTCAAAAATGTTTCAATTAATGGCGATTATACTGGTCGAGATAAGAAAAATTAATAAGGCCATTGTATGGGTATTTTTAATAGGCTGAAAAATGTTTTTGTAAATGGTGATTATGTTGGAAGGGATAAAATTGTCTATAATACAGAACCCACTCAGCTAATGCTATTGCAAGAGGAGTATCAGGAAGAGTTTAAAAATAGGCAAATTTGCACAGAAATGATTGATGAACTGAATCATTATAATACCAAAAAAAGTAAAGTGCGTGATTTGGAAGTTAAACTTAATGCTGCTGGGTACTCTTCCTTTCTTGACGAAGCTCGCGAGTTAAAAGAGTTGGTTTCGAAATTAATTATACAATATCAGCATTATCGCTCAGCACAGAAAATAATCGCTTTTTTATTGTCAGACGTTCATTCAATTTTTCAATACAGAATAAAACCTCATATAGTAAATAAACAACAAGAGGCACAGATCCTTGAATTAATATATTTATATATAGAGTGTGAACTGAGTAGAAAGTTAGGTATAAATGCCTTGGAGATATATAATAGACAATTGCGTGGTATGGTTTTCTTCCTTACAGGAAACTGTCATTTGGAGTGGGAATAATGTTATTATATAACAAGGCATTTGATATCAATCATACTATTCTAAGAATGTCTTCATGGCTGCTAAATAGCTCTGAGCCGTTAATAAGTCTTGAGGGTATAAGAATATTTGACTTCTTAATAGCATTTCCTGAGTACATATCCAAGTTATCACTAGGGAAAGAATTAGTGAAGGAAAGAAATAAGTTCAAAAGGTTTTCTAACCCTTATAATGCTTTTGATCCTCAATCCTTGTTTCAGCAAATGGAAGGGGTGCAAAAATCTGCAATTTGTTCTTTAGTAACAGCATCAGTTTTAGTAGAAATTAATAATGAATTATATGAAATAAAAAAAGATAAGTTATATGCGATTGGATTTACCAAAACCAATCTTTTTGATAGCATAAACGAAGATGTGATCTCATTTATCAGTAACAATCTTGAGACATTACCTGTAACGGGAATAACTGGACTTAAGGCCGCTAGCAAATTAATGAGTTTTAAATATGATCGTATATAATCCCACATTGAATATTAAAAAACTTTACGCATTCAAGGATGGTAAAGAGGTCATACACTTGAAGTTTCATAATGGGCTGAATGTCATATATGGCTCGAACGGAAGCGGAAAAACCTCGGCAATTCAGTTACTCGCGTATGTTCTTGGTTCTACGATCTATAATTGGAAAGAAGAAGCAGGGAGTTGTGATTACGTTATAGCTGAAATTTACGCAAATGAGTCTACTATAACCATTCGTCGTGAGATAAGTGACACAATGGCAGGTATGAGCATTTTTTTTGGTACATATGAAGAAAGTATCAAAGCAGGGAAAACTGGATGGTTTAGCTACCCCTACGCAATTTCTACTAACAAGGAAAGTTTTTCACAACGTATCTTTGAAATCTTAAACATACCTGAGGCTAAATCTGACGGGATTAATAATCTTACTTTACATCAAATCCTAAGGCTGGTGTATAACAACCAATCTGATTCTGCAACAAGTATATTTAACGACGAGAAGTTTGATTCCGCAATAAAACGAGAGTTTGTAAGTAATTATTTGCTCGGTTTGTATGATGATGATCTTTATAATAATAAATTAGAGTATATTAAAAAAGAAAAAGAGCTAACAAAAACAATAGCTGAGTTAAAGGGTTTACTATTATTAATAGATGGTCAAGATCTTGATTTTAAATCTGATAATTTAGATAGCTTATCTGAACAATTACAGGGAAAGATCGATTCTATAATTGAAGAAATTGAAAAGTATAAAGAGTTAGATACACGGATAAAATTTAGTAATGAAGTTAAGGCAATTAGTGCAGAACAATTAGTGAAGGATAAGAACAAGCTTATTGCCTTGGAGGTTGAATTAAGTCAAATACAATATAATATTGTTGATTCAACCAAATTTATTGAAGAATTACAAAATAAATTACTTGCTATTAATGATTCAATTAAATTTAATAGTTCATTCAAGTTTAAAGAGTTCGATACCTGCCCATCATGTTTTACTAAGTTGCCAACTGCTCATGATGATAGTAAATGCTCTCTATGTGGTACAGAAGACCCGGATTCGGCAAAGCAAATTAATTATGCTAGAATGAAAAATGAAATAATGATTCAAATCAACGAGTCACAAAATCTTTTGGAAAGGAATAAAATAAAGAGTGGTGAGATCTCAAAGCAAATAAAATGCTTAAAAAGTGGAATGCGGAAAGAAGTTAACAAAGTTTCGGTTGTTAGTTCATCTTTGAATTCCCATGATGATAGCTTACTTTATAGTAAATATAAAGAGATTGGAGAGCTTGAAGAAAGACTAGATACTTTAGGTCGTATGGAGTCCGTTTATTCAAAAATTAAAACACTTCAGACTCTCCGCGATAGCTTACAAGCCAGAGTTACATTTTTACAAGAAAACATTAGTAAAAAAGAACATGATCTTCAGTTAAAAATGCCAGCACTGAAAGAGAAAGTCAGTGAATATATGGAAGAAGTTTTAACTAAAGATGTCGAAAATATTGATGATCCTCATGATAAAGCTGAATTTAGTAACATAACTAGCATCGACTTTGATCTGGCTTCAAATAGGATTGTTGTCAATAATAAAGTCTCATTCTCTGAGAGCTCAATGTACTATCTTAATAATGCCCTGCATATAGCATTGCTAAAATTAAGTTTGGTTGATCCTAATGTAAGATTTCCACGTCTTTTAATTCTGGACGGTATAGAAAATGGTGGCATGGAAGATGCTCGCTCACAGGGTATCCAAAAAACTTTAAAAGAAATTTCTGATGAGTTTTGCGGGGTTCGGCATCAGATTATTATTACAACTAAAGGAATATACCATGCCGTTGATAATGATAAATATCGAGTTGGAGAAAAATTTACTTCATCAAATCGTAGTTTAAATATGTGATTTTGAACAGGTGCGGCTTTAGCTGCACTTGTCTTTTGAATAATAATATATCGCAATTATTAATTCCGTGTAACTTTATTATTGTCTATGTTATTTATAGATGTTGGCGTTATATTATCGGTCGATAATGGATTTGAGCTATTTTAGGTTAGTTAAAGTTGTTTTAAAAATTCGATAAAGAAAATAATTTGATACTCACAAATCCTTTCTTAGCATACTTAAAGTACCTCTTACGCGCGCAGCCCCGCCCGCCTGCCCGCTTCGCTTAACAGACTGGGTTTTCATGCACCCCGTAAACCGTCTCAGAAGCCACCACACAAGGGCTTTCGCGTCAAAAATGGCGCATGAGACTCATGCGTTTTCATGCACCATAGATATGCACTCATACGCTCTCAGGCCAGCCAGGGAAAAGGCGTAAAAAATCCCGGTACTGGACCGGGACTTCGTGGTCGTATTTTGCTAATCAGACAGGAATTTGCTGACGGTTTGACAGCTTTGACGCGGAGCCATAGCGATTGAGTGTTTGCTGTTGTTTTTCCGGTATTTTTGCTTTGTCTGATTCCTGTTCATTGCACTGAGGCTTCATAATGATCGTATCCACGCTTTCCAGTGCGGTAAATGTGCAGGAACATTCCAGATTCTGGCACTGATACCATGAGCGTTTAACCGACGGAGCTTCATAGGCGCTGGTTCTGGCGTGAGCGACCGCGCCACATTCAGGACACTTCAGGGCCATATCAGCACACTCCTTTTTCATTAAGTCGGTTAAGGCGGGCCAGGAAAACTTTATGTTGTGCCGGGGTGAAACTGGCTGAAGCATCAGCGCGCATTGATGCATCCACCGTTAATCCGGTTTCGTCGATAATGCTCTTATATGCTGCTGAAATTACCGGAGTACGGACTTCCGTTTGTCGGGCTACAGCGGTTCGTAATATTTTCATTGCCGCCTCAAGCCCGTATGGTGCACAAAGAAAAGGAGCCAGAGCGTCAGTGAGTGCATCACCATGCTCGCTCATGAAGTTTTCAGTTGTGCTTGTAACACAGCTTTCCAGCACAATCTGGTGAGCATAAAGACCATCCCGGGCGGCACAGTTAATCTGCCATTCGAGGAGTGCAAGACGCTCACGAAGATCCTCAAGTTGGCTGGCATATGCTGCGGGTTTTTCTTCAGTATCCAGCAAAGCAGCCAGACGAAGCTGGCTGGTACTTTGCACATTACGTAGTGTCAGCCAGCTTTTTATTGCCGCGCGGTAATCGTTGAGAGCTTCCTGAGTAATGGTTCCGGTATTCATTCCTTCTCGCCCCCTTTAGCCATGTCACGCTGTTTAAGCATCCGGGAACGTGCTGCAGGGCTGGGTGATTGTCTGGCATCCTGTATGGCTTTATCGTCCGCATAAATGCTGATTCCCGGCAGGGCAATATCATCCGTTGAAGATACGTTACAGAACAGTGCCGGAGTGGTGAGTTGCTCGCTGATAAATTGCTTCAGCACACTTTCGGGGTCGTTTACGGTATGAACTACACCGATAACAGAAGATGCGCTTCGGCCCAGAGTCATTTTCAGCAGTCCAAAGATCTGAATAAGTTTCTGGCCGTGTTCCTTCATAAACTCATTCCAGAGCCACACTGCATGAGTTTCAATCAGGTGATTATGTTCGCTGATGTAGCGGTTTGCAGCATCCGCAGTTTTCCATGGCAGGAATTCATTTTCTGCAGCCTGAGCAGCCAGCAAATCTTCGAACTCATCCAGTGTTTCGCGTCCGAGGGCGATTTCTGCCCGCAGTTTTTTCATTCGTGGCGTCATATTCCCCTGATTCTCACGAAACAGGTTTCGCCATTCATCATTAAGCGCCTGCGTCTCCGTTTTTGTATCTTCCTGACGTTTACGGATAGTTTCAGTCATTGCAGCGGCTTCGGTTTGTTTTCGCCGTTCTTCCTGCCAGACAGCTTTTGCTGCCTTAACTTTTTCCACCGCTTCGCGAATTTTCGGCGGGAGGGTGGGGGTAATGTTTGCATCAGAGATCTGGTTAACAGTTGTCATGGCTGCTCCGGTAGTGTTTTGTTGTTGTGTCAATTGTGCCGGGGTCCATACAAGCGCACTACCGAGGAGGATTGTGTCAGTGACTGAACAATGACCTTGTTCTGGCTAGCCAGAGAAAGGTGTCATGTCTGATCTATACGCTTCCTTTAATACATACTATTCACTACTGTTCACTTCAATAAAAATATAGTAAATACATGTGGTTAAGTGGTGTAGTGTTTTAATTAAAGTGATCATCTACTGTTCATGACTGTTCACAGAGATAAAATTAAACATATATTTTTTTTTCATATAAGTCGCGATATTTATTTCAGTTTATTACTGGATCTTTTCTCCTCACCAATATTCACCAGTATTCAATACATATTCTATGTAAAGAATAAAAGATGTCTTATGTCTGTTTAATAATTAAACATTCAACCTCCCTGCACTCAGTTGCATTTCAGGAAAATATTCATAAAAATGAATTTGTCTGATGTTCATTAAACACATCCGGATACATGCGGAAGTAAGATGGTAATTTAATTTCTTTAATCATCGGATTTATTGATACATATGGTGAGCTGTTTATTTTTGGCCGTTTTTGGCTCTTTTATTAATCAGGTGTTGTCTTAGTGCTTATGATGTAACGCCCTGAATGATATGGGCTGGTTCAGATTTGAGCTGTGATCCTGCCTAGTGTAATAGACTTTTTTATTATTGATGCTCCTTATTATATTCCATAAAGGAATTGTTTGTTTTTGTTCGTTTCATACGGTTTTTAGCTGTTTTATTTTTTGAGAAATCAACATTTCACACAAAATAAATAAAGCATGCGCGAGCCGCTTATATAAACATAATAAGGAGCTACCTGAATCCGCATGGAATTGCCCGGACTGTTGTAAACATATTAGAGAGGTAGCCAGATGAATAGTATTTCCGTTTCCACCCCGGCACCAGCTGCTCCGGTGCTCCCGGTTCCGGCTCAGCAGGAGCGCTTCATACGATTACCTGAAGTGATGCACCTTTGCGGGCTATCCCGTTCAACCATCTACGACCTTATCAGCCGCGATGCCTTCCCGCAGCAGATATCCCTGGGTGGAAAAAATGTGGCCTGGGTACAGTCGGAGGTCAGTGCATGGATGGCGGCGCGAATTGCTGCCCGCGAGCAAGGAGGCCATGCGTGAAACTTGCTTTGCAGTCTCATCTCCTTTTTTCTGGCTTGCGTCCTGATATCTTTTCCAGGTATAGTTTTCCCGCTGCCGCAAAATCGGCTGCCGGGCGTAGGAACCCGAGTTACTTATTGGCGACACCAGACGCGCCGTGCGTCTTTTTTTACGTCGTTGCTCAGGCACACCCATTTTTCGGGCTGCGGTGCTTATACCTTAGCCCCTTTCAGATAATGGTGGTCCGGGCGGGGCAGCCTTCGGGCTGGCCGGTTTCCAATAAGGCCGGTATTCCTACCCCCGTTCGGGTCACCACCCATGAGCGTAGGAACTCCGGTGGTGGCATTTACCGCTACTTATTGGAGGTTGCCCTTATGGCTACGATCCTCGCCCCGTCACATCCTCAATTTATATTTGTTTTTGCCGCCGTTCGTCGTGCAGAACGTAAACCACGTATCAGTATGCTGCGTATCATCGCCAGCAATGAGCATCATGCACGTCTTTCACTGGTCCATGAGTATGTGCTTTGTCTTGCTGCTCGCCTGCCTGTCCGGGAGGTGATCTAATGAATCACGCCGCAATCTCTTATGACGATATTCTCCGCCTGAAGCATCTTCGTAACGTGGGAGAGTTTGTCACCGGAATGGCTGTTCTTCAGGATTGCTACGAAAAACCTGCCAGTGCTCAATGTGAACAACTGGTTTCCCTGATTTATCTGATGACAGAGCAGCTTGATGGCGTGGTACAGCGTTGCCAGGATGACCTCATGAACATGGAGGTGGTGCAATGAAATCACGTACTCTTTCCCTTTCACTTCGGGT
Organism: Escherichia sp. WS1265; assembly: GCF_046487585.1. NCBI lineage: Bacteria > Pseudomonadati > Pseudomonadota > Gammaproteobacteria > Enterobacterales > Enterobacteriaceae > Escherichia > Escherichia sp. WS1265. The sequence continues at coordinate 257,311 of NZ_JBJQJE010000003.1, forward strand.
AGCGTTGTATCGCCGCGCGGTAGCCTGCGCCTGGTTGAGTGCCTGCTATCAGCAAAACCGCCATCTGCAGCTCACTCTGGATGAAATTGAAACCGCTATTGCCCGTGAGCTTGAAGGATTTTATCTGCGACAGCACGGGCAAACAAAAGGCATGGAAATCGCCTGCGCCCTGCTTTCAGACCTGATGGAATACGGCCCTCTAATGTCCTGTCCCGCACTCTCCCAGCTCGGAATAGCCGTAATGGATGAGTTATGCGTCCGTCACATCAAAAAGCCGGTTTTACACTGAGGGAGAACTGCGTCATGTCAGGAATGAAAGTCAGTCAGGCCGTGAAGGCTGCCCGCGGTCACTGGGCTCAGATTCTGCCAGCGCTGGGCGTGAATATATTGAAAAATCGCCATCAGCCTTGCCCGGTCTGTGGCGGTAAAGATCGTTTTCGCTTCGACGATCAGGAAGGACGCGGAACATGGTTCTGCAATCAGTGCGGAGCCGGGGATGGTTTAGCGCTTGTCACCAGGGCACTGAATGTGGATATCAGTGAAGCAGCTGACAGGATACATGGACTGACACATGATCTGTCTATAGTTAATTCCGAGGTCAGGACGTTAACCGCCGATACCGATAGCGGGAAAGATGCAGCGGCAGCACTTGCCGCGCGACTGCTGCAAGCCTCGCGTGAATCTGCCGGAAACACTTATCTTACACATAAAGGTTTCCCGGAGCATATTTGCCATGAGCTGACTTCAGCTCATAAGGCCGGTGGTGTGATGTTCCGCCCCGGTGATTTGATCGTCCCACTCTATAACGCTGACGGGGAGCTGGTGAATATTCAGCTTATCAGTGGCAATGGTAGCAAGTGTTTTCTTAAAGGAGGTCAGGTTAAGGAGGCCTATCATCTGATAGAAGGGGGCGGGAGTTCTGTAAGAAGGATTTGGATTGCGGAAGGTTACGCCACGGCGCTTACCATTCATTATTTGACAGGAGAAGCCGTCATGGTGGCATTTTCGTCGGTCAACTTTCTTTCTCTGAGCAGCGTTGCCCATAATAAGTATCCTGGATATCAGTTAATTATTGCAGCGGACCGCGATCTGAATGGTTCAGGCCAGAACAGGGCTGAAACTGCTGCAAAAGCGAGTCAGTGTGACATTGTGCTGCCACCGGTTTTTGGTGACTGGAATGATGCGCTTACCCAATACGGAGAGGAATCCACCAGGAAGGCAATTCTTGAGGCTTTGAAGCCACATAACGCCAGTCCTTTCGACACAATGAGTGAAGCAGAATTCACAGCGATGAGTGTCAGCGAAAAAGCTCAGAGGGTTCGGGAGCATTACAGGGATGCACTGGCGGTTGATCCGAACGGGCAGCTTTTATCCCGCTACGAGTCTGGAGCGTGGAAAGTTATTTCTCAGTCAGATTTTGCCCGAGATGTCGCAGCCCTTTTCCAGCGCCTCGGGGCACCGTTTTCCTCAGGAAAAATTGCCTCACTGGTGGAAACATTAAAGTTAATTGTTCCGCAGCAGCAAAATCCGTCACGTCATCTGATTGGTTTTCGTAATGGCGTTCTCGATACGCGAACAGGGCTTTTTAGTCCGCACTGTAAAGAGAACTGGCTGCGTACCCTGTGTGAAGTCGATTTCACGCCACCGGTAAAGGGGGAAACGCTTGAAACTCATGCCCCGGCATTCTGGCGTTGGCTGGACCGGGCCGCCGGACACAAGCCAGCAAAACGCGACATTATTCTTGCAGCGTTATTTATGGTGCTGGCGAACCGCTATGACTGGCAGCTCTTTCTGGAAGTGACTGGCCCTGGTGGAAGTGGCAAAAGTATTCTGGCTGAAATTGCGACCATGCTTGCTGGAGAGGATAACGCCACCTCTGCGACCATTGAAACGCTGGAGTCCCCGCGAGAACGTGCGGCTCTGATAGGTTTTTCTCTTATTCGCCTGCCTGATCAGGAGAAGTGGAGCGGCGACGGCGCCGGGCTTAAGGCTATAACTGGTGGCGATGCAGTATCTGTGGACCCCAAATATCAGAATGCTTATTCAACACATATTCCGGCGGTTATCTTGGCCGTAAATAATAATCCTATGCGCTTCACTGATCGCAGTGGTGGTGTGTCCCGCAGGAGAGTTATTCTGCATTTTCCTGAGCAGATAGCACCGGAAGAACGCGATCCGCAGTTGAAAGATAAAATTGCACGAGAACTGGCTGTGATTGTTCGTCAGCTCATGAAGCGTTTCAGCGATCCGATGAGCGCCAGAACATTGCTTCAGTCGCAGCAGAATTCTGATGAGGCTCTCACCATCAAGCGTGATGCTGATCCAGCATTTGATTTTTGTGGCTACCTTGAGGCATTACCTGACACCAACGGCATGTTTATGGGGAACGCCAATATTGTCCCGCGCCAGCCACGTACGTACCTTTACCATGCCTATCTTGTATACATGGAGGCTAATGGCTTTAAAAATACCCTTAGCCTGACAATGTTTGGCAAAGGGCTACCAGTTATGCTGAAGGAATACGGGCTAAATTATGAGAAGCGGCGAACTAATCAGGGAATGCAGACTAACCTCACTTTAAAAGAGGAAAGTAATGCAGACTGGCTTCCCAAGTGTGATGAGCCAACAATCAAATAATTACAACTAACCCGGCTGATGCCGGGTTTCTTATTGGAAACGTACGAATGTAGAGATAGCAGTTCACTCTTCACCTAACTGTTAATACATAACCAATTGATATATAAATTAAAAGTTGCAGAGTGAATAGTGTGCATGGTTTTGCGAAAAAAAAGTATTTTTTGTTGAGTCAAGTCCCGGTTTGGATCCGTTTAACGGAACCTAACTGGATTGACTATTTCTTCAATAATTTTTGGATAAATAATCAGCAAAAATCAAAATGTGAACAGCGAATGGAGGGGGCACAAAAGGGGGCATAATTGAATTAATTATGAATAAAATCCATTTTTTTACAACAATTTAAATGAATATGCGAGTCCGGCCTTCGCACCATCGGAACATCAATAGACGTCAACGGACGTCTTTTTTTGTGCCTAAAATCCAGTATCCGCAAGGCTTTCCTCGCTTTTTCACTCAACCTAAGTCAACCTGATTCAATCTACATCAACTTACTGATGCGGGTACAACTGCGGGTATTTCCCGGTTCGATAATGTTTGTACCCACACAGAACCCTTGAAAGGATACTCATCATGGCTCTGAGTGATGTGAAGGTTCGTTCGGCTAAGCCTGAAGCAAAAGCCTATAAGCTGACCGACGGTGAAGGCATGGTTTTGCTGGTTCACCCTAACGGCTCCAAATACTGGCGGCTACGTTATCGCTTTGGCGGTAAAGAGAAGATGCTGGCATTGGGGAAATACCCCGAAGTGTCGTTGGCGGATGCCAGGGCACGCCGGGATGAGGCTCGTAAGCTTTTAGCTAATGGTGTCGATCCCAGTGAAAACAAGAAAGCTGTTAAGGTAGAACAGGAACAAGAGGCGATAACGTTGAAGTAGTCGCCAGAGACTGGCACGCCAGCAATCAGAAGTGGTCGGTATCGCATAGCGCTCGTGTTTTGAAAAGTCTGGAGGATAATCTCTTTACTGCTATCGGTAAGCGGAACATTGCGGAACTGAAGACGCGGGATCTTCTTGTACCCATTAAAGCAGTCGAGTCATCCGGGCGGCTCGAAGTTGCCGCCCGTTTACAGCAGCGTACTACCGCGATTATGCGCTTTGCCGTTCAGAGCGGCTTAATCGACTACAACCCCGCGCAAGAGATTGCAGGTGCGGTTGCTACGGCGAAAAGACAGCACCGTGCAGCTCTTGAACTGAACCGTATACCTGAATTACTTCATCGCATAGATCACTATTCTGGCAGACCGTTAACTCGGCTGGCGGTTGAACTCACTTTATTGGTTTTCATCCGTTCGAGCGAGCTGCATTTTGCCCGCTGGTCAGAAGTAGATTTTGAAACGGCTATGTGGACAATCCCAGGTGAGCGTGAGCAACTGGAAGGAGTCAAGCATTCTCAGCGTGGCTCGAAGATGCGGACACCACACCTTGTACCTTTGTCGCGGCAGGCCCTAAGTATTTTGGAAAAGATCAAAAGCATGAGCGGAAATTGAGAGCTGATTTTTGTGGGCGATCACGATCCACGTAAGCCGATGAGTGAGAATACGGTGAACAAGGCTTTGCGCGTAATGGGGTATGACACGAAGGTCGAGGTTTGTGGGCATGGCTTCAGGACGATGGCTTGTAGTTCGTTGATTGAGTCGGGATTATGGTCGAGGGATGCGGTAGAGCGGCAGATGAGTGAACCGCCCCGGGTTTCCTGGAGAGTGTTTTATCTGTGAACTCAGGCTGCCAGATCATCGTTTCCGATGGAAGCATAATAAGCTTTTTCTGCTTCTGCCGGAGGAGTATGGCCCAGCCTTTCCAGCAATCGTCGATTGTTATACCAGTCCACCCACGTGAGTGTGGCCAGTTCCACTTCTGCACGGTTTTTCCAGCTCTTACGGTGTATTACCTCCGCTTTGTAAAGACCATTGATGCTCTCCGCCATCGCGTTGTCATACGAGTCGCCTGTACTTCCTGTTGATGCCAGTAATCCGGCTTCCTTAAGCCGCTGTGTGTAGGCCAGCGATACATACTGAGAACCTTTATCACTGTGATGGACCGTGCCGGACGGTCGACGGGCCCATAACGCCTGCTCCAGTGCATCCAGCACGAATGTCGTTTCCATGGACGATGAGACCCGCCACCCCACGATGTATCCGGCAAACACATCAATGATGAACGCCACATAGACGAAGCCCCGCCATGTGCTGACGTAAGTAAAATCAGCCACCCACAGCTGGTCAGGTCGTTCTGCCACGAACTGACGGTTTACGCGGTCGCCTGCGGCAACGGCTTTCCGGCTGATGGTCGTACGGACCTTTTTACCCCGGAGAACACCGGCAAGTCCCATAACCGCCATGAGACGTGCCACAGTGCATCTGGCCACTCTGATACCTTCCCGTAACAACTGACGCCAGACTTTACGCACACCGTATACCTTGTGATTTTCATCGTATACGCGCTGTATCTCTTTCTTCAGCCAGTCATCGCGCTGCGCACGGGCACTGCGTTTATCCGGATGATGTCGCTGTTGCTGACAGTGGTAATACGTTGACGGGGCAATATGCAGTTCGCTGCATAGCGGTCCGACCCCGTACTGCTCACGCAGCTTATCCAGCAGTGGCATCATTTTTTCCAGAGGCGGTCGAACTCCGCCTTCGCAAAATAAGCGGAAGCCTGGCGAAGGATATCGTTACTGCGGCGCAGTTCACGATTTTCACGTTCCAGCTCTTTCAGACGCTGACGTTCAGCGGTGGTGAGCCCTCCATCACCGCCCCCGGTATCCCGCTCATGCTGGCGAACCCAGACACGCAGAGTCTCCGGCGTACAGCCAATCTTTGGAGCAATGGAACAAATTGTCGCCCATTGTGAGTCATATTCGCTCTGACTTTCCAGAACCATACGGACTGCCCGTTGACGGACTTCGGGGGAAAAACGAGTATTTTTAGTCATCCTGTTTACCTCTTTCTCAGGAAGTTTAGTCTCCAGGATTCCCGGGGCGGTTCAGTACTCACCAATAAATAAGCGTCAATACGGTGCTCCGTTGACGCTTACGCAGATCTGTTACTTCAGTTATCTACGGCACAACGTCAGGGCCGTTATAAAACGACGCTTCAGCGTGGAGTAATGGCCCCCCGCCTGCTCATCATTGATGAAATAGGCTATCTGCCGTTCAGTCAGGAAGAAGCAAAGCTGTTCTTCCAGGTCATCGCTAAACGTTACGAAAAGAGCGCAATGATCCTGACATCCAATCTGCCGTTCGGGCAGTGGGATCAAACGTTCGCCGGTGATGCAGCACTGACCTCAGCGATGCTGGACCGTATCTTACACCACTCACATATCGTTCAAATCAAAGGAGAAAGCTATCGACTCAGACAGAAACGAAAGGCCGGGGTTATAGCAGAAGCTAATCCTGAGTAAAACGGTGGATCAATATTGGGCCGTTGGTGGAGATATAAGTGGATCACTTTTCATCCGTCGTTGACAGCATAATCCTCTTTACTCTTAAGGTAGTAATAAAATGAGCCTTTAGGGACATTGGCATTTTTAACAATGGCATCGACTCCCGTCGCAAGAAAACCATTCTGCGTCAGCAGTTCAAGGCCACTGCGGATCAGATCATTACGAGTATCTGCATAGGTACTTTCTGTCTTTCGCGGCCTTCCCCGGCCACGATTTTCGCCTGTCATGTGATCTTACCCAGCAATAGTGGACACGCGGCTAAGTGAGTAAACTCTCAGTCAGAGGTGACTCACATGACAAAAACAGTATCAACCAGTAAAAAACCCCGTAAACAGCATT
>NZ_JBJQJE010000004.1:0-254869 GCF_046487585.1 Escherichia sp. WS1265
TCTGCAATCCAGTGCCCGAGGACCGTGAAGAAGAAAAAGATTAATCCAGTGTGAGAGGCTGGTGTGAGAAAGTTGAAAGAGTTTTGCCGTAGAAATGATGCCTGCATGACCGGCCAGATAATGATTTACAGCAGCAAGTTTTACTTCAAATGAATGTTTCATAAACTGCACCTTCAGATGTCAGATTATGTCCAACATTTGGGGTGCAGTTCATGACGCGTCTTATCAGGCCTACAAGTCCGTTGAAAATGCTGGTTTTGTAGGCTGGATAAGGCGTTCACGCCGCATCCGGCAGCCGTGCCCAACTTCCTGATAAGGCGTTTACGCGCATCCGGCAACCGGGTCCAACTGCCTGATGCGACGCTTGACGCGTCTTATCAGGCCCACAAGTCCGTTGGAAATGCTGGTTTTGTGCGCCACATCCGGCATATTACCCATGACGCCGAATCGGTTGTTCAGAGTGCCCACGCTGCATCACCCTTTGCAACACTTCCGATTCCAGCTCCGCTAATCGCACCGACCCTAATCGACGCGGACGGGGGATATCCACTGTCAAATCCAGACCAATTTTTCCCTCTTCAATTAATAACACCCGGTCAGCCATTGCTACCGCTTCGCTCACATCATGCGTCACCAACAGTACGGTAAAGCCGTGCTCCTGCCAAAGTGACACAATCAAATCCTGCATCTCGAGCCGAGTCAGGGCGTCCAGCGCCCCGAGCGGTTCATCAAGCAATAATAAACCCGGTCGATGAATCAACGCTCTTGCCAGCGCCACACGCTGTTTCTGCCCGCCAGAAAGTGCGGCAGGCCATTCCCCCGCGCGATTCTCCAGTCCTACCGCAGCCAGCGCCCGACGCGCGGCATCGCGCCACTGACCTTGAAGGCCTAACCCAACGTTATCAATCACCGATTTCCACGGTAGCAGACGCGCATCCTGAAACATCATTCGCGTGTCTTCCTGAATTTCAGCCAGCGGTGTGGTGCCCGCTAACACATCGCCTGCGGTTGGCGTTTCCAGACCTGCCAGCAGGCGCAGCAAGGTACTTTTGCCACCACCGCTACGGCCCACCACCGCCACAAACTGACCTGCAGGAATATGTAAATCCAGTTGGTTCAGGACGATATTTTCCGCGTAATGTTTGCTTACTGCATTGAGCAACAATGGTGTGCCCTGGTTCAGACGAGCAGTATTCATACCGTGGCCTCCTTCAAATGATAAGCCGGGTTCCAGCGCAACCAGAGGCGCTCTAACAGCTGCGCGCTGACGTCAGCAAGTTTGCCGAGCAGGGCGTAAAGAATAATGGCGACAACCACCACGTCCGTTTGCAGAAACTCCCGCGCATTCATCGCCAGATAACCAATGCCGGAATTGGCAGAAATGGTTTCGGCAACAATCAGCGTCAGCCACATCAGGCCCAACGCAAAACGCACGCCGACCATAATGGAGGGCAGGGCACCAGGCAGGATCACATGGATAAACAGCGGGATGCCGGATAATCCATAGCTACGCGCCATTTCCACCAGACCGCGATCGATATTACGGATGCCGTGCCAGGTGTTGATATAAATGGGGAATAGCGTGCCGAGCGCCACCAGAAAGATTTTTGCGGATTCATCAATGCCAAACCACAAAATCACCAGCGGGATCAGCGCCAGATGCGGCACGTTACGCAACATCTGAATGGAGGTATCCAGCAGCCGTTCTCCCCAGCGAGATAGCCCGCTAATCAGTCCCAAAATCAACCCCAGCGATCCGCCAATTGAAAAGCCAATCAACGCCCGCCAGGAGCTGATCGCCAGATGCTGCCACAATTCGCCGCTGGCGGAGAGCGTCCAGAACGCCGTCACCACTCCTTCCGGAGAGGGCAAAATACGCGTCGACAGCCAGCCAACTGAGGAGGCCAGTTGCCACACCGCCACGATGCCCACCGGTAAAAACCAGGGGGCAACGCGCAATAACCACTTCTTCACTGGCGTTGCTATTATTTATTCCTTAGCTTTGCGCGGCTTTACGGGGGATAAAATCATTTGCCACCGCTTCGCCTTGCGGATTCAGCGGCTGCGGCTTCGGAATTTCCGGGATGGCGACATCCAGATGCGGGAACAGCAATTCGCCAACCCGATACGCTTCTTCCAGATGCGGGTAGCCCGAAAGCACAAAACTGTCGATGCCAAGTGCAGCGTATTCGTTGATTCGCGCAGCGACCGTCGGACCATCGCCCACCAGTGCCGTCCCGGCACCGCCGCGCACTAAGCCAACACCCGCCCATAAATTGGGGCTGATCTCCAGATTGTCGCGCTTGCCGTTATGTAGCGCCGCCATTCGCTGTTGTCCTACGGAATCCGTCCGGGCGAATGCGGCTTGTGCTTTGGCGATAGTCTCATCATCAAGATGCGAGATTAACCGCTCGGCGGCCTGCCACGCTTCGTCGTTGGTTTCACGAACAATCACATGCAGACGAATACCGAAACGAATTTTGCGTCCATGCGCGGCAGCTTTCGCCCGCACTTGTTCGATTTTCTCTTTAACCAGTTCCGGCGGTTCGCCCCAGGTGAGGTAGAGATCAACTTGTTCTGCCGCCAGCTCCTGGGCGACATCTGACGATCCGCCAAAGTAAAGCGGAGGATACGGCTGTTGAATCGGCGGGAAGAGCAGTTTAGCTCCGCGCACATGAATATGTTTACCGTTGAAATTGACGGTTTCCCCCAGCAATAAGCGCCGCCAGACCTGGGTAAATTCCGCCGAGGCTTCGTAGCGCTCGCTATGATCAAGGAACACGCCGTCGCCTGCCAGCTCTTGTGGATCGCTGCCTGTGACCAGATTAAACAACGCACGACCATTCGAGAGACGGTCAAGCGTGGCGGCCTGGCGGGCGGCAACGGTAGGTGAGGTTACGCTGGGACGCAGGGCGACAAGAAACTTCAGCCGTTGCGTCACCGGGATCATCGACGCGGCAACCAGCCACGCATCTTCGCAGGAGCGCCCCGTTGGGATCAGCACACCGGTATAGCCCAGGCGATCCGCCGCTTGCGCAATTTGTTGCAGATAACCGTGATCAACCGGGCGTGAACCTTCTTCCGTTCCCAGATAATGCCCGTCACCGTGGGTCGGTAAAAACCAGAACATATTCAGACTCATAATTGTTTTCCTTCCAGTTGAGTGAGCTACCAGATACGCTGGCGAATATCGACTTTTTTCGGCACCAGACGGTTTTCATAAAACAGATCTGCCGTTTGCTGCTGTAAGGCGGCAACTTCGGCGTTAACCGGTTTGATGGTGGTGGGAGGGCGATGATCCAGATACGAGGCAATCACTGGGGCCGGTAAGCCCATCGTTTTTGCCAATAAGGCGATGCTTTGCTCGCGCTGGCTGCGGGTTAACGCATCGGCCTCACTAAAGGTTGCCAGTACGCCCTGAATAAAAGCGCCGTTTTTTTCTGCATAGGGGCGAGCTGCCAGATAAAACGATCCGGTTTGATTGAGATCGGTGCCGTCTTTCAACACCCGCACGCCGCCCTGTAATAATGCAGCGGAGTAGTAGGGATCCCAGATAGCCCATGCGTCGACGTTACCTTGCTGGAACGCGGCGCGGGCATCGGCAGGCGTCAGGTAAGTGGGCTGAATATCCGTGAATTTAAGCCCGGCCTGGCGTAGTGCGCGTAGTAAAAGATTGTGAGAGCTGGAACCTTTCTGAAAGGCAACTTTGTGACCTTTAAGATCGGCTACGGTTTTGATCGGGCTATTTTCTGCCACCAGAATCACTTCGGCTTTGGGCTTCGGCGGCTCGACGCCCACATATACCAAATCAGCACCGGCAGCCTGGGCAAAGATTGGCGGAATATCTCCGGTACTGCCGAGATCAATACTGCCAACGTTTAACGCCTCCAACATTTGCGGTCCCGCGGGAAACTCCACCCACGAGATTTTTGTTTGCGGATAGCGTTTTTCCAGTAACTGGTGGCTTTTTGCCAGCACCATACCAATACTGCCTTTCTGATAGCCTATACGTAACGCTTCAGGCGAGGATTCTGCAGCAACCGCAAAGTAGAGACGCTAAGCAATCCCGCCAGCGCCAGTTTAATGATCTTACGCATGGGCATTACCTCGCAGAGACAGAAGGTCAGGAACCTGAACATCCCGACGGTGCAATGCCTGCCAGAAAGTTTCTAGCGCGGTATCAAGACGGGTTTGTAAATTCGGCGTGAACTGCGGCTTGTGGTGGTAATCAATCACCTGTGAGTCATCGGCAAACACGCCGTGCAGGATCTCCTGGGCTTTCAGCGCACTTAAAACTGGCTTAAGGGCATAATCGACCGCCAGCAGATGGGCCACCGTACCGCCCGTCGCCAGCGGTAGCACCACTTTGCCTTGCAACGCACGTTCTGGCAGCAGGTCGAGCAGGGTTTTTAGCGCACCGGAATAGGCGGCTTTATACACAGGCGTGGCGACAATCAGCCCGTCAGCCTGTTGCAACTGTTCGGTGAAGGTATTGAGTGCCGGACTATCGAAACGAGCATAAAGCAGATCTTCCGGGGCGAAGTTTTGCAGATTCCAGTGATAAACCTCTACATCCAGGCCATTCAGTTTTTCCCGCGCATATTCCAGCAAGGAGCTGGAGCGAGAAGGAAAGCGAGGACTACCCGCCAGGGTGATGACACGCATACTCTCTCCTTATAACCAATTGTTCTTGTTTTGTTAACATTGATAACAATTCGGTCAGTCTGTCGGAGAGACAAGAAAATGCCAAATATAAATTTTGTGTATCTTTTTCTAAAAATGAACTAAGGATTGAGGGATATGTATCACGTGTATTTATTTATTGGATATTCAATAAATGTTGAATCAATGAATTACTCGTTCAGGTAATAAGTAAATATTCATGAAATCTATAAATTAAAAATTTGTCACTTATTGGATTAAGGATGCTTGATTTAAATGGCGGACAATTGTTGTTATTATTAAGTCCAATGTCATTTAAAGGCATTATCATATTTACGAAGAGATCAGGATGATGACGATGAAAAAAAGTGTATTGACGGCGTTTATAACTGTGGTATGTGCAACGTCCAGCGTTATGGCTGCTGATGATAATGCTATCACGGATGGCTCAGTAACATTTAATGGTAAAGTTATTGCTCCAGCTTGTACTCTGGTCGCTGCGACGAAAGATTCCGTGGTGACTTTGCCAGATGTTAGTGCCACGAAGTTGCAAACCAATGGTCAGGTTTCTGGCGTGCAAACTGATGTGCCAATTGAATTAAAAGATTGTGATACTACCGTAACAAAAAATGCAACGTTCACCTTTAATGGCACTGCGGATACTACTCAGATTACAGCGTTTGCTAACCAGGCCTCATCTGATGCTGCTACAAACGTGGCCCTGCAAATGTATATGAATGATGGTACAACGGCCATCACGCCAGACACAGAAACCGGGAACATTTTGTTGCAAGATGGAGATCAGACGTTGACTTTTAAAGTTGATTATATCGCTACGGGGAAAGCGACTTCTGGTAATGTGAATGCGGTAACAAATTTCCATATTAACTATTATTAATAGAACTCATTAATTGTTTTATTAATTAGTACCCCTCCAGTGTTCTGGAGGGGGTATTCATATTTTTTAAGAGTGACTATTTATGAAAACTTGCATAACAAAGGGAATTGTGACCGTAAGTTTAACGGCAATATTACTCAGCTGCTCATCCGCATGGGCGGCAGGTAAAGGCGGGATTGGACTTGCAGCAACACGTCTTGTTTATTCAGAAGGTGAAGAGCAAATTTCACTGGGTGTACGTAACACCAGTCCGGATGTTCCTTATCTTATTCAGTCATGGGTGATGACCCCAGATAATAAAAAATCAGCAGACTTTATTATTACACCACCGCTATTTGTGCTGAATCCGGCTAATGAGAATCTGTTACGCATTATGTACATTGGTGCGCCGTTGGCGAAAGACAGAGAAACCCTTTTCTTCACTAGCGTACGGGCAGTCCCTTCAACAACGAAGCGGGAAGAGGGAAATACCCTGAAGATTGCCACACAAAGCGTCATCAAACTTTTCTGGCGACCAAAAGGTTTAGCGTATCCCTTAGGCGAGGCTCCGGCGAAACTGCGTTGCACTTCGTCAGCTGACATGGTTACGGTCAGTAACCCAACACCTTATTTCATTACCCTGACAGACCTGAAAATAGGTGGAAAAGTAGTTAAAAATCAAATGATTTCCCCCTTTGATAAATACCAATTTCCTCTGCCAAAGGGTGCTCAAAACAGTAGCGTAACGTACCGAACCATCAATGACTACGGGGCGGAAACGCCGCAACTCAACTGTAAATCGTAAGCCGTCTTCAGTTAAGAGAGCGAGATGCCTAGAACTCACCGACAACACAGCCTGTTAACCTCTGGTGGAGTGCCATCGTTTATTGGTGGGCTGGTGGTGTTTGTGTCGGCGGCGTTCAATGCACAAGCTGAAACCTGGTTCGATCCCGCCTTTTTCAAAGATGATCCCTCAATGGTGGCCGATTTGTCCCGTTTCGAAAGAGGGCAAAAAATAACGCCAGGGGTTTATCGTGTCGATATTGTTCTGAATCAGACAATGGTAGATACGCGCAACGTTAATTTTGTTGAGATAACGCCAGAGAAGGGGATTGCCGCCTGTTTGACGACTGAAAGCCTGGATGCAATGGGCGTGAATACTGATGCATTTCCGGCTTTTAAACAACTGGACAAACAAGCGTGTGCGCCATTGGCAGAGATTATTCCGGATGCCAGCGTAACCTTTGATGTGAATAAACTCCGTCTGGAAATTTCAGTACCGCAAATTGCTATAAAAAGTAACGCCCGTGGCTATGTTCCCCCTGAACGCTGGGATGAAGGGATCAACGCATTATTACTGGGATATTCTTTTAGCGGGGCCAACAGTATTCATAGCAGTTCAGATAGTGATTCCACAGATAGCTATTTTTTGAATTTAAACAGTGGCGTGAATTTAGGTCCGTGGCGATTGCGCAATAATTCCACATGGAGTCGTAGTAGCGGGCAAACCGCAGAATGGAAGAATCTCAGCAGCTATTTGCAGCGGGCGGTTATTCCTCTGAAAGGCGAACTGACCGTTGGTGATGATTATACCGCAGGCGATTTTTTCGACAGCGTCAGCTTTCGTGGCGTACAGCTGGCGTCAGATGACAACATGCTGCCAGACAGCCTGAAAGGGTTTGCGCCTGTGGTGCGTGGTATCGCCAAAAGCAATGCCCAGATAACGATTAAGCAAAACGGCTACACCATTTACCAAACTTATGTCTCGCCAGGTGCTTTTGAGATTAGTGATCTCTACTCCACGTCGTCGAGCGGTGATTTGCTGGTTGAAATAAAAGAAGCTGACGGCAGCATCAATAGTTACAGCGTGCCCTTTTCCAGTGTGCCATTACTCCAGCGTCAGGGGCGAATCAAATACGCGGTGACGCTGGCGAAATACAGAACCAATAGTAATGATCAGCAAGAAAGTAAATTTGCTCAGGCCACGCTGCAATGGGGCGGACCGTGGGGAACGACCTGGTATGGCGGTGGACAATATGCTGAATATTACCGTGCTGCTATGTTGGGGCTGGGTTTTAACCTCGGCGATTTCGGAGCGATTTCGTTCGACGCGACCCAGGCGAAAAGTACACTGGCAGACCAAAGTGAACATAAAGGGCAGTCATATCGTTTTCTGTATGCCAAAACGCTCAACCATTTGGGCACTAACTTTCAATTGATGGGCTATCGCTATTCGACGTCGGGCTTCTACACCCTTTCCGACACCATGTATAAACACATGGATGGCTACGAATTTAATGACGGTGATGATGAAGATACGCCGATGTGGTCGCGTTATTACAATTTGTTTTACACCAAACGTGGCAAACTGCAGGTCAATATCTCCCAGCAATTAGGCGATTACGGTTCGTTTTATTTAAGTGGTAGCCAGCAAACATACTGGCATACCGATCAACAGGATCGGCTATTACAGTTTGGCTACAACACGCAAATTAAAGATCTCTCACTGGGCGTTTCCTGGAACTACAGTAAGTCCCGTGGTCAACCTGATGCTGATCAAGTATTTGCACTTAATTTTTCCCTGCCGCTCAATCTGTTGCTCCCCAGAAGTAATGATAGCTATACCAGGAAAAAAAATTACGCATGGATGACCTCTAATACCAGTATCGATAACGAAGGGCACACTACACAAAATCTTGGTTTAACGGAGACACTGCTCGATGACGGTAACCTGAGCTACAGCGTGCAACAGGGATATAACAGCGAGGGGGAAACGGCGAATGGTAGCGCCAGCATGGACTACAAAGGGGCGTTTGCGGATGCCCGAGTGGGCTACAACTACAGCGATAACGGTAGCCAACAACAACTTAACTACGCCCTTTCAGGCAGTTTAGTTGCTCATTCACGGGGCATTACCCTGGGGCAATCTCTGGGGGAAACCAACGTTCTGATTGCAGCACCAGGCGCGGAAAATACTCGTGTGGCGAATAGCACCGGGCTGAAAACTGACTGGCGCGGATATACCGTTGTTCCCTATGCCACTTCTTATCGTGAAAATCGAATCGTACTTGATGCTGCATCGTTAAAACGTAACGTGGATCTTGAAAATGCAGTAGTAAATGTAGTTCCCACCAAAGGGGCGTTGGTTCTGGCGGAGTTTAATGCCCATGCGGGGGGAAGGGTATTAATGAAAACATCAACGCAGGGTATACCGCTGCGTTTTGGCGCGATAGCGACGCTGGACGGCGTACAGACTAATAGCGGCATAATTGATGATGATGGCTCGCTCTATATGGCGGGTTTACCGGCGAAGGGAACAATAACCGTGCGCTGGGGCGAAGCACCCGATCAAATTTGTCATATCAGTTACCAGCTTACCGAACAACAAATTAACGCTGCGATTACGCGAATGGATGCCATATGCAGATAATCTTTGGAGAAAAATGCGTGTCATTACTACGACTATTTTTTGCCGCCGTCTTAATGCTATGGTGCGCTCAAACCGCTGCTTATAGCGGGCAGTGTCATACCACTCAGGGGAATCCCTATATTGGCGTCAATTTTGGCGTTAAAACCCTGGAGGAAGAAGAAAATACTGCAGGGGTAGTTAAAGACAAATTTTATCAGTGGAACGAATCGAATGATTATTATGTTTCCTGTGATTGCGATAAAGACAATGTCAGAAGTGGCCGATGGGCATTCGCCGCGGATTCGCCGTTAGTCTATTTAGGCGACAACTGGTACAAAATTAATGACTATCTTGCCGCCAAAGTTTTATTGCAGGTTAAAGGCAGTTCTCCTACTGCGGTTCCTTTTGAAAACGTGGGCACAGGGGCAGATACCCGGTGGCATATTTGTGACCCCGGCGGTCAACGTTTAGGCGGCCAGGGGGCTAGCGGTAATAGCGGTAGCTTTTCCCTGAAAATATTGCAGCCGTTCGTTGGTTCGGTCGTCATTCCTCCTATGGCGCTGGCGCGATTATTTGAATGCTACAACATACCCGCAGGTGATTCCTGCACGACTACAGGTACACCGGTTTTAGTGTATTACCTGTCTGGTACGATCAATTCACTTGGCTCATGTTCCGTCAATGCCGGAGAGACAATCGAAGTCGATCTGGGCGACGTATTTGCGGCTAACTTTCGTGTTGTAGGGCATAAGCCTCTTGGGGCCAGAACGGCAGAACTTGCAGTCCCAGTCAGGTGTAACACGGGAAACGAAGGGTTAGTTAACGTCAACCTGAGTCTGACGGCAACCTCAGACCCCAGCTATCCCCAGGCGATTAAGACGTCACGTCCTGGCGTGGGCATTGTGGTGACCGATAGCCAGAACAACATTATTTCCCCGGCGGGTGGAACACTACCGCTCTCTATTCCTGATGATGCAGACAGTATCGCGCGAATGAATGTCTATCCGGTCAGCACGACAGGCGTACCACCAGAAACCGGGCGATTTGAAGCCACGGCAACGGTGAGAATAAATTTTGATTAACGCGTGAACGTATGAAGAAAAAAACAATATTTCAGTACGTTATCTTGTTCTTTAGCTTTCTTAACACCCATGTCGGGATGGCTGGGCCTGAACAAGTCAGTATGCATATTTATGGTAATGTGGTCGATCAGGGCTGTGATGTTGCCACCAAAAGCGCATTACAAAATATTCATATTGGCGATTTTAATATCAGTGATTTTCAGGCTGCGAATACCGTAAGCACAGCTGCTGATTTGAATATCGATATCACCGGTTGTGCCGCTGGTATCACTGGCGCGGACGTCCTTTTTAGCGGCGAGGCTGACACCCTTGCGCCGACACTACTCAAACTAACTGACACAGGCGGAAGCGGTGGTATGGCAACGGGGATTGCCGTGCAAATTCTTGATGCGCAAAGTCAGCAAGAAATCCCGCTCAATCAGGTCCAGCCTCTTACGCCCTTAAAAGCGGGGGATAACACACTCAAATATCAACTTCGTTATAAGTCCACAAAGGCGGGGGCTACGGGCGGTAATGCGACGGCGGTTCTCTATTTTGATCTGGTTTACCAGTGAAGGAGTGATGTTGAAACGGATAATCTGGATTCTGTGCTTACTGGGTTTAACGGGGAGTTGTGAGCTATTTGCCCATGATGGCACGGTCAACATCAGCGGATCGTTTCGCCGTAATACATGCGTGCTGGCACAGGATAGCAAGCAAATCAATGTGCAGTTAGGCGATGTCTCGCTGACACGTTTTTCTCATGGGAACTATGGCCCGGAGAAATCTTTCATCATTAATTTGCAGGATTGCGGAACAGATGTCAGCACGGTTGACGTTACCTTTTCAGGAACACCCGACGGAATGCAGAGCGAAATGCTGTCCATTGAAAGTGGTACGGATGCAGCCAGTGGGCTGGCAATTGCGATTCTGGATGATGCGAAAATATTGATTCCGCTTAACCAGGCGAGTAAAGACTACAGCCTACATAGCAGTAAGGTGCCATTAACTTTTTATGCGCAATTGCGACCTGTTAATAGCGATGTGCAGTCGGGTAAAGTGAATGCCAGCGCGACATTTGTACTTCATTATGACTAATACGTGGAACAGATTGACGCTCGCGATTTTTGCCGTTTTATCGCTGCTGGTGGCGGGGAAATTGCAGGCAGGAGTGGTGGTTGGCGGAACGCGATTTATCTTCCCGGCAGACAGAGAATCGATATCTATTTCACTGACTAATACCAGTCAGGAATCCTGGCTTATTAACAGTAAAATCAATCGCCCAACGCGTTGGGCCGGGGGGGAAGCGTCGACAGGGTCAGCACCATTACTGGCCGCTCCGCCACTTATTCTCCTGAAGCCCGGTACTACAGGCACGTTGCGCTTGCTGAGAACGGAAAGCGGCATTTTGCCTGTGGATCGCGAAACGCTATTTGAGTTAAGCATTGCCAGCGTACCATCCGGCAAAGTTGAAAATCAGAGCGTAAAAGTGGCGATGCGCTCGGTATTTAAACTGTTCTGGCGACCCGAAGGTTTGCCGGGCGACCCGCTAGAAGCTTATCAACAATTACGCTGGACACGGAATTCGCAGGGTGTACAACTCACTAACCCAACGCCTTACTACATTAACCTGATTCAGGTGAGCGTAAATGGTAAAGCGTTAAGTAATGCGGGAGTTGTGCCACCTAAAAGCCAGCGTCAGACAAGCTGGTGTCAGGCAATAGCACCGTGTCATGTCTCCTGGCGGACGATAAATGATTACGGCGGGTTGAGTGCAAAGAAAGAGCAAAATCTGCTCTGAAACAGGCTCGGAAAACGTTTGCGCTTTTTTTGCCACAGGTCAATTCCCTTTTGGTCCGAACTCGCACATAATACGCCCCCGGTTTGCACACCGGGAATCCAGGAGAGTTCATGTACTACCCCTTCGTTCGTAAAGCCCTTTTCCAGCTCGATCCAGAGCGCGCTCATGAGTTTACTTTTCAGCAATTACGCCGTATTACAGGAACGCCGTTTGAAGCACTGGTGCGGCAGAAAGTGCCTGCGAAACCTGTTAACTGCATGGGCCTGACGTTTAAAAATCCGCTTGGTCTGGCAGCCGGTCTTGATAAAGACGGGGAGTGCATTGACGCGTTAGGCGCGATGGGATTTGGATCGATCGAGATCGGTACCGTCACGCCACGTCCACAGCCAGGTAATGACAAGCCGCGTCTCTTTCGTCTGGTAGATGCCGAAGGTTTGATCAACCGTATGGGCTTTAATAATCTTGGCGTTGATAACCTCGTAGAGAACGTAAAAAAAGCCCATTATGATGGCGTCCTGGGTATTAACATCGGCAAAAATAAAGATACGCCGGTGGAGCAGGGTAAAGATGACTATCTGATTTGTATGGAAAAAATCTATGCTTATGCGGGATATATCGCCATCAATATTTCATCGCCGAATACCCCAGGACTACGCACACTGCAATATGGCGAAGCGCTGGATGATCTCTTAACCGCGATTAAAAATAAGCAAAATGATTTGCAAGCGATGCACCATAAATATGTGCCGATCGCAGTGAAGATCGCGCCGGATCTTTCTGAAGAAGAATTGATCCAGGTTGCCGATAGTTTAGTTCGCCATAATATTGATGGCGTTATTGCAACCAATACCACTCTCGATCGTTCTCTGGTTCAGGGAATGAAAAATTGCGATCAAACCGGTGGCTTAAGTGGTCGTCCGCTTCAGTTAAAAAGCACAGAAATTATTCGCCGCTTGTCACAGGAATTAAACGGTCGCTTACCGATCATCGGTGTTGGCGGCATTGACTCGGTTATCGCTGCGCGTGAAAAGATTGCTGCGGGGGCCTCACTGGTGCAAATTTATTCTGGTTTTATTTTTAAAGGTCCGCCGCTGATTAAAGAAATCGTTACCCATATCTAATTATTTCTTCGAATTCCTCTTTATAAGATAATCAGGGCTTTATTTTAAGCCCTGGTTGTTTTATATTCATCGCTGTTGCTTATTTAGACATTTTGTACTTTTATTGTTGAGGTTATTAAGCGAAGCGACAATGGATTGTGTTGCTGCGGTTTTATAGGGTAGGGGAGAGGCAAATGCGAATTAAACCAGACGATAACTGGCGTTGGTATTACGATGAAGAGCACGATCGAATGATGCTCGATTTAGCCAATGGTATGCTATTTCGCTCACGTTTTGCGCGCAAAATGTTGACTCCAGATGCCTTTTCTCCCGCAGGCTTTTGCGTTGACGATGCTGCGCTCTATTTCTCGTTTGAAGAAAAGTGCCGCGATTTTAATTTATCTAAAGAACAAAAAGCCGAACTGGTGCTGAATGCACTGGTAGCAATTCGTTATCTCAAACCGCAAATGCCGAAAAGCTGGCATTTTGTTTCCCATGGAGAAATGTGGGTGCCCATGCCGGGCGATGCGGCCTGCGTTTGGTTGAGCGATACTCACGAGCAAGTCAATTTGCTGGTCGTTGAATCTGGCGAAAATGCCGCGCTATGTCTGCTAGCCCAACCCTGCGTTGTTATTGCGGGTCGCGCGATGCAGTTGGGCGACGCCATTAAAATCATGAACGACAGGCTGAAACCGCAGGTGAATGTTGACAGCTTCAGCCTCGAACAGGCAGTCTAACGCGCCAACTTAAGTGCAGTCTTCGGTACACAGCTACAGCAAAGAATGGTGCCATCATCGCCCATTGCTGATTTTTTCAGCGGCGTGACTTCGCCTTCTAAAAGCTGAACACGGCAACTTCCACAAATGCCCGCGCGGCAAGAATAAGGGATACGAATTCCCTGATTTTCTAATTGCTCCAGCAACACCTGCTGGTTATTTCCACGAAATGCCTGCCCCTGCCAGTCAATATCTACATTTGCGTCCGGTTGTTGCGTGATGTTGACGGTATCATCAGCGGCGGCTGCGCCGTAAATTTTAGCCGGAGCCGTTGCCAGAATTTCCACCTCATCGCCAACGCGAATTACGCCGCTATTACGGGCAATTAAATTCTGACCAAAATCGACATCGCCGTTATCCTGGGCAGTGCGGAAAGATTGCAATGTTTTTAATGGTTCGCCTGCCGGATGTTTTTGCCCTTTTTCTGGACTGACGGTGGTGAAAATACAGCGGCTACAAGGTTTAACCACATCAAACACCACATCACCAATGCGAATCACTTTCCAGCTATCTTCTTCCCAGGCTGACGCGCCGGAAACCACCAGATTGGGGCGGAATTGCTCCATTTTTACACTGGCCGGACAACGTTGTTGGAGATCACGTAACGAGGCTTCGTTAGCAAGAAGGTAAGGATAGCCATCAGCAAATGACAGGGGTACAGTGTTGTGGCGTTTCACGCGCCGCGTCATTTGTGGCCCCACCCAGCGCAACTGCACTTCGCGGGAGAAAAATCCACTTAGCCATTTGTTGATCGCGTCTGGTGCAATTCGCGCGGTAAAATGTGTGCCCCAAACTTCGGTTGGTGCGTCTTGTGTGGCGAAATCAGCAAAACGAACATATGCGCTACTGCCATCTGGTGCGGTGAGATGCAAGCCATCATGCACAGGTGAAGGAGTAAACCGTACCATTTGCGGAAACTGGCGAGCGGTAATAAACGTACCGTCAGGTTCCGTGATCATAAAGATGCGATCGAAGGCCAGACCACTGACATCTGCCAGAGCATGTGTAAGACCAATGCCGCGCATCGATTTAACAGGATGAATAAAAAGCCGGGTTAATGTCGCCACGGTGCGGTCCTCAAATGAAAATAAGCCCTCAACTTTATGACATGACGCGCTTATTAGCTATAATGCGCAACAATTTTCTTAGCGCCTGTCCCATTAGGCTATTTTATTTGTCAGTTTGGCCCAGGGAAGTGCTCGAAATCCTCACGTACTTGTGTACGCTCCGGTTTCTCCGCGCTGTCCATGTCCAGACTGACTGCAACAATTACGCCTACTGCGGTAGGCTCTTAGAGTAAAAGTGACGATATGAATTCTCTGTTTGCCAGTACGGCCCGTGGGCTGGAAGAGCTGTTAAAAACTGAACTGGAAAACCTGGGGGCCGTTGAATGCCAGGTGGTTCAGGGTGGGGTCCATTTCAAGGGCGACACACGGCTTGTTTACCAGAGCCTGATGTGGAGCCGCCTGGCCTCGCGTATTATGTTGCCGCTGGGCGAGTGTAAGGTTTACAGCGATTTAGACCTCTATCTCGGTGTTCAGGCGATCAACTGGACAGAGATGTTTAATCCTGGCGCGACCTTCGCTGTCCACTTCAGTGGTTTGAATGACACCATCCGCAACAGTCAGTACGGCGCGATGAAAGTGAAAGACGCGATTGTCGATGCTTTCACGCGGAAAAATCTGCCGCGTCCAAATGTTGATCGCGATGCGCCGGATATCCGCGTTAACGTCTGGCTGCATAAAGAAACCGCCAGTATTGCCCTTGATCTCAGTGGTGATGGTTTACATCTGCGTGGCTATCGCGATCGTGCTGGTATTGCGCCGATCAAAGAAACCCTGGCAGCCGCGATTGTTATGCGATCCGGCTGGCAGCCAGGAACACCGCTGCTCGATCCGATGTGTGGTTCCGGTACGTTGCTGATTGAAGCGGCGATGCTGGCGACCGATCGCGCACCAGGCTTGCACCGTGGACGTTGGGGCTTTAGCGGCTGGGCACAGCATGATGAAGCCATCTGGCAGGAAGTGAAAGCAGAAGCGCAAACCCGCGCCCGTAAAGGTCTGGCTGAGTACAACTCTCATTTCTACGGTTCCGACAGCGATGCGCGGGTGATTCAACGTGCGCGCACCAACGCCCGTCTTGCGGGGATTGGCGAACTGATCACTTTTGAAGTGAAAGATGTCGCGCAACTGACCAATCCGCTGCCGAAAGGGCCATACGGTACAGTGTTGAGCAACCCGCCTTACGGCGAACGTCTGGACAGCGAACCGGCGCTGATTGCGCTGCATAGCCTGCTGGGCCGAATCATGAAAAACCAGTTCGGCGGCTGGAATCTCTCTTTATTCAGTGCCTCGCCGGATCTGTTAAGTTGCCTGCAGTTGCGTGCAGACAAACAGTACAAAGCGAAAAACGGTCCATTAGACTGCGTGCAGAAAAATTACCACGTTGCCGAAAGCAAACCAGACAGCAAACCGGCAATGGTGGCAGAAGACTACGCCAACCGTCTGCGTAAGAACCTCAAAAAATTCGAGAAGTGGGCGCGTCAGGAAGGCATTGAATGCTACCGCCTGTACGACGCCGATCTACCGGAATACAACGTTGCAGTTGACCGTTATGCCGACTGGGTGGTGGTGCAGGAGTATGCGCCGCCAAAAACTATTGATGCGCACAAAGCGCGTCAGCGTCTGTTCGATATTATCGCTGCAACCATTTCGGTACTGGGGATTGCGCCAAACAAACTGGTGCTGAAAACCCGTGAACGCCAGAAGGGCAAAAATCAGTACCAGAAACTGGGCGAGAAGGGCGAGTTTCTCGAAGTCACCGAATATAACGCTCACTTGTGGGTGAACCTGACGGATTACCTCGATACCGGTCTGTTCCTCGATCACCGTATCGCCCGTCGTATGCTCGGTCAGATGAGCAAAGGCAAAGATTTCCTCAACCTGTTCTCTTATACCGGCAGCGCCACCGTGCATGCGGGATTAGGCGGTGCACGCAGCACCACCACCGTGGATATGTCACGTACTTATCTGGAGTGGGCAGAACGCAACCTGCGTCTGAATGGCCTAACCGGGCGTGCGCATCGCCTGATTCAGGCCGATTGCCTGGCGTGGCTGCGTGAGGCAAATGAACAGTTCGATCTGATCTTTATCGATCCGCCAACCTTCTCTAACTCAAAACGAATGGAAGATGCGTTTGATGTTCAGCGCGATCATCTGGCGCTGATGAAAGATTTGAAACGTCTGCTGCGTGCAGGTGGGACGATCATGTTCTCGAACAACAAACGTGGCTTCCGTATGGATCTCGACGGCCTGGCAAAACTGGGACTGAAAGCACAAGAAATTACGCAAAAAACGCTCTCCCAGGATTTCGCCCGTAACCGCCAGATCCACAACTGCTGGCTGATTACCGCAGCCTGAAAGGAATAGTAATGTCATTAATCAGTATGCATGGCGCATGGCTGTCGTTCAGCGACGCGCCGCTTCTCGATAACGCAGAACTGCATATCGAAGATAACGAACGTGTTTGTCTGGTAGGCCGCAACGGCGCAGGCAAATCGACGTTAATGAAAATCCTCAACCGTGAACAAGGGCTGGATGACGGTCGCATTATTTACGAGCAAGATTTGATTGTAGCTCGTCTGCAACAGGATCCGCCGCGTAACGTTGAGGGGAGTGTTTATGATTTCGTTGCCGAAGGCATTGAAGAACAAGCGGAATACCTGAAACGCTATCACGATATTTCGCGCCTGGTGATGAACGACCCGAGCGAGAAAAATCTCAACGAACTGGCGAAGGTTCAGGAACAGTTGGATCACCACAACCTGTGGCAGCTGGAAAACCGCATTAACGAAGTGCTGGCGCAACTGGGGTTAGATCCTAACGTTGCGCTGTCGTCGCTTTCCGGCGGCTGGTTGCGTAAAGCGGCATTAGGACGCGCGCTGGTGAGCAATCCGCGCGTATTGCTGCTCGACGAACCGACTAACCACCTGGATATCGAAACCATCGACTGGCTGGAAGGATTCCTTAAAACCTTCAATGGGACGATAATTTTCATCTCCCACGACCGTTCGTTTATCCGCAATATGGCGACGCGCATTGTTGATCTCGATCGCGGCAAGCTTGTGACCTATCCTGGGAATTACGACCAGTACCTGCTGGAAAAAGAAGAAGCCCTGCGCGTGGAAGAACTACAAAATGCCGAGTTCGATCGCAAACTGGCGCAGGAAGAGGTGTGGATCCGCCAGGGGATCAAAGCACGCCGTACCCGTAATGAAGGCCGCGTACGCGCCCTGAAAGCAATGCGTCGTGAGCGTGGCGAACGTCGCGAAGTGATGGGTACCGCAAAGATGCAGGTGGAAGAGGCCAGCCGCTCCGGTAAGATCGTTTTCGAAATGGAAGACGTTTGCTACCAGGTTGACGGTAAGCGACTGGTGAAAGATTTTTCGGCCCAGGTTCTACGTGGCGACAAAATTGCCCTGATTGGCCCGAATGGGTGCGGCAAAACCACGCTGCTGAAACTGATGCTCGGTCAGCTTCAGGCGGACAGCGGGCGTATTCACGTTGGCACCAAACTGGAAGTGGCTTATTTCGATCAGCACCGTGCGGAACTGGATCCCGATAAAACGGTGATGGATAACCTTGCTGAAGGTAAGCAAGAGGTGATGGTTAACGGCAAGCCACGCCATGTTTTGGGCTATTTGCAGGACTTCCTGTTCCATCCTAAACGGGCGATGACGCCGGTACGTGCGCTTTCTGGCGGTGAGCGTAACCGCTTGTTGTTGGCGCGTTTGTTCCTCAAACCAAGCAACTTATTGATTCTTGACGAACCGACCAACGATCTTGATGTTGAAACGCTGGAACTGCTGGAAGAACTGATCGACAGCTACCAGGGCACGGTATTGCTGGTGAGCCACGATCGTCAGTTTGTCGATAACACCGTTACAGAATGCTGGATCTTCGAAGGCGGCGGTAAAATTGGTCGTTATGTCGGCGGTTATCATGATGCCCGTGGTCAGCAAGAACAGTATGTGGCGCTCAAACAGCCTGCGGTGAAAAAAATCGAAGAAGCCGCCGCGCCAAAAGCAGAAACTGTAAAACGCAGCAGTAGCAAACTAAGCTATAAATTGCAGCGCGAACTGGAGCAGCTACCGCAATTGCTCGAAGATCTGGAGGCGAAGCTGGAAGCCCTACAGACGCAGGTGGCGGATGCTTCCTTCTTCAGTCAGCCGCATGAGCAGACGCAAAAAGTGCTCGCCGATATGGCTGCTGCAGAGCAGGAGCTGGAGCAAGCCTTTGAACGCTGGGAGTATCTTGAAGCGTTAAAAAATGGTGGCTGATCGCAAAATAGTCGATTTAAACAGAGACAGCTGACAACGGTAAAATTGCCTGATGAACTGGGTTTATCAGGCATGAAAACCAACACTTTGTTAGTCATCTGTAAAATAGCGCATCATTAAGGAGTACCAATGTGCGAACATCATCATGCCGCGAAGCACATCCTGTGCTCGCAGTGTGACATGCTGGTGGCGTTACCGCGCCTTGAGCATGGTCAGAAAGCGGCATGTCCCCGGTGTGGCACAACGTTAACCGTGGCGTGGGATGCCCCTCGGCAGCGTCCCACCGCCTATGCGTTGGCTGCACTGTTCATGCTGTTGCTGTCCAACTTGTTTCCTTTTGTGAATATGAACGTTGCAGGAGTTACCAGTGAAATTACATTACTGGAAATTCCCGGCGTGCTTTTTTCTGAGGACTACGCCAGCCTCGGCACCTTTTTCCTGTTGTTTGTGCAACTGGTTCCCGCGTTTTGTCTGATAACCATTCTGTTACTGGTGAATCGCGCGGAATTACCGGTCCGTTTAAAAGAGCAACTGGCACGGGTGCTTTTTCAACTCAAAACCTGGGGAATGGCGGAGATTTTCCTCGCGGGTGTGCTGGTCAGTTTCGTTAAACTGATGGCCTACGGCAGCATTGGTGTCGGCAGCAGCTTTCTCCCCTGGTGTTTATTTTGTGTCCTGCAACTGCGCGCCTTTCAGTGCGTTGATCGTCGCTGGTTATGGGACGATATCGCCCCGATGCCAGAACTGCGCCAGCCGCTAAAACCAGGCGTCACGGGGATACGTCAGGGGCTGCGTTCATGCTCCTGTTGTACGGCAATCCTTCCTGCTGACGAACCCGTATGCCCGCGCTGTAGTACCAAAGGGTACGTTCGGCGTAGAAACAGCCTGCAATGGACACTCGCGCTGCTTGTTACGTCCATCATGCTGTATCTTCCGGCTAATATTTTGCCCATCATGGTGACGGATTTATTAGGCTCGAAGATGCCATCGACGATTCTCGCTGGGGTCATCCTGTTATGGAGCGAAGGCTCTTATCCCGTCGCTGCGGTGATCTTTCTGGCCAGTATTATGGTGCCAACGTTAAAGATGATCGCCATCGCGTGGCTGTGTTGGGATGCCAAAGGGCATGGCAAGCGCGACAGTGAAAGAATGCATTTGATTTATGAAGTTGTTGAGTTTGTAGGCCGCTGGTCGATGATTGACGTTTTCGTTATCGCGGTGCTCTCGGCGCTGGTGCGTATGGGAGGTTTAATGAGTATTTATCCGGCAATGGGTGCATTAATGTTTGCTTTAGTCGTCATAATGACAATGTTTTCTGCTATGACGTTTGACCCGCGTTTGTCGTGGGATCGTCAACCTGAATCAGAGCATGAGGAGTCCTGACAGTATGGAATCTAATAATGGGGAAGCCAAAATCCAGAAAGTGAAGAACTGGTCTCCCGTGTGGATATTTCCTATCGTCACGGCGCTCATTGGGGCCTGGGTTCTTTTTTATCATTACAGCCATCAGGGGCCGGAAGTGACCCTGATCACCGCGAATGCGGAAGGAATAGAAGGTGGTAAAACCACCATTAAAAGCCGTAGCGTTGACGTCGGCGTGGTTGAAAGCGCCACACTGGCTGATGATTTGACGCACGTTGAAATCAAAGCGCGGCTGAATTCCGGTATGGAAAAATTGCTGCATAAAGATACCGTCTTTTGGGTGGTGAAACCGCAGATTGGTCGAGAAGGGATTAGCGGCCTGGGAACGCTGCTGTCTGGGGTTTATATCGAACTGCAGCCAGGCGCGAAAGGCAGCAAAATGGATAAATACGATTTGCTGGACTCGCCACCGTTGGCCCCGCCTGATGCGAAAGGTATCCGTGTGATTCTCGATAGCAAAAAAGCCGGGCAGCTCTCGCCAGGAGATCCCGTGCTGTTCCGTGGCTATCGGGTAGGTTCGGTTGAAACCAGCACCTTCGATACGCAAAAACGCAATATCAGCTATCAACTGTTCATCAATGCACCTTATGACCGACTGGTGACCAGCAATGTTCGCTTCTGGAAAGATAGTGGCATTGCGGTTGATTTGACGTCAGCGGGAATGCGTGTGGAGATGGGCTCATTGACAACGCTGCTTAGTGGCGGTGTCAGCTTTGATGTGCCGGAAGGTCTGGATTTAGGGCAGCCAGTGGCACCGAAAACAGCTTTCGTTTTGTATGATGATCAGAAGAGCATTCAGGATTCGTTGTACACCGATCACATTGATTATCTGATGTTCTTTAAAGATTCGGT
The DNA here is from genome assembly GCF_046487585.1 of Escherichia sp. WS1265. Taxonomy (NCBI): domain Bacteria; kingdom Pseudomonadati; phylum Pseudomonadota; class Gammaproteobacteria; order Enterobacterales; family Enterobacteriaceae; genus Escherichia; species Escherichia sp. WS1265. The sequence goes on from NZ_JBJQJE010000004.1 coordinate 21,299, forward strand.
ACGCGGTCTGCAACCGGGAGCTCCGGTAGAATTCCGGGGTATTCGCCTGGGTACCGTAAGCAAAGTGCCATTCTTTGCGCCGAATATGCGTCAGACATTTAACGATGATTACCGTATTCCGGTACTGATTCGTATCGAGCCAGAGCGGCTGAAAATGCAGCTTGGCGAAAATGCGGATGTTGTTGAGCACCTTGGCGAATTGTTGAAACGTGGTTTACGCGGATCGCTGAAAACCGGAAACCTGGTCACTGGCGCACTGTATGTTGATCTCGATTTCTATCCAAATACGCCTGCAATAACCGGTATTCGTGAATTTAATGGTTATCAGATTATCCCGACCGTTAGCGGCGGTCTGGCGCAAATCCAGCAACGACTGATGGAAGCGTTGGATAAGATCAACAAACTGCCATTGAATCCGATGATTGAACAGGCAACCAGTACGCTTTCTGAAAGTCAGCGCACAATGAAAAACCTGCAAACGACGCTGGATAGCATGAACAAGATCCTCGCCAGCCAGTCGATGCAGCAGTTACCGACGGATATGCAGTCAACGTTGCGTGAATTGAATCGCAGCATGCAGGGCTTCCAGCCTGGCTCCGCAGCCTACAACAAGATGGTGGCGGATATGCAGCGCCTTGATCAGGTGTTGCGAGAACTGCAACCGGTGCTGAAAACGCTCAATGAGAAGAGTAACGCGCTGGTATTTGAAGCGAAGGACAAAAAAGATCCAGAGCCGAAGAGGGCGAAACAATGAAAAAGTGGCTAGTGACGATTGCAGCACTGTGGCTGGCCGGATGCAGCTCCGGCGAAATTAATAAAAACTATTACCAGTTACCTGTGGTGCAGAGCGGTACACAAAGTACCGCCAGCCAGGGTAATCGCCTGTTATGGGTAGAGCAGGTCGCTGTTCCTGACTATCTGGCCGGAAATGGTGTGGTTTATCAAACCAGTGATGTGAAGTATGTGATTGCCAACAACAACTTGTGGGCCAGCCCGTTGGATCAACAGTTGCGCAACACTCTGGTTGCCAACCTGAGTACGCAACTGCCCGGCTGGGTGGTTGCCTCCCAGCCTCTGGGAAGCGCCCAGGACACGCTCAATGTTACCGTAACGGAGTTTAACGGTCGCTATGATGGCAAGGTCATTGTCAGTGGTGAATGGCTGTTGAACCACCAGGGACAACTGATCAAACGTCCGTTCCGTCTGGAAGGGGTGCAAACTCAGGATGGTTACGATGAGATGGTTAAAGTACTGGCCAGTGTCTGGAGTCAGGAAGCCGCTTCTATTGCGCAAGAGATAAAGCGTCTACCTTAATTATAAAGATTTGTAAATATAACCGTCTCCGGTATGTTGCCTGAGGCGGTTTTTTTGTTTCTAAGGTGCGGAAAAAGTTGTTCCTCTTCACATTTTTTGTACAACCGACATGCCCGTGTAGCTCACAAATATGACAGTGGCGTGAATTTTGCGCATTGACGGCAGTTATGATTCGCGGTATTGCTTAACTGTGATTGCACATTTAGTAATCACTGTTTTCTTTTCCACCAGAAACCAGTATGAGGGAAACGAGGCATGAAGAGACAAAAACGAGATCGCCTGGAACGGGCACATCAACGTGGTTATCAGGCCGGCATCGCCGGACGCTCAAAAGAAATGTGTCCCTATCAGACGCTGAATCAAAGGTCACAATGGCTGGGAGGCTGGCGAGAAGCCATGGCGGACAGGGTAGTAATGGCCTGATTCTGTCTCTTTAAAAAGAAACCTCCGCATTGCGGAGGTTTCGCCTTTTGATACTCTGTCTGATTATAATCAGAAGGCAGACGTATCCTGGAACAGACCGACTTTCAGGTCGCTGGCGGTATAGATCAAACGACCATCAACCAGCACTTCGCCATCCGCCAGGCCCATAATCAGACGACGGTTAACAATGCGTTTAAAGTGAATACGGTAGGTCACTTTTTTCGCTGTCGGCAGTACCTGACCAGTGAATTTCACTTCGCCAACGCCCAGCGCGCGGCCTTTACCTTCGCCGCCCAGCCAGCCGAGGTAGAACCCTACCAGCTGCCACATTGCGTCCAGGCCCAGGCATCCTGGCATAACCGGATCGCCAATGAAGTGGCATCCGAAGAACCACAGATCCGGATTGATATCCAGTTCTGCTTCAACATACCCTTTGTCGAAGTTACCACCCGTTTCGGTCATTTTGACCACACGGTCCATCATCAGCATGTTCGGTGCTGGCAATTGCGGGCCTTTAGCGCCAAACAGTTCACCGCGACCAGAGGCAAGAAGGTCTTCTTTTGTATAGGATTCGCGTTTATCTACCATGTTCTCTGTAAGCCTTATTTTATTGAAGCACGCAGGATAGCTAACACGTGTACGCTGAACAAGTCCGATCAGTTCGGAATAAACCAGTTCAGCCAACGTAATGGCCATGGAAAACGGTGACGTCCTTCCTGTTGCGATGCTTGCGCGATACGTTCCTGGATGGTTTGCATCAGCGTCGTTTGGCCTTCGCCATCCCACACCAGATTTAATAATAACGGCAGTGCGTCAGTCACATCGTCTACTGCCCAGATGGTGAATTTGCCTTCTTCTACCGCTTTCACCAGTTCACTGTGAAGACTTAAATGGCGAACGTTAGCAGTGGGGATAATGACACCTTGTTTCCCGGTTAACTCACGTTGCTGGCAAATAGCAAAGAAGCCTTCGATTTTCTCATTTAAACCACCGACCGGCTGGGCACGACCGAACTGATCGACTGAACCTGTGATAGCGATACTCTGATTCACCGGCACATCGGCGAGGGCGCTTATCAGGGCGCAGAGCTCAGCCATCGAGGCACTATCGCCATCCACTTCACTGTATGACTGCTCAAATGTCAGCGATGCTGAGAAGGGGATCTGTTGCTCAAGCTGTAGTTCCGACATCAGGAACGCCTGCATGATCATCATCCCTTTCGCATGGATATTGCCGCCAAGCTCCGCTTTGCGTTCGATGTCGGTGAATTCACCATCGCCAATATGCACAACGCAGCTAATGCGAGAAGGTTCGCCAAAAGCGCGTGGATGACCCGGAAATTCAATGACCGAAAGGGCGTTAATTTGCCCGATGCGTTCGCCTTCGGTTTCAATCAGGATTTGCTCCTGAAGAATCTCATCCTGCATGCGTTCAGCGAGGAAACCTTCGCGCCATTCACGCTGCTGTAGCATTAAGTTTAGCTGCTCGCCGGAGAAGGTGTCGCCATCGCACAGGGAGGCGACCTCTTTACACTGGCGGAGGATCCACTGCGGGCTAAGCGGAAGTGTTTCTTGTTCACCGGTGTAGCGGGCTGCTTCGCGGATAAGTACCGGCCAGGCATCCGCTCCCGGTGCAGGTAAGTGATTATGTCTGGCGGTCAATGTTACCCAGCGACACCACTGGCTTACTGACTCCGCATCGACAATCTGCAGAGTATCTTCAAATTCGCTATAAATAGCCTGCTCTGAAAGCTCTGGTTCCATCTCCTGGAAATCAGCCAATGATTCGCGTTCGCCTACCAGAATGACTTTCAGCTTCAATGGCATCGAAGGCACAGAGACGGGGAGAGGGCGCGACTCATCAAACGCAACCCAGTCAAAACGCTCGCGGTTAACGATATTTTTCAGCCGCATCCACAGCAGAGGTTGCGCCAGCAGTGTACGCAAAGAGATGATGAGAATACCGCCATTTGCCTGATGCACCAGACCTGGCTGCAGGGTAATGTCGCCATTAAACTGGCGCAGGCAGCCAAAGAGTTGTTCCGCTTCTACCCAGTCGGCAGCGACAACTTGCGTTAAAGTCGCAAAATTATCATCTGCACTCACTGCGTTACGTAAGCGGATGGTGTGCCCGGAAACCTCATAGTGACCGCCCACCAGTTGGCCTGCATCGCTTTGTAGCGCACGCGCGGCATCGGCAATAAGATTCAGATACTCAGACTCTTCCGGGGCCTTCGCCAGCATAAAAGAGGAGGATGCTCGCGTATGCAGCAACTGCTCCAGCGCAAATTGCAGTCGCGGTTGAGTATCACTGAATAAAGGATCGTTTTCGTCAATCAAATGTGGCTGAGCAAATATTTCCTGATAGCTATCGGTATCAGGAACCAGGTCACGCCATGCAAGTTTCGTAATGGTCAAAGTTGATGTTTTTTAGTCTGTTGTCAAAGCCGCGATTATACCGTAACCGGCACTGCAGCACACGTAGAAAGCACCGACAATACTCCTGGCATGGGCGTTAAAGCTCACAGGATGGAGATTCTTTTCTTCACTGACCCAAAAAGCTGATATTCTGTAAAGAGTTACACGGTAACATTGAGATCGCTATGAAATATCAACAACTTGAAAATCTTGAAAGCGGTTGGAAATGGAAGTATCTGGTGAAGAAGCACCGCGAAGGGGAGTTAATCACCCGTTACATAGAAGCCAGTGCCGCCCAGGAAGCCGTCGATGTGTTGCTCTCGCTGGAAAATGAACCCGTGCTGGTAAATGGCTGGATTGACAAGCATATGAATCCGGAACTGGTCAATCGCATGAAGCAAACCATTCGGGCCAGACGGAAGCGCCATTTTAATGCGGAACACCAGCATACGCGCAAAAAATCGATCGATCTGGAATTTATTGTCTGGCAACGTCTGGCTGGTCTTGCGCAGCGTCGCGGTAAAACGCTTTCTGAAACGATTGTTCAGCTGATTGAAGATGCGGAAAACAAAGAGAAATACGCGAATAAAATGTCTTCTTTGAAGCAGGATCTGCAGGCATTGCTGGGTAAGGAATAACTGACGAAAGTCAGTTCAATTTTCTAAAGACGAAAAAAAACCCCGCAGCAGCGGGGTTTTTTACCAGACGAGAACTTAAGCCTGCGGCTGAGTTACAACGTCTTTGATGCCTTTAACTTCGATCTCTACGCGACGATCCGGAGCCAGGCAGTCGATCAGTGCAGCACGCTGTTTCACGTTGTCACAGGTGTTGCCAGTAACCGGGTTGGATTCGCCCATACCACGTGCGGAGATTTTGTCTGCCGGGATACCTTTGGAGATCAGGTAATCAACAACAGACTGAGCACGACGCTCGGACAGACCCTGGTTGTAAGCGTCAGAACCGATGCGGTCGGTGTAACCCAGAACAACTACGGAACCGTCTTTCGGATCCAGGTTGCTCAGCTGGCTGTACAGCTGATCCAGAGCAGCCTGACCTTCCGGTTTCAGGGTTGCTTTGTTGAAGGTGAACAGAACGTCAGACTTCAGAGTGAAGTGCTTGGTCTGTACTTCCGGTGCCGCAGCTGGAGCCGGAGCAACTACTGGAGCTGCTTCGCCCTGACCGAAACGGTAGGAAACACCCAGGCTCAGCATGCCGTTGTCCGGACGAGTACCGATGGTGTGTGCGTCACCGATGTTGTTGGTCCACTGGTATTCCAGACGGGTAGCGATTTCAGGAGTGATCGCGTACTCAACACCGCCAGCGAAAACCGGAGAAACGCCGGTGTCGTGGTCTTTAAAAGATGCGCCACCAGGTACGTTAGCCTTGGTGTCTGCACGCCATACCATACCACCCAGACGAGTGTAGATGTCCAGATCGTCAGTGATTGGGTAACCCAGTTTAGCGGTCAGCTGAACGCCCTGAGCTTTGTATGCGCCGTTGATGTTGTCGCCTTTGTACGGCATACGACCTAACCAGTCGTAACCCATTTCAAAGCCAACATACGGGTTAACCTGGTAACCACCAAAAGCACCTGCACCCAGTTGGTTTTCGTGGGTCGGACCATTGTTAGGAATAAAACCAGTGTCATGGTACTGGGACCAGCCCAGTTTAGCACCAGTGTACCAGGTGTTATCTTTCGGAGCGGCCTGCGCTACGGTAGCGAAACCAGCCAGTGCCACTGCAATCGCGATAGCTGTCTTTTTCATTTTTTGCGCCTCGTTATCATCCAAAATACGCCATGAATATCTCCAACGAGATAACACGGTTAAATCCTTCACCGGGGGATCTGCTCAATATTAACTCTACCGATATCTTCGGCTTATGCCGAGCACCCCTGGCGATGTAAAGTCTACAACGTAGTTGAAAACTTACAAGTGTGAACTCCGTCAGGCATATGAAAAAAAAGTCTTGTATAAGGTACGTTTAATCTTTTTTGTCAGCGACAATTTACAGAAGAAAATCGCGGAAACCGCTTCAGACAAGCCTCCGCAAGGAAAATTAGTCACGACTGAAAGCATTGGCTGGGCGACAAAAAAAGTTCCAGGATTAATCCTAAATTTACTTAATGATACAAATTAGAGTGAATTTTTAGCCCGGAAAGTTGTCTCGTTGCGTGAGAGGATGCGCTTACCGGACGCATAATAAACCCCATAGCGTTACCTTCATTTGCCGCATCAACAAGTTCAGCATGCTCTTCTTCAGTCAAATCATCTGCCAACCAACCGATCACCACACTGTAATTGCCCGTGCGTAAAGCGCGAACCATTGACTCCACGGTGTGGCAAGGGGAGAGCTGGCTAATCTGCATCACTTTCGTTAAGGGTAGCCCAGATGCCTGAACCCATTCCCGACTCAGTTTTTGTTGCGGTGTTAACCAGAGTTGCCAGCGCGATTGCTGACCGAGTTGCTGTAACAATGGCAACAGTAGAAGTTGCGTCATCATGGGCTGATCTTCGCGATAGACAACTTCACTGATAAGCCCGGCTGTAGTGTTTTCCGTAGAGACACGCGCAATTTTACTTGCTGCAGATGAGAACGACGAAGAACGATGTGCATAGCCTGAAGTGTACATAATCAATCCAGCCCCTGTGAGTTACTGTATGGATGTACAGTACATCCGGTGACGACAAAGATCAACCCTATTTTCGGAAAGAGCCTCGCAAATTTTGTCGTTAGTGACGGGAAAACATAAATTAATCTTGCCCCTTAAGAATAAGTTGCCTATTTTCGTAGTTAACGGATCCGTTAATGTGAATCATTCTTTTATGTTATGATTTTAAAAGGAATTTTATGAAAAGCCTCTCCTATAAGCGGATCTATAAATCACAAGAATACCTGGCAACGTTGGGCACAATTGAATACCGATCATTGTTTGGTAGTTACAGCCTGACCGTTGACGACACGGTGTTTGCGATGGTTTCTGATGGTGAGTTGTATCTTCGGGCTTGTGAGCAAAGTGCACAGTACTGTGTAAAACATCCGCCTGTCTGGCTGACATATAAAAAGTGTGGCCGATCCGTTACCCTCAATTACTATCGGGTTGATGAAAGTCTATGGCGAAATCAACTGAAGCTGGTGCGTCTGTCGAAATATTCTCTCGATGCAGCGCTGAAAGAGAAAAGCACGCGCAATACCCGGGAAAGACTGAAAGATTTGCCCAATATGTCTTTTCATCTGGAAGCGATTCTCGGGGAGGTGGGGATTAAGGATGTACGGGCGTTACGTATACTTGGGGCAAAAATGTGTTGGTTGCGACTGCGGCAGCAAAACAGTCTGGTGACAGAAAAGATTCTGTTTATGCTTGAAGGGGCCATTATCGGCATTCATGAAGCTGCGCTCCCGGTGGCACGCCGCCAGGAGCTTGCAGAATGGGCTGACTCTCTTACGCCGAAACAGGAGTTTCCTGCGGAACTTGAGTAATCTGGCGTTGCAGACGACCAATCTCTGGCAGTAATGCAATCAATAACCCGACTTGTTGTACGACCAGAGGTTCTTTGCTGTCTGCCCGCGGTTCAAGTTGCTGCATTCGCTGTTTCAGGCCAGCTAATGCCTGATTGACGCGTTCTTCATCAGCAGGTTGATGATGTAGCGCGTCATCAACATAGCAAACTGCGTCATCAAGAAACGCCAGAATTTCAGGATTAGTTAACTGCTCCCGGTGAGCACCGAGGGCTGAGATATAGCTGGTAAACGTATGGTTAAGGCACAGCAACCGAAACGCGGCCTCGCGAATTTGCGGGGTAACGTTCGGCTCGCTGGACATATTTGATACCACCGACGCCAGTTCAGCATCACGGTTGTGTGCATCGCGGCGGGCAATACGATACGCCAGACGGTTATCACGCCCCTGATGGTATTGCTCCAGTATGGCATCGAGATACCGGCAGTTGGCCTCTGTGGCGCGTTCGAGCATTCGCGGCAGATTGCGAAACTTCCAGTCAGGCCAGATGTAGCTCACTGCCGCCCACGCAATGGCACAACCAATCAGCGTATCGATTACGCGAGGTAACGCCACTTCAAAACCTTCACCCAGCAAGTTAAAACACAGTAGCACCAAAAGTGTGATGAACATCGTTGCATGGGCATATTGCACGTTACGGAAGGCAAAAAAGAGCACGCCGGTAATAACCAGTAGCACCAGCTGCCCTTCCAGTGACGGCACAAACCACAGCACAGGAATGCCAATCGCGATACCTACCAGCGTCCCAATAATCCTTAACTTCAGGCGGTGGCGAGTGGCGTTATAGTTTGGCTGGCAGACAAACAAACTTGTCAGCAAGATCCAATACCCGTGATGCATTCCGGTTATCTGAATGATGGCGTAGCCGAAGCACAACACCAGCGACATTCTTACCGCATGACGGAAGAGGGCGGATTCCGGCGTGAAGTGACGGCTAAGACGCAGCCAGATATCACTCAATCCGTGCGGGCTGTCATCAGCGAGCTCATTTTCGTCATTATTATGGGGCAGTGCCTGGGCCTGTTCTGATTCAATTGTTGCCAGTTGGGCATCAATGGCGCGTAAATTGTTCAGCAAAAAACCCAGTGTTTTGAGTAAATCGGCAGGCGCGCCGTTATCGCGCATCCGCTCCAGCGCAGCATCAATATGCGTAAAAGCGCGCTCAAAATGCGGATCATGTTGATAAGGCTGACGCAGCAAAATACAGCGTGACAGTTGCTGGCACGCCTGGCCCTGCATCGACATCAGCCGCTGAAAACGGAACAGCACGTCGCTGTGGCGAAAATGTTCACGCAATGTTTGATACTGAATATGAGAAGAGCTGGCACGCTCGTGAATATCCTGTGCGACAAAGTAATAATGCAGCGTGCGACGCGTTCCCCGTTGACCACGATCGCCACGTAAGCGGGTCAGCAGCGAGAGTTTCGTCTGATTCAATGTCGCCATCAGCTGACCGTTGGCGAGTGCCAAATCGTACAGCGGTGCCTGGCTTTCATCTTCAATATCAGGATCAAACATGCGCGACTTGAGCTCAAGGTAACGCGCCAGTTGTTCATAGCAACGCGCCAGGTTGTCCTGCAGCGGGCGGACCGGGAACAGTAGATGACCAATAAGTGTCAGGACGTTGTACCAGACGGCACCGGCCAGCAGATACATCGGCTGCTGATACCAGTGCTCATACAGTGACGCCCCCAACATAGTGTAAATGGCGATCAGTAACGCACCGAAGGCAATTGTTGCATAGCGTTGACCCAGACCGCCGAGCAAAATGAAGCCGCTGGTTGAGAGCGTTAAGCCAATCGCAAATAGCCAGGGCCAGGGAAACAGCAGTTCTACTGAGGCCGAGGCGATAAAAAAGCAGAACAGCGTAATGATGAGGTTACGCAAACGTCCCGCCAGCCGGTCATCGAGATCGGTCAGCGCCGCTGCCACCATCCCCAGCGTCAGCGGAATCGTCAGTTTTACATCACCCAGCCACCACGGAAACGCTGTGGTTCCACAAAGCGCAATAAAAATACGCGCGTAATACAGCCAGGCGCTGTTCCAGGTATAGCGTTTGAGCAAAGGACTTAGCATAAAGGCCATATTAGTGGATTATTCAAAACGACGACGTGCATTGGCTTCACGCGCAGCTTGCGCTGTTTCTACCGATACCACGCGACGACCGACCGGCCATAGTGCAATAGCGGCAATTTTAAAGTTCGCAATGCCGACAGGAATGCCAATGATGGAAATACATTGTGCGATGCCCGTTGCAATGTGCATCAGGCATAACCACCAGCCAAAGAAAATCAGCCAGAAAATATTCAATACCGTACCGCCAGTATTTAGCAGCACATTTTTGCCAGCCGGGTTCAGTTCATCGACATGAATAGCTTCATTGCCATAAGGCACCAGAGACAGTTTAGTGATCTCCCAGCAGGATCGTGTCAGCGGTAAGGTAAAAATCAGCACAATACTGACCAGAGTCGCCAACAGCCAGCCCAGAGTGGTGGCAAATCCGCCAAGCACAAAGTTCAGAATGTTCAAAACGGTACGCATAAAACCTCGCTTTACTGTGGTTTTCAGTAATGGGCGGCAATTGTAACGTTTTTTTGGGCTGGAGCACGTTTTCTCTGACGGTTACACTGATAAGAAATCATTTCGTGTGGATCTACAGAGTCATGGAACTGAAAGCGACAACGCTTGGAAAACGTCTGGCACAGCACCCTTACGATCGGGCGGTGATCCTCAATGCCGGGATTAAAGTCTCCGGCGATCGCCACGAATACCTTATTCCTTTCAATCAATTACTGGCGATTCACTGTAAGCGCGGTCTGGTATGGGGCGAGCTGGAATTTGTACTGCCGGGCGAAAAAGTGGTGCGTCTGCACGGTACCGAATGGGGCGAGACGCAGCGTTTTTACCATCATCTTGATGCTCACTGGCGGCGGTGGAGTGGCGAGATGAGCGAAATTGCGTCTGGTGTTTTACGCCAGCAACTGGATTTGATTGCCACGCGCACTGGAGAAAATAAATGGCTGACGCGTGAGCAAACCTCTGGCGTTCAGCAACAAATCCGCCAGGCTTTGTCGGCGTTGCCGTTGCCGGTTAACCGACTGGAAGAATTCGATAACTGCCGTGAGGCGTGGCGTAAATGTCAGGCCTGGTTGAAAGATATTGAAAGCGCTCGGTTGCAGCATAACCAGGCGTATACCGAAGCCATGCTTACCGAGTATGCGGATTTTTTCCGCCAGGTCGAGTCTTCACCGCTGAATCCGGCGCAGGCCCGGGCAGTCGTTAATGGCGAGCATTCTCTGTTAGTGCTGGCAGGTGCAGGAAGCGGAAAAACGTCGGTGCTGGTGGCCCGTGCAGGCTGGTTGCTGGTGCGTGGTGAAGCGTCCCCTGAGCAAATTTTATTGCTGGCGTTTGGTCGCAAAGCCGCTGAAGAGATGGACGAGCGTATTCGCGAACGGCTACATACCGAAGACATTACCGCACGCACGTTTCATGCGCTGGCGCTGCATATTATTCAGCAGGGCAGCAAAAAAGTTCCGATAGTCAGCAAACTGGAAAATGATACCGCTGCCCGTCATGAACTCTTTATTGCTGAGTGGCGCAAGCAATGCAGCGAAAAGAAAGCGCAGGCGAAGGGCTGGCGGCAATGGCTGACGGAAGAAATGCAGTGGTCAGTGCCAGAAGGTAACTTCTGGGATGATGAAAAATTACAGCGTCGTCTTGCCTCACGCCTCGATCGTTGGGTAAGTCTGATGCGGATGCACGGTGGCGCACAGGCAGAAATGATTGCCAGTGCACCCGAAGAGATTCGCGATCTGTTCAGTAAACGTATCAAGTTGATGGCCCCGTTATTAAAAGCCTGGAAAGGTGCGCTGAAGGCAGAAAACGCTGTCGATTTTTCGGGCCTTATTCACCAGGCGATTGTGATTCTGGAGAAAGGTCGCTTTATCAGCCCGTGGAAGCATATTCTGGTTGATGAATTTCAGGATATCTCGCCGCAGCGCGCAGCGTTGTTAGCGGCATTACGCAAGCAAAACAGTCAGACGACGTTGTTCGCCGTTGGTGATGACTGGCAGGCGATTTATCGCTTCAGCGGTGCGCAAATGTCGCTCACCACCGCTTTCCATGAAAACTTTGGTGAAGGTGATCGCTGCGATTTAGACACGACTTACCGTTTTAACAGTCGTATCGGTGAGGTGGCAAACCGGTTTATTCAGCAGAACCCAGGCCAGCTGAAAAAGCCGCTAAACAGCTTAACCAATGGAGACAAAAAAGCCGTCACGTTATTGGATGAGAGCCATCTTGACGCTTTGCTGGATAAGCTCTCTGGTTATGCCAAACCGGAAGAGCGCATTCTGATCCTGGCGCGTTACCATCACATGAGGCCTGCCAGCCTGGAAAAAGCGGCAACACGCTGGCCGAAGTTGCAAATCGACTTTATGACCATTCATGCCAGCAAAGGGCAACAGGCGGATTACGTCATCATCGTTGGCTTGCAGGAGGGGAGTGATGGTTTTCCGGCTGCGGCGCGGGAGTCGATTATGGAAGAGGCGCTACTGCCACCGGTTGAGGATTTCCCGGACGCTGAAGAACGGCGGTTAATGTACGTGGCGCTGACCCGGGCACGCCATCGGGTATGGGCACTGTTTAACAAAGAGAATCCCTCTCCATTTGTCGAAATACTGAAAAATCTGGATGTGCCGGTGGCGAGAAAACCGTAAGAAACAGGTGGCGTTTGCCACCTGTGCAATATTACTTCAGACGGTCCGCGAGATAACGCTGATAATCGGGGATCAGAATATCGACCGCGTCGTTGAAATGCGGCGACTGGATAATGAAGTCTGCCGTTGCCACGTTGGTGGCGACCGGAATGTTCCATACCGTCGCCAGACGCAGCAAGGCTTTCACGTCAGGGTCGTGCGGCACGGCGTTTAGTGGGTCCCAGAAGAAAATCAATACATCAATTTTCCCTTCTGAGATCAATGCGCCAACCTGCTGGTCACCCCCCATTGGGCCACTCAACATCGCGTTGACGTTCATGCCGGTTGCACGGGAAATCAAGTTACCGGTAGTGCCTGTTGCATACAGTACGTGTTGTTCCAGTAACGGTTGATGTCGTTCCACCCAGCTCATCAGCATTTGTTTGCAGTGATCGTGTGCCACCAGCGCAATATGTTTCCGCGCAGGTAAAGTGCGTGTCGTCAGTTCCATAATGTTACATCCGTAGTTAACTTTCCTACAGATTACTGTAAGCACTTATCGCTGCAAGATAAAGACCGAAAAAGCCTGCGCACAGGCACAAAAATCTCAGGAAGATGGTTGTTTTTCCGCCCATTGCAGGAAAGTATTTCGCGTTTGTGGGTCAGCCAGTTTAAACCAATACTTCAGCCGTTGTTCTGTGAGCACCTGAGACTGCGGTGGAATAGCATCTAGCTCGGAAACACCCGAAAGCAGCGTACTGTCATCTGCCATCATCGTGGCAAATTGCGGTAGTGAAGCGCGTTTCGCGGATTTGTTATAGCGTTCAACCTCGACCTCATAATCAATCGTTTTTGCCGTTGAGGTAATGGCGAGAATATCCAGCTTTACCGGAATCGGCGTCGCATCGCCATCCAACAATTCAAGGCGCGGCGCGGCATCAAAATGGTTAGCTTCCCGCTCATTCTCCAGACGAGGCAGGCGAAAATTGACCTGGTTGATGAGCTGGGTATTAAAACTGACCACCAGCGGTGGGGAGATATACAGCCGTTCTTCACTATTGGAAAGATGAATCGTCTTCTCAACGCGAAACACTAACTGATGCGGTCCATTATCCAGTTCAATGCTGTCCGCACCGCGCAGCAGAGAGCTGGAAACCTTTTTACCGTCGAGTACCAGAAGATCGACATCGGTTGAAAGCCGCAGCGTGGTGGCAAAAACGGATACCGGCAAACATAATGCAATCAAGGTGGTCACGATGCCGGTTTTCATAGGTAGCTCCTGTCAAAAGACCGCCCGAATAATAATGTGTCAAAATTTTTCTTTAATCATACTTACTAACATATAGACATATTTCCCGCTTTTGCTCTCATTCATTCGTATTAGCTGCATGGTTGGCATGTCGGCTTTGTCGTACACTTTGTTAAACAGTCTGGAGGAAATAATGAAAGAAACCGATATTGCAGGCATTTTAACGTCCACTCACACCATTGCGCTGGTGGGGGCAAGCGACAAACCCGATCGTCCCAGCTATCGCGTGATGAAATATCTACTCGACCAGGGGTATCACGTCATTCCGGTTTCACCAAAAGTTGCCGGCAAAACGCTGCTGGGCCAGCAGGGGTATGGCACGCTGGCAGAAGTTCCTGAAAAAGTCGATATGGTCGATGTTTTCCGGAATTCAGAAGCGGCGTGGGGCGTAGCGCAGGAAGCGATCGCCATCGGCGCGAAAACCCTCTGGATGCAACTGGGGGTGATTAATGAGCAAGCGGCAGTACTGGCTCGGGATGCCGGATTAAATGTAGTGATGAATCGCTGCCCGGCTATTGAGATCCCTCGCCTGGGCCTGGCCAAATAAAAAATCCCCGGAAGGCAAAAACCTTCCGGGGATTTGTTAAGGGATTAGTTACGCAGACGCGGGGCCTGGAGTTGTTTGCGGATGGTCTGCGCCAGCTCATCCATGGATGGCTGTTCAGGATGTTCATCCTGCAATTCGCTACTTAGCTGGGCTTCAGCCAGGTAGGTATGAACCGGTAGGCCGTTATCGTCCTCCATCACCACGTGATACCACGGAGCGGCGCGAAGCTCGTCATTCACCGCCAGCTCATCAGGCGACGGTTCAGAGAGCGAATAAACCGGGTCGATATCCACGACCACTCCGAGATAACCTAACAGGGAATGGCGGACCTGCTGGCCGATACCGAATTTGCTGGCAATCATAGTCACCTCCCGGGAAATCTTTACCTTTGATATAAGGGTAAAATTCCACATTTCAAGTTACATGACGCGACAGGCAAACCCTTTCAGATATAGCCCTTCCGGGTAGGTAGCGATCACCGGATGATCGGCTGCCTGACGGAACTGCTCTATAAATTGTACATCACGGCCGGCATCAATTGCGGCATCCGCGATGATTTTCTGAAATAAATCGCTGGTCATCAGACCGGAACAGGAGAAAGTCAGGAGAATACCGCCTTCATTCAGCAACTGAATCGCCAGCATGTTGATATCTTTATAGCCACGACACGCGCCCATCAACTGGCTTTTATTCTCAACAAACTTCGGCGGGTCCATCACGATAACGTCAAATTTTTCACCGCGATCGCGATAGGTTCGCAGCAATTTAAAGACATCATCACGGACAAACTCAGCCTTGCTCAGATCCAGTTTGTTCAGCTCAACGTTCTGCCGTGCAATATCCAGGGCTTCCTGGGAGGTATCAACGCTGACAACCTGGCTGCAACCGCCCATCAGTGCCGATACGGCGAAACCACCGGTATAGGAGAAACAGTTCAGTACGCGTTTATTTTCAACGTAGCGGCGGGTAGCCAGGCGGCTGTCACGCTGGTCCAGGTAGTAGCCCGTTTTGTGCCCGTGCTGTATGTCCACCAGCAGCTTCATGCCGTGTTCTTCAATCGGCAGCAGGGCAGGCGGTAGCTCTCCGGTAACGGGGCCCTGGGTCAGTTCCATCCCTTCTTTTTTACGTACCGCAACGTCGCTGCGATCGTAAATCGCACATTCCGGGTACAGCGTTTGCAGGGCACTAATTAATGCTGCGCGCTGATATTCTGCGCCAGCACTCAGCAATTGCAGCACCAGAAAATTACCGAAACGATCGATAGTAATACCCGGCAGGCCATCAGATTCACCGGCGATTAAACGATAGCTGTCGAGGCCATCTTTTTGTGCCAGCCAGTCACGCCATTTTTGTGCTTGCTGCAAACGGCGGGTAAAAAAAGCAATGTCGATAGACTCTGACGGGTCAAACGTCCAGACGCGCGCCCGGATTTGCGAAGCTGGCGAATAAGCGCCGCGTGCTAACCATTTTCCCTGATGATCAACAATATCGATGGTTTCACCGAGGCTGGCTTTACCTTCCATGCGGGCAACGGCCCCGGAAAAGACCCACGGATGGCGACGAAGTAATGATTTTTCGCGCCCTTTGGCTAACACTAAACGTACACTCATAATTTACTTTTCTATCGATGCAAAGAAATGGGCGTCATTGTCCGGAGTTTTCCATGGATTTGCAACGCGTCCATTAAGGATAAGGAGAGCAGCAATGTCGAAAGTCTGCATAATTGCCTGGGTTTACGGGCGAGTTCAGGGCGTAGGATTCCGCTACACCACGCAGTACGAAGCGAAAAAACTGGGACTAACCGGGTACGCCAAAAATCTTGACGATGGCAGCGTGGAAGTGGTTGCCTGCGGTGAAGAAGGGCAGGTGGAAAAATTAATGCAGTGGTTAAAAAGTGGCGGCCCGCGTTCTGCACGTGTGGAACGGGTGCTCAACGAGCCGCATCATCCCTCGGGGGAATTAACCGATTTTCGTATCCGTTAAATACATTTTACCGGTTTTGGCAGGCCAGCAATTTTGGTGGCTTGCTTAGCCGGACCTTTCGGAAACAGTCGGTATAAATAGCGGCTGTTACCTTTTTCTTCGCCAAATTTATTCGCCATCGCTTTTACCAGCATACGAATCGCCGGAGAAGTATTGAATTCCAGATAGAAATCACGCACAAAACGCACCACTTCCCAGTGTTCTGGTGACAGCGAAATCCCTTCGTTCTCTGCAATCACCACTGCCAGCGGCTCACTCCACTGGCTGCTTTCTTTGAGATAGCCTTCGGTATCCGTTTCTATCTCTTTACCTTCGAAGATCAGCATAATTATTACTACCTTAATCAGACTGGCGGCAGTGTAACAAAAAACAAAGCCCCGCATAAAGCGAGGCTATGAAAGTGTTAGCGGGTGAGATTAATCGCGGCTGGCGAAGCCCAGAATGCTCAGCAGGCTGACGAAGATGTTGTACAGCGAAACATACAGGCTAACCGTGGCACGAATATAGTTCGTTTCACCGCCATGAATGATGTTGCTGGTTTCAAACAAAATAGCGCCAGAGGAGATCAGAATGAAGACCGCGCTGATCGCCAGATGCAGAGCAGGCAGTTGCAGGAAGATATTAGCAACCATACCAATCAGCACCACCACAATACCCGCCATCAGCATACCGCCGAGGAACGACATATCTTTGCGGGTGGTCAGCACATACGCAGAGCAGCAGAAGAACACTAACGCCGTTCCGCCCAGTGCCATAGCGATTACGTCACCCATTCCAGCAGACAGATAGGTATTCAGAATTGGTCCGAGGATATAACCCAGAAAACCGGTAAAGGCGAATGCGGAGATAATCCCGGTCGGCTTATTCGCCGTTTTATAGGTCAGGAACATCAAACCATACATACCCACCAGCGTCAAAATCAGACCCGGAGATGGCAGCATCAGCACCGTACTGGCAGTTGCGGTAATCGCCGAAAAGGCCAGCGTCAGGCTCAGCAGAAAATAGGTATTACGCAGCACCTTATGGGTGCTAAGCAGCGATGTACGGTCATGTGAAGAACTAACAATACGATCCATTGAGTCACTCTCTATGACAGATGTAATTAATTAAGCAGCATAATGATAATGCGTAAGGGCACCCAGAAGTTTTACCCATCTTTACGCATTTGATCTGGAACAGGTTTAACAGCGGATTATCAGGTCATTAAGCAAATATAACGCCCTGAGAATTTCGACAGGCAAAAGAAAAAGGGGTTAGCATTTAGCTAACCCCTTATCTTATTTGGCGGAAGCGCAGAGATTCGAACTCTGGAACCCTTTCGGGTCGCCGGTTTTCAAGACCGGTGCCTTCAACCGCTCGGCCACACTTCCGGAATGACGCGCACTATAAACATCCCGATGCGGCGTGTAAACCCCTAATTTGTTTGTTTGCCTGAAAAACAGCCAAAAGTGCATTGATAGCGTGAAATAACAGCAGATTGATCATTTCATCACCATGAATTCCTTCTCTTTTACTCGTTTAGCAACCGGCTAAACATCCCCACCGCCCGGCCAAAGAAAAATAGGTCCATTTTTATCGCTAAAAGATAAATCCACACAGTTTGTATTGTTTTGTGCAAAAGTTTCACTACGCTTTATTAACATTACTTTCTGGCGACGTGCGCCAGTGCAGAAGGATGAGCTTTCGTTTTCAGCATCTCACGTGAAGCGATGGTTTGCCTTGCTACAGGGACGTCGCTTGCCGACCATAAGCGCCCGGTGTCCTGCCGGTGTCGCAAGGAGAAGAGACGTGCGATATGAATAACGAGGAAACATTTTACCAGGCCATGCGGCGTCAGGGCGTTACCCGGCGCAGCTTTCTCAAATATTGCAGTCTGGCTGCAACGTCGCTGGGATTAGGCGCGGGGATGGCACCAAAGATTGCCTGGGCGCTGGAGAACAAACCCCGCATTCCGGTGGTGTGGATCCACGGTCTGGAATGCACCTGCTGTACCGAATCTTTTATCCGCTCCGCTCACCCACTGGCGAAGGACGTCATCCTTTCCCTGATTTCCCTCGATTACGACGATACTTTGATGGCTGCCGCCGGAACCCAGGCGGAAGAAGTCTTTGAAGACATCATCACGCAATACAATGGCAAATATATCCTCGCAGTAGAAGGTAATCCGCCGCTGGGCGAGCAGGGGATGTTTTGTATCAGCAGCGGTCGACCGTTTATTGAGAAACTCAAACGTGCCGCTGCCGGAGCCAGTGCAATTATTGCCTGGGGCACCTGTGCGTCCTGGGGCTGTGTACAAGCCGCGCGACCTAACCCGACGCAGGCAACGCCTATCGATAAAGTCATTACCGACAAACCGATCATTAAAGTGCCAGGCTGCCCGCCAATCCCGGATGTGATGAGCGCCATCATTACTTACATGGTGACCTTTGATCGTCTGCCGGATGTCGACAGAATGGGCCGTCCATTGATGTTCTATGGTCAGCGAATCCACGATAAATGTTATCGCCGCGCTCACTTTGACGCCGGAGAGTTCGTGCAGAGTTGGGACGATGACGCTGCCCGCAAAGGTTACTGCCTGTACAAAATGGGCTGCAAAGGGCCTACCACCTATAACGCCTGTTCCTCCACACGCTGGAACGATGGCGTTTCTTTCCCAATCCAGTCAGGTCACGGCTGCCTGGGTTGTGCGGAAAATGGTTTCTGGGATCGCGGTTCGTTCTACAGCCGCGTGGTCGATATTCCACAAATGGGTACTCATTCCACCGCCGATACCGTCGGTTTAACCGCGCTTGGCGTGGTGGCAGCGGCTGTTGGTGTGCACGCAGTTGCCAGCGCCGTTGACCAACGCAGACGTCATAACCAGCAACCTACAGAAACCGAACATCAGCCAGGCAATGAGGATAAACAGGCATGAGCACTCAGTACAAAACTCAGGGATACACCATCAATAATGCCGGACGCCGCCTGGTGGTCGACCCGATTACGCGCATTGAAGGCCACATGCGCTGCGAAGTGAATATCAACGATCAGAATGTAATCACCAATGCCGTCTCCTGCGGCACCATGTTTCGCGGGCTGGAGATCATCCTGCAAGGGCGCGACCCGCGCGATGCGTGGGCGTTCGTTGAACGTATCTGCGGCGTCTGTACTGGCGTACACGCCCTGGCTTCGGTTTACGCCATCGAAGATGCCATCGGTATTAAAGTGCCGGACAACGCCAATATCATCCGCAACATTATGCTGGCAACGCTCTGGTGCCACGATCATCTGGTGCACTTCTATCAGCTTGCCGGGATGGACTGGATCGATGTGTTAGATGCGCTGAAAGCCGACCCGCGGAAAACCTCCGAACTGGCGCAAAGTCTCTCCTCATGGCCGAAATCATCCCCTGGCTATTTCTTCGACGTACAAAATCGCCTGAAGAAATTCGTTGAAGGCGGGCAGTTGGGGATCTTCCGCAATGGCTACTGGGGGCACCCGCAGTACAAACTGCCGCCAGAAGCTAACCTGATGGGCTTTGCCCACTATCTCGAAGCTCTCGATTTCCAGCGTGAAATTGTCAAAATCCACGCGGTCTTTGGCGGTAAAAACCCGCATCCAAACTGGATTGTCGGCGGGATGCCTTGCGCCATTAACATTGACGAAAGCGGCGCGGTCGGGGCGGTCAATATGGAACGCCTGAACCTGGTGCAGTCAATTATCACCCGCACGGCGGACTTCATTAACAACGTGATGATCCCCGACGCCTTAGCCATCGGCCAGTTCAACAAACCGTGGAGCGAAATCGGCACGGGTCTTTCTGATAAATGCGTTCTCAGTTACGGCGCGTTCCCGGATATCGCCAACGACTTTGGCGAGAAAAGTCTGCTGATGCCTGGCGGCGCGGTGATTAACGGCGACTTCAACAATGTGCTGCCAGTGGATTTGGTTGATCCGCAGCAGGTGCAGGAGTTTGTCGACCACGCCTGGTATCGATATCCCAACGATCAGGTCGGGCGTCATCCGTTCGATGGCATCACCGACCCGTGGTACAACCCCGGCGATGTCAAAGGCAGCGATACCAACATTCAGCAGCTGAATGAACAGGAACGCTACTCGTGGATCAAAGCGCCACGCTGGCGCGGTAATGCGATGGAAGTGGGGCCGCTGGCACGCACGTTAATCGCTTATCACAAAGGCGATGCTGCGACCGTTGAGTCGGTTGATCGCATGATGTCGGCGTTGAACCTGCCGCTTTCCGGCATCCAGTCAACGTTGGGCCGCATTTTGTGTCGCGCGCACGAAGCGCAGTGGGCCGCAGGTAAGTTGCAGTATTTCTTCGACAAGCTGATGACCAACCTGAAAAACGGCAATCTCGCCACTGCTTCCACTGAAAAATGGGAACCTACAACCTGGCCGACAGAGTGCCGTGGCGTCGGCTTTACCGAAGCGCCGCGCGGGGCGTTAGGCCACTGGGCTGCCATTCGCGATGGCAAGATTGATCTCTATCAGTGCGTGGTGCCGACCACCTGGAATGCCAGCCCGCGCGATCCCAAAGGGCAGATTGGCGCTTATGAAGCGGCGCTGATGAACACCAAAATGGCGATCCCCGAGCAACCGCTGGAGATCCTGCGTACTCTGCACAGCTTTGACCCGTGCCTCGCCTGTTCAACACACGTGCTGGGCGACGACGGTAGCGAGCTGATCTCCGTGCAGGTGCGTTAACAGCGAAGGAGAATCATCATGCAACAGAAAAGCGACAACGTTGTCAGTCACTATGTCTTTGAAGCACCCGTGCGGATATGGCACTGGCTGACGGTGTTATGCATGGCGGTGTTGATGGTCACCGGTTACTTTATCGGCAAGCCGCTACCTTCCGTCAGTGGCGAGGCGACGTATCTGTTCTATATGGGCTACATCAGGTTAATTCACTTCAGCGCCGGGATGGTTTTTACCGTGGTCTTGCTGATGCGGATCTACTGGGCTTTTGTTGGCAATCGCTACTCCCGCGAGCTGTTTATCGTGCCAGTATGGCGTAAAAGCTGGTGGCAGGGCGTGTGGTATGAAATCCGCTGGTATCTGTTTCTGGCAAAACGTCCGAGTGCCGATATTGGCCATAACCCCATCGCCCAGGCGGCGATGTTCGGCTATTTCCTGATGTCAGTTTTTATGATCATCACCGGCTTTGCGCTATACAGCGAACACAGCCAGTACGCTATTTTTGCGCCGTTCCGTTATGTGGTGGAATTTTTCTACTGGACGGGCGGCAACTCAATGGACATTCACAGCTGGCATCGGCTGGGGATGTGGCTGATTGGCGCGTTTGTGATCGGTCATGTCTACATGGCGCTGCGTGAAGACATCATGTCCGACGACACAGTGATCTCCACCATGGTCAACGGCTATCGTAGCCACAAATTTGGCAAAATAAGTAACAAGGAGCGTTCATGAGCGAGCAACGCGTGGTGGTAATGGGGCTGGGCAACCTGCTGTGGGCCGATGAAGGCTTCGGCGTGCGGGTGGCGGAACGGCTGTATGCCCATTACCACTGGCCCGAGTATGTGGAGATTGTCGATGGCGGTACTCAGGGACTGAACTTGCTGGGGTATGTCGAAAGCGCCAGTCACTTGTTGATCCTCGATGCCATTGATTACGGGCTGGAACCCGGAACGCTGCGAACCTATGCCGGAGAACGCATTCCGGCTTATCTCAGCGCGAAGAAAATGAGCCTGCACCAGAACAGTTTCTCCGAAGTGGTGGCGCTGGCAGATATCCGCGGACATCTGCCAGCACATATTGCCCTCGTCGGTCTGCAACCCGCAATGCTCGACGACTACGGCGGCAGCCTGAGCGAACTGGCACGGGAGCAACTGCCCGCAGCGGAACAGGCGGCGCTGGCGCAGCTGGCTGCATGGGGAATTGTGCCGCAACCGGCTAATGAATCGCGCTGTCTCAATTATGACTGTCTGTCGATGGAAAATTATGAAGGCATTCGCTTGCGCCAGTACCGGATGACGTTGGAGGAGCAGAGATGAGCAACGACACGCCATTTGATGCGTTGTGGCAACGAATGCTGGCGCGCGGCTGGACGCCGGTCAGTGAATCCCGTCTTGACGACTGGCTTACGCAAGCGCCAGACGGCGTGGTGTTATTAAGCAGTGACCCGAAACGCACGCCAGAGGTCAGCGATAATCCGGTAATGATTGGCGAATTACTGCGCGAGTTTCCCGACTACACATGGCAGGTGGCGATTGCTGACCTTGAGCAGAGCGAAGCCATCGGCGATCGCTTTGGCGTCTTTCGCTTTCCCGCCACATTAGTGTTTACCGGCGGAAACTATCGCGGCGTGCTGAATGGTATTCACCCGTGGGCGGAACTGATAAACCTGATGCGTGGGCTTGTCGAACCACAACAGGAGCGTGCCTCATGAGCGAAACTTTTTTCCATCTGCTGGGGCCAGGAACGCAACCGAACGATGACAGTTTCAGCATGAATCCACTGCCGATCACCTGTCAGGTGAATGATGAACCGAGTATGGCGGCCCTGGAGCAATGTGCTCACAGCCCGCAGGTGATTGCGCTGTTAAACGAGTTACAACATCAACTAAGTCAACGCCAGCCGCCGTTGGGCGAGGTGCTGGCAGTCGATCTGTTAAATCTCAACGCCGACGATCGTCACTTTATCAATACGCTTCTCGGGGAAGGGGAAGTGTCAGTGCGCATTCAGCAGGCTGACGACAGTGAAAGTGAAATACAGGAGGCGATCTTCTGCGGATTATGGCGGGTGCGCAGACGTCGCGGCGAAAAGTTGCTGGAGGACAAACTGGAGGCTGGCTGCGCGCCGCTGGCGTTGTGGCAGGCGGCAACGCAAAATCTCTTGCCGACAGATTCGCTGTTACCGCCGCCCATTGATGGCCTGATGAATGGCCTACCGTTGGCGCATGAGTTACTGGCACATGTACGTAACCCCGACGCGCAGCCGCACAGCATTAATCTGACGCAATTACCCATCAGCGAGGCTGATCGGCTTTTTCTCTCACGTCTCTGTGGGCCGGGAAATATTCAGATTCGCACCATTGGCTATGGCGAGAGCTATATCAACGCCACGGGGTTACGCCATGTCTGGCATTTACGCTGTACGGACACCTTAAAAGGCCCGTTACTGGAAAGTTATGAAATCTGCCCAATACCGGAAGTGGTGCTGGCAGCGCCAGAAGATTTGGTCGACTCAGCGCAGCGGCTTAGCGAGGTATGTCAGTGGCTGGCGGAAGGTGCACCGACGTAAAAAGACGGTAAGTATCGCTTTCAGTCTTATGAATATCGCAATCGGCGAATACCTCTGGTCGTAGAGTTTCAGGATAAAGAGGGAGATCTACCATTATCGGGTTATTTTTCTCTCTTCGCCTACAGGAGTGCGCATGTGGGATGTCATTGATTTATCGCGCTGGCAGTTTGCACTGACCGCGCTGTATCACTTTTTATTTGTACCCCTTACCCTGGGGCTGATTTTTTTGCTGGCTATCATGGAAACCATTTACGTGGTCACCGGCAAAACAATCTACCGCGATATGACGCGCTTCTGGGGTAAGCTCTTCGGTATCAACTTTGCTCTTGGCGTGGCTACCGGCCTGACCATGGAGTTTCAGTTTGGTACTAACTGGTCATTCTATTCCAACTATGTGGGCGATATTTTTGGCGCACCGCTGGCGATGGAAGCATTAATGGCCTTCTTCCTCGAATCCACCTTTGTCGGGCTGTTCTTCTTCGGCTGGCAGCGGCTGAATAAATACCAGCACCTGCTGGTGACGTGGCTGGTGGCGTTCGGTTCAAATCTCTCTGCATTGTGGATATTGAATGCCAACGGTTGGATGCAATACCCGACCGGTGCGCATTTTGATATCGACACCCTGCGTATGGAGATGACCAGTTTCAGCGAGTTGGTCTTTAACCCGGTCAGCCAGGTGAAATTTGTGCACACCGTAATGGCGGGCTACGTGACCGGGGCCATGTTTATTATGGCGATCAGCGCCTGGTATTTACTGCGCGGACGGGAGCGCGATGTTGCATTACGCTCGTTTGCCATCGGTTCCGTCTTCGGTACTCTGGCGATTATCGGTACGCTGCAACTCGGAGATAGTTCGGCGTATGAAGTCGCGCAAGTACAACCGGTAAAACTGGCGGCAATGGAAGGGGAGTGGCAAACGGAACCTGCACCTGCACCGTTCCATGTGGTTGCCTGGCCGGAACAGGATCAAGAGCGTAACGCCTTTGCTATCAAAATTCCCGCGCTGCTAGGGATCCTCGCCACTCACTCATTAGATAAACCCGTGCCGGGTCTGAAGAATTTGATGGCTGAAACCTACCCACGCTTGCAACGCGGACGTATGGCCTGGCTGTTAATGCAGGAAATATCGCAAGGCAATCGTGAGCCGCATGTGTTGCAGGCATTCCGGGAACTGGAAGGTGACCTGGGCTACGGCATGTTGCTCTCCCGCTATGCGCCGGATATGAATCATGTCACAGCCGCACAGTACCAGGCGGCGATGCGTGGCGCGATACCTCAGGTTGCGCCGGTATTCTGGAGTTTCCGCATCATGGTGGGCTGTGGTTCCCTGCTGCTACTGGTGATGCTGATTGCGCTTGTCCAGACGCTGCGTGGCAAAATCGACCAGCATCGCTGGGTGCTGAAAATGGCGCTCTGGAGTTTGCCGTTGCCGTGGATTGCGATTGAAGCCGGGTGGTTTATGACCGAGTTTGGTCGTCAGCCGTGGGCGATACAGGACATCTTACCTACATACTCCGCGCACTCCGCTTTAACCACAGGACAACTGGCTTTCTCACTGATCATGATCGTAGGGCTTTACACCCTGTTCTTAATCGCCGAAGTCTATCTGATGCAGAAATATGCCCGTCTGGGGCCGAGCGCGATGCAGAGTGAACAACCGACGCAGCAACAGGGGTAAAGGAGAAAATCATGTTTGATTATGAAACATTGCGCTTCATCTGGTGGCTGCTGATTGGCGTGATCCTGGTGGTCTTTATGATCTCCGACGGATTTGACATGGGGATCGGCTGTTTGCTGCCGCTGGTGGCGCGTAATGATGATGAACGTCGGATAGTGATTAATAGCGTTGGTGCGCACTGGGAAGGCAATCAGGTCTGGTTGATCCTCGCAGGTGGGGCATTATTTGCCGCCTGGCCCAGAGTGTATGCAGCGGCGTTTTCCGGCTTTTATGTGGCGATGATCCTGGTGCTGTGCTCGCTGTTCTTCCGCCCGCTGGCCTTTGATTATCGCGGAAAAATTGCCGATGCACGCTGGCGTAAAATGTGGGATGCCGGTCTGGTCATCGGCAGTCTGGTGCCGCCGGTAGTCTTCGGTATCGCCTTCGGCAACTTGTTGCTCGGCGTGCCGTTTGCCTTCACACCGCAATTACGCGTGGAGTATCTCGGCAGCTTCTGGCAACTGCTGACGCCATTCCCTTTATTGTGCGGATTGCTCAGCCTTGGGATGGTGATTTTGCAAGGTGGCGTCTGGTTACAACTGAAAACTGTTGGTGTGATTCATCTGCGTTCACAGCTGGCGACTAAACGCGCTGCACTACTGGTGATGCTGTGCTTTTTGCTGGCGGGTTACTGGCTGTGGGTCGGTATTGATGGCTTTGTACTGCTCGCCCAGGATGCTAACGGTCCTTCCAATCCGTTAATGAAACTGGTGGCAGTGCTACCTGGTGCCTGGATGAATAATTTTGTCGAGTCGCCCGTTTTGTGGATCTTCCCGCTGCTGGGGTTCTTCTGCCCATTGCTGACGGTGATGGCGATTTATCGTGGTCGCCCGGGTTGGGGATTTTTGATGGCGTCATTGATGCAATTTGGCGTGATTTTCACGGCAGGCATCACGCTGTTCCCCTTTGTCATGCCGTCAAGCGTGAGTCCGATCTCCAGCCTGACGTTGTGGGACAGTACTTCCAGCCAGCTGACGCTGAGCATTATGTTGGTAATCGTGCTGATATTTTTGCCCATTGTGTTGCTCTACACTCTCTGGAGCTACTACAAAATGTGGGGGCGCATGACAACAGAAACTCTCCGCCGTAACGAAAACGAGTTGTACTAAGGAGCAGGAACAATGTGGTATTTACTTTGGTTCGTCGGCATTTTGTTGATGTGTTCGCTCTCCACCCTTGTGTTGGTATGGTTGGACCCGCGTCTGAAAAGTTAACGAACGTAAGCCTGATGAGGCGCATTAGCGTCGCATCAGGCAATCAATAATGTCGGATATGAAAAGCGGAAACATATCGATGAAAGCGATCTTGATCCCATTCTTATCTCTTCTGATTCCGTTCACCCCGCAATCTGCATTCGCTCAGAGTGAGCCGGAGCTGAAGCTGGAAAGTGTGGTGATTGTCAGTCGTCATGGTGTGCGTGCACCAACCAAGGCCACGCAACTGATGCAGGATGTCACCCCAGACGCATGGCCAACCTGGCCGGTAAAACTGGGTTGGCTGACACCGCGCGGTGGTGAGCTGATCGCCTATCTCGGACATTACCAACGCCAGCGTCTGGTAGCCGACGGATTGCTGACGAAAAAGGGCTGCCCGCAGCCTGGTCAGGTCGCGATTATTGCTGATGTCGACGAGCGTACCCGTAAAACAGGCGAAGCCTTCGCCGCCGGGCTGGCACCTGACTGTGCAATAACCGTACATACCCAGGCAGATACCTCCAGTCCCGATCCGTTATTTAATCCTCTAAAAACTGGCGTTTGCCAACTGGATAACGCGAACGTGACTGACGCGATCCTCAGCAGGGCAGGAGGGTCAATTGCTGACTTTACCGGGCATCGGCAAACGGCGTTTCGTGAACTGGAACGGGTGCTTAATTTCCCGCAATCAAACTTGTGCCTTAACCGTGAGAAACAGGACGAAAGCTGTTCATTAACGCAGGCATTACCATCGGAACTCAAGGTGAGCGCCGACAATGTCTCATTAACCGGTGCGGTAAGCCTCGCATCAATGCTGACGGAGATATTTCTCCTGCAACAGGCACAAGGAATGCCGGAGCCGGGGTGGGGAAGGATCACTGATTCACACCAGTGGAACACCTTGCTAAGTTTGCATAACGCGCAATTTTATTTACTACAACGCACGCCAGAGGTTGCCCGCAGTCGCGCCACCCCGTTATTGGATTTGATCATGGCAGCGTTGACGCCCCATCCACCGCAAAAACAGGCGTATGGTGTGACATTACCCACTTCAGTGCTGTTTATTGCCGGACACGATACTAATCTGGCAAATCTCGGCGGCGCACTGGAGCTCAACTGGACGCTTCCAGGTCAGCCGGATAACACGCCGCCTGGGGGTGAACTGGTGTTTGAACGCTGGCGTCGGCTAAGCGATAACAGCCAGTGGATTCAGGTTTCGCTGGTCTTCCAGACTTTACAGCAGATGCGTGATAAAACGCCGCTGTCATTAAATACGCCGCCCGGAGAGGTGAAACTGACCCTGGCAGGATGTAAAGAGCGAAATGCGCAGGGCATGTGTTCGTTGGCAGGTTTTACGCAAATCGTGAATGAAGCACGCATACCGGCGTGTGCTCTCCATCAAGACAAATAAACATTTGCCGCTGTTAGTCCTCGCAGGCCATTTACGCGGCAAAATTCCACGCGTAATCCTGGTATAAGCACTTCTGCGTCGCGGGGAGTGAATGCGGAAATATGGACCTGGACTTCTTTACGACCGTCGGAGGGGATAATGAATCCTTTGCCGCTTTTGCGATCAAAGGTTTTGACAATTCCTGTCATTTTACGGGACAAACAAATTCCTTACTGAAAATACTGCGCTGCACTATACGGGGTTAATAAAATAAAGCCAGCGATATTTAAGACCGCCGGACGGCTAAAATAAAATTTGCTTAATCTCAATTATCATGCGTTAATAGCTGCGTCGGTTTGAAAGACAGACAGCATACAAAGTAGTTTACTAAAGCAGTTCTCATTATCAGGCATTATCCCCTTCTTTTGAGTCTCTCTCCTGAACACTAAGTAGTTTCTGTATTAAAGCCCTGTTTGCCGAAAGGCCCAAAATGAAGGAAGTAAAATATGTCTAATAAAATGACTGGTTTAGTAAAATGGTTTAACGCAGATAAAGGTTTTGGCTTTATCACTCCTGATGATGGCAGCAAAGACGTTTTCGTCCATTTCACCGCCATCCAGAGCAATGAATTCCGCACGCTGAACGAAAATCAGAAAGTTGAATTTTCTATTGAGCAGGGGCAACGTGGTCCCGCGGCAGCGAACGTTGTTACGCTCTAAGGTTGCCGTTATTACTCAACATCTCCATTTCCGCTGTCCATGTTGTCATGGTTCACTGTACCGCACATCGGCATTCGATGTGACGGAGCGAAATCCTTTAGGGGCAAAGTGTATTTTTTGTAAATCGACGATGATCACCTTTGATAACGTCGCGCTGCAAATACGCACTGACCATGCGCCGCTGGATTTCACAAAATAATATCAGGCTCCCTCGTGGAGCCTTTTTTATATCTGCCTTATTTTTCTTCAACGCTGTATGTATAGTAAGCGATAACCTGTTGATTATTGAATCTTTCGGGGAGATGGCTTATAACATTTCTTACCTGACCAGGGTACCGGGAACCAACACCTTACTGGCGTGTTGCTGTCTTTTAAGACCAGAAGAGGTTAACAGTGAATATTGAAGAGTTAAAAAAACAAGCCGAAACGGAAATCGCCGACTTTATCGCGCAAAAAATCGCCGAGCTGAACAAGAACACAGGGAAAGAAGTCTCTGAAATTCGCTTCACCGCACGAGAAAAAATGACCGGGCTTGAAAGTTATGATGTCAAAATCAAAATAATGTGATTTTGTGAACATCACCCCGTGCGAGGTGATGTTCCGCTTGTTGCTAATTTAGTGACCAATCATTGGCGCTTGCGGAATTAAGCGTCGGTACAATTCCTCCGGCACCGGGCTTTGCCATACTCCCGCATACATTGCGTAACCAATCACCGCAAACATAATCCCCAGAACCAGTAGCGTCATTAACCAGCCAGACAACGCAAAGGCTTTTTTATTTGCCGCAGGTTTTTGCAGTGAAAAGGTCAATGTTGAGGCTACCGGACATGACTCTACGCAACTCATACAACCGGTACATTCCACGCTTCGTACCTGAATTAATTTATCGACCGGGATCCGTGATGGGCAATTTTTTGCGCATTTGCCACAGTCGATACAACTTTCGGCATTGCGACGAATCTTAAACGGTGATAATAGCGAAACCACGCCCATCAGCGCGCCATATGGGCAAAGATAACGACACCAGGTATAGCGAATAAACAGGCTGGCAATCAGCAAAACGGTCACGCTGATTAATGTCGCGGTCCCCATATGACGAAAGAAATCGAGCATTTTAACGTCCATCACCACGCTGTAGGGCGACAACATAAAATAGTGAATCGCCTGAGCGGGCATCAATAACGCAATATAGAGAAAAAAACTCAACAGCAAATACTTCACGCCGCGCAGAGGAATATCCAGCCAGCGGGGAAGGACACATTGCCGACCAAACAGTTTGCTACCGAGATCGCCGATTAATTCAGAAAGCGTACCAACCGGGCATAACCATGAACAAAAGGCCTTTTTTAGTAATAGACTGATGACGATAAAAGCGACCAATAACAGCATCGCGGCGGCGTGGACGGACGGTAACTGACCTGTTGCAAGGCTATATTTCAGATTCATCAGACCGGCAATCGGTAGCCAGCCTTCGATGCCCCCTGGCCTGGCGACAAATGTCGTACTACCTGCCGTTTCGTAATAGCGCACCCAATACCAGAACGTGATGGCAATATAAATATTAATTGCCAACAGTAATAATTGCGTCGCTTTACGCCAGGTCGTGGCATTGCGCCAGTCATTCCACGGTAATTTGCCGCCCGTCGTGCCTGGCCGCCGCTGCCAGCGGGTTCTTCTTTTCTCTGTCATGATTTTGCCAGTCCGTTAAGTTGCATACCAAATGCCACTATTCTAGTTGTTCTTAACTGGCTGATATTGATTCAAATCGCGTTCAGGTCTTTCTTATTTAACCATGCTTTCAGAGCGGCAACACTGCGTGTAATTTCTTCGTGTGGAAGGGGGGCAGATAATGGCTGCTGCTCCAGTTGTGCGCAAAGCTGGCTGGCGCTACGCATTCCCAGACTCGAGCAACTGCTTTTTAGCTGATGTGCGGCACGCTTTATTTTTTCGCTGTTCTGGCTGGAGCGGGCGATGCCGATGTCATCGAGAAGCGGCAGGGCATGTTGTTTAAATAATGCCAGCCATTCGTGGATCTTCTCCGTCCCCATCAACTGAGCATCTTCATTGAGTTGCGATACATCCAGCGGTTGATCGTTATTGACTTGCAGTTGGAGATAGTGCGCCAGTAACTGACCGAGCACTTCACGCGGCACCGGTTTAGGGATAATCCCGCGAAATAATGAACTGGTACGCTGGCGCAACGTTTCGTCGATGACATGAGCGCTAAAGCCAATCAAAACCAGCGACGGATATTGCTGTGCCAGTTGCCGGGCAAGCGTAATGCCGTCGATATCGGGCAGATCAAAATCCACCAGTGCGGCAGCAAACGGTTCGCTATTTTGCAACGTCTCTATTGCGTGCGCGGCATTTCCTACCGCAACGACCTGCGCCCCACTGTTGTTCAGCATCTCAACGGTAATTCGCTGGGTTAGCGGGTTATCTTCAATTAACAGCAAACGTAAACCGTCCAGATGCACCGCCTGATTGACTGTTTTTGGCACGGGTGCAGTGGCAACACGTAACGGCAAGCGTAAACAAAAACAGCTTCCAACCTCCGGCGTGCTGGTGGCGCTCAGTTCGCCGCTCATCGCCTGGGCCAGACGGCTACTGATAGTCAGCCCCAGCCCGGTGCCGCCGCGTTTGCCGCTAACCTGAACAAATGGCTGGAAGATTTCAGCCAGTTTCGCGGGATCAATACCGCAGCCGCTGTCTTCCACTTCGACCAGCCACAGCTCGCCATCAGTGCGACTACGCAGGATAATGTACCCTTCGTCGGTGAAACGCAGGGCGTTGCTCAACAGGTTGGTAATGACCTGACGAATACGCCGCGGATCGCCCATTAACGCAGTCGGTACATCGTCGGCAATTTCAGTTGCCAGGCGAATCGGGCGACCTTTCACCCGTCCGCTCATTAATTGCAGGGTACTTTCCAGCAACGGGCGCGGTTCAAAGGGTTCATCGCTGACCGAAACATTCTTGCCGCCTGCTTCGATAGCCGAATAATCGAGAATATCGTTGAGGATGGTCAGCAACGATTCACCAGAGTCGGTAATTGCCCGCAAATCATCGCGCTGGGCATTAAGTGCGGGGTTATCTGCCAGCAGTTGCGCGGTGCCAAGAATACCGTACAGCGGTGTGCGGATCTCATGGCTCATCGCCGCCAGAAACGCCGATTTTGCCTGGCTGGCTTTTTCTGCTTCCGCCCGTGCCTGTCGGTGTTCTATCACCAGCTCCTGCAATTCAGCTGTACGCGCTTTGACCTGTGCCGCCAGCTGTTCGCGGTGGCGATTCAGCGCATGAACACTGCTGCGAAACGCATCCATCAGCCGCCCGATGGTATCCAGCTCCCGCACGCCAGCGGTTTCCGGAAAAGGGGAGTCGATATCACCGTCCAGTAAGCGTTGCAGCGCCTGCGTTTGTTCGGCAAGTGGACGCGTGACTGAGCGATAAACCACGCGCCAGAGGATCAGAATCAATGCACAAAGTGAAACCATCCCCAGTAATAACAGGCTGTATTGCCCGCGTGAACTGGCTTTTTCCAGATGCGCCAGTCCGTGCTGATTACGTAGCTCAATGGTGTCGACCAGCTGACTGACTTCGCTACTAAACTGCGCGAACTGGGCGATGTTATTTTGGGCGAGAGTTTGCAGGCGATTGCTGATTTCACTGTCCTGCTGATACAGCGCCAGCAAATCGTTATATTGGCTAACGGTAGTTAACGTTGTTGCGACCTGAGCACGAACTCCCGGATCTTCAATGCGTATTTGCCGACGTTGCAGAATTTTCACCGCATTATTGAGCTGCTTTTCCAGCGTTGGCGCATTTTTCTGGATTTGTTCCAGCCCCAGATTCATCACCATTTGCTGCACCCGCAGGGCGCTAAGGCGCAGTTCATTCGTCTGGTTAACATACTCAAGATCGATATCAATCAGCCGATCGAGTGCACTTTCTGCGGCCTGACGCTGATGTTGTTCAATCAAATCGTAAATCCCGGCCTGGGTCGCTCCGGCGGAGGTTGCCGCATTATTCGCCTGACCTTGCGCCAGGCGTGCGATTTCATCGGCGGCGGCGACTATCTGCTGACTGAGTTGCTGTTGTTGCTGGCGCAGTTGCAAACGCTGTCCCACCAGTTCCCCTTGCTGACGTAACGAACGGGAGATCTCCTGCTCCTGTTGTTCAATAGCGGTGGTATCAAAACCTTGTTCCCGTAACGCTTGCAGCAACGCATTAATCTTCAGGCTTTGTGCGGTGAGCATTCGCCCCTGCGCCTGCCACATCTTTTCGTTATCGGCACTGGTCAGGTTCTGCGCGGCGAAAAGTTCCCAGGCGCTGGCTTCGCTCAACTGGCGCGCCATATTCATGGTAGGAATCAATGCCTGAGTGTTGTCTTTTTCCACCTGGCTGATAAAGCGCAGGTTGTACCATCCCACCAGGGTACTGGTCAGGGTTAACAGCGCCATCAGGGCAAAGCCCATCCAGAGTCTTCGGGTCAGGGTTAAATTCACGGTCGGTGCACTTAAGATGAAAAAGGTTGAGTCGCAAAGCGGAATGCATCTAGCATAAAGCCTTATTATTGATGAGGCTATCATGCGCGTACTGCTATTTTTACTTCTTTCCCTTTTCATGTTGCCTGGTTTTTCGGCTGATAACCTGTTGCGCTGGCATGATGCGCAGCATTTCTCGGTGCAACCCTCTACGCCGCTTAAAGCCAAACGTGCATGGAAACTGTGCGCGCTTTATCCCAGCCTGAAAGATTCATACTGGTTATCGTTGAACTATGGTATGCAGGAGGCTGCTCGCCGCTACGGTGTGGATTTAAAAGTGCTGGAGGCAGGCGGCTACAGCCAGTTGGCTACCCAGCAAGCACAAATCGACCAGTGTAAACAGTGGGGCGCAGAGGCCATTTTGCTCGGTAGTAGCACGACGTCATTTCCCGACCTGCAAAAGCAGGTAGCAAGTCTGCCGGTGATTGAACTGGTAAATGCTATTGATGCTCCCCAGGTGAAAAGCCGCGTTGGTGTGCCCTGGTTTCAGATGGGCTATCAACCAGGGCGATATCTGGTGCAATGGGCGCACGGTAAACCACTGAACGTGCTGTTGATGCCCGGCCCCGATAACGCTGGGGGCAGTAAGGAGATGGTCGAGGGTTTTCGAGCAGCCATTGCCGGAAGCCCGGTGCGTATTGTCGATATTGCGCTCGGTGACAACGATATTGAAATCCAGCGTAACCTGTTGCAGGAGATGCTGGAACGCCATCCAGAAATCGACGTCGTTGCCGGAACGGCCATTGCGGCAGAGGCGGCAATGGGGGAAGGGCGTAACCTGAAAACACCGCTTACCGTGGTGTCGTTTTATCTTTCACATCAGGTGTATCGCGGGCTGAAGCGGGGAAGGGTGATTATGGCTGCCAGCGATCAGATGGTCTGGCAGGGGGAACTGGCGGTTGAGCAGGCCATCAGGCAATTACAGGGGCAATCGGTGTCTGATAATGTCAGCCCACCGATTTTAGTTCTGACGCCGAAAAATGCCGACCGTGAACATATCCGCCGCTCGCTGTCACCAGGGGGATTTCGTCCGGTCTATTTTTATCAGCACACATCAGCGGCTAAGAAATAACCTTCGCCATGTTGCGTCACCAGTAAATCCGCGCTGAGTTTATGGCGTAAACGACGAATTAACACATCGACGGTGCGCAGGTCAGGGTTTTCCACCCGACGCGCAGAAAGCATACGCAGCAGACGTTCACGGCTGAGAATTTCGCCCGGATTAGTCACAAATGCCACCAATATTTCATACTCTGCGCGGGTCAGTTTAATCGGCTCGCCATCCCGCTCCAGCGTATGGCGCGACACATTCAGGCAATAACCGGCAAAGCGATAGCAGTTGTCCTGTGTGTGCGGTTGAGCTTGTCGCGCGAGGTCGATTCGCCAGAGTAGATTTTTCACCCGTACTACCAGTTCGCGCAGTTCCAGCGGTTTGGTGACGTAATCGTCTGCGCCCATTTCCAGCCCAACAATACGGTCAATTCGATCGCTGCGTCCGGTAACCAGAATAATCCCCACCGTTGAGCGTTCCCGCAGGGCGCGGGTTAACATCAGGCCATTTTCATCGGGCAAATTGATATCCAGCAGAATTAAATCCACCGGCTGATTCTGCATAATTTCCCGCAGCCCGGCACCGCTCGCCGTAACGGAAACGGTATACCCCTCCTGAGTGAAGTAAGATTGTAATCGCGCCTGGGTAACCGGCTCATCTTCAACAATAACAATGTGATGTGGCATCAGAGGATTTTACTCATTCTGTTCATATCTGTTCATATTCTGCCGTAAGCCGTTCATCCTGACCAGTGCCGCTGTTCATATTTACTCATTAAGATCGCTTCACTAAACCATAATTTTACAGGGGCTATTATGCGGAAACTCTGGAGCGCGTTACGCCGACCCAGTGCTCGTTGGTCGGTACTGGCGCTGGTCGCTATTGGGATTGTGATTGGCATTGCGCTGATTGTATTGCCACACGTTGGGATCAAAGTCACCAGCACAACCGAATTTTGTGTCAGTTGCCACAGTATGCAACCGGTGTATGAAGAATATAAACAGTCGGTGCATTTCCAGAACGCCTCTGGCGTGCGAGCTGAATGCCATGACTGTCATATCCCGCCGGATATTCCAGGCATGGTGAAGCGCAAACTGGAAGCGAGCAACGATATCTACCAGACCTTTATTGCCCACTCTATTGATACACCTGAAAAATTCGAAGCCAAACGCGCGGAACTTGCCGAGCGTGAATGGGCGCGAATGAAAGAAAACAACTCGGCAACCTGCCGCTCCTGCCATAACTACGATGCGATGGATCATGCCAAGCAGCATCCTGAAGCGGCACGTCAGATGAAGGTGGCAGCGAAAGATAATCAATCCTGCATCGACTGTCATAAAGGTATTGCCCACCAGTTGCCGGATATGAGTAGTGGCTTCCGTAAGCAGTTCGATGAGCTGCGCGCCAGTGCTAATGACAGTGGCGACACACTGTACTCCATTGATATTAAGCCGATTTATACGGCGAAAGGCGATAAAGAAGCCTCTGGTTCTCTGCTGCCTGCCTCGGAAGTGAAAGTCCTTAAACGTGACGGCGACTGGCTGCAAATTGAAATTACCGGCTGGACAGAAAGCGCCGGACGTCAGCGTGTACTCACCCAGTTCCCTGGCAAACGCATCTTTGTTGCCTCGATTCGTGGTGATGTGCAGCAGCAGGTGAAAACGCTGGAGAAAACCACCGTTGCCGACACCAATACCGAGTGGAGCAAGTTGCAGGCCACTGCGTGGATGAAGAAAGGTGACATGGTGAACGATATCAAACCGATCTGGGCTTATGCTGATTCGTTGTACAACGGCACCTGTAACCAGTGCCACGGCGCACCGGAAATCTCTCACTTTGACGCTAACGGTTGGATCGGCACGCTCAACGGCATGATTGGCTTTACCAGCCTCGATAAACGTGAAGAACGCACCTTGTTGAAATATCTGCAAATGAATGCGTCTGACACCGCAGGTAAGGCTCACGGCGATAAGAAGGAAGAAAAATAATGAACAATAACGATCTCTTTCAGGCATCACGTCGGCGTTTTCTGGCACAACTCGGCGGCTTAACCGTCGCCGGGATGCTGGGGCCGTCATTGTTAACGCCGCGCAGTGCGACTGCGGCGCAAGCGGCGACTAAGGCTGTCACCTCGAAAGAGGGCATTCTTACCGGGTCGCACTGGGGGGCTATCCGCGCGACGGTGAAGGATGGTCGCTTTGTGGCGGCAAAACCGTTCGAACTGGATAAATATCCGTCGAAAATGATTGCCGGATTGCCGGATCACGTACACAACGCGGCGCGTATTCGTTACCCGATGGTACGCGTGGACTGGCTGCGTAAGCGCCATCTGAGCGACACCTCCCAGCGCGGTGATAACCGTTTTGTGCGCGTGAGCTGGGATGAAGCCCTCGACATGTTCTATGAAGAACTGGAACGCGTACAGAAAACTCACGGGCCGAGTGCCTTGCTGACCGCCAGTGGTTGGCAATCGACGGGGATGTTCCATAACGCTTCGGGGATGCTGGCGAAAGCGATTGCCTTGCATGGTAATAGCGTTGGTACGGGCGGAGATTACTCTACCGGTGCTGCGCAGGTGATCCTGCCGCGCGTAGTCGGTTCGATGGAAGTGTATGAACAGCAAACCTCCTGGCCGCTGGTATTGCAGAACAGCAAAACCATTGTGCTGTGGGGCTCCGATTTGCTGAAAAACCAGCAAGCGAACTGGTGGTGCCCGGATCACGATGTTTATGAATATTACGAGCAGCTAAAAGCGAAAGTCGCCGCCGGTGAAATTGAGGTCATCAGCATCGATCCGGTTGTCACATCCACCCATGAGTATCTGGGGCGCGAGCATGTGAAGCACATTGCGGTTAACCCGCAAACTGACGTGCCGCTGCAACTGGCTCTGGCGCATACGCTGTACAGTGAAAACCTGTACGACAAAAACTTCCTCGCTAACTACTGTGTAGGTTTTGAGCAGTTCCTGCCGTATCTGCTGGGTGAGAAAGACGGTCAGCCGAAAGATGCCGCATGGGCTGAAAAACTGACTGGCATTAATGCCGAAACCATTCGTGGGCTGGCGCGGCAGATGGCGGCGAACAGAACGCAGATTATTGCTGGCTGGTGCGTACAGCGTATGCAGCACGGTGAACAGTGGGCGTGGATGATTGTGGTTCTGGCGGCGATGCTGGGGCAAATTGGCCTGCCAGGTGGTGGCTTTGGTTTTGGCTGGCACTATAACGGCGCAGGCACGCCGGGACGTAAAGGCGTTATTCTGAGTGGTTTCTCCGGCTCTTCGTCGGTTCCGCCTGTTCACGACAACAGTGATTACAAAGGCTACAGCAGCACCATTCCGATTGCCCGTTTTGTCGATGCGATCCTCGAACCGGGGAAAGTGATCAACTGGAACGGTAAATCGGTAAAACTGCCGCCGCTGAAAATGTGTATTTTTGCCGGAACTAACCCGTTCCATCGTCATCAGCAGATCAACCGCATTATTGAAGGCTGGCGCAAGCTGGAAACGGTTATCGCCATAGATAACCAGTGGACCTCAACCTGCCGCTTTGCCGATATCGTGCTGCCTGCGACCACGCAGTTTGAGCGTAACGATCTCGACCAGTACGGCAACCACTCCAACCGTGGCATTATCGCCATGAAACAGGTGGTGCCGCCGCAGTTCGAGGCGCGCAACGACTTTGATATTTTCCGCGAGCTGTGCCGCCGCTTTAATCGCGAAGAAGCCTTTACCGAAGGGCTGGACGAAATGGGCTGGCTGAAACGCATCTGGCAGGAAGGTGTACAACAAGGCAAAGGACGCGGCGTTCATCTGCCAGCGTTTGATGACTTCTGGAATAACAAGGAGTACGTCGAGTTTGATCATCCGCAGATGTTTGTTCGCCACCAGGCATTTCGCGAAGATCCGGATCTCGAACCGCTGGGCACGCCGAGTGGCCTGATTGAGATCTATTCGAAAACCATCGCTGATATGAACTACGACGATTGTCAGGGGCATCCGATGTGGTTTGAGAAAATCGAACGCTCCCACGGTGGGCCCGGCTCGCAGAAGTATCCGTTGCATCTGCAATCTGTGCATCCGGATTTCCGACTTCACTCGCAGTTATGTGAGTCGGAAACGCTGCGTCAGCAATATACGGTAGCGGGTAAAGAGCCAGTGTTCATTAACCCGCAGGATGCCAGCGCGCGCGGTATTCGTAACGGTGATGTGGTACGCGTCTTTAACGCTCGCGGTCAGGTGTTGGCAGGGGCAGTGGTTTCTGACCGCTATGCACCCGGCGTGGCACGAATTCACGAAGGGGCATGGTACGATCCAGATAAAGGCGGCGAGCCTGGTGCGCTGTGCAAATACGGTAACCCCAACGTGTTGACCATCGACATCGGTACTTCGCAGCTGGCGCAGGCGACCAGTGCGCACACTACGCTGGTGGAAATTGAGAAGTACAACGGAACAGTGGAGCAGGTGACGGCGTTTAACGGCCCTGTGGAGATGGTGGCGCAGTGCGAATATGTTCCCGCGTCGCAGGTGAAATCATGACCACGCTGACAGCACAACAGATTGCCTGTGTTTACGCCTGGCTGGCGCAGTTGTTCTCCCGTGAACTGGACGATGAACAACTGACGCAAATCGCCAGTGCGCAGATGGCTGAATGGTTTTCGTTGCTGAAAAGCGAACCTCCGCTCACTGCGGCGGTGAATGGGCTGGAAAACAGTATTGCCACTCTGACAGTACGTGACGATGCCCGTCTGGAACTGGCCGCTGACTTTTGCGGCCTGTTTCTGATGACCGACAAACAAGCGGCGCTGCCATATGCATCGGCCTACAAACAGGACGAGCAAGAGATTAACCGCTTGTTAGTTGAGGCAGGGATGGAAACCAGCGGCAATTTCAACGAACCGGCAGATCATCTGGCGATCTATCTCGAATTGCTCAGCCATCTGCATTTTTCGCTGGGAGAGGGGAGCGTTCCTGCGCGAAGAATCGACAATCTGCGGCAAAAAACACTGACGGCGCTGCGACAATGGTTACCAGAGTTTGCTGCGCGTTGCCATCAGTACGACAGTTTCGGTTTTTACGCGGCACTAAGCCAGTTATTGCTGGTGTTAGTGGAATGCGACCACCAAAACAGATAACGTCGTTTGTTGGCCTGATAAGACGCGTTTAGCGTCGCATCAGGCATCAGGACGCAGTTGCCGGATGCGTCATCACATCCGGCAAACACACATCACGGATGAGCTACAAACCGGGAAAGCCGCTGGCGTAGCAGGCGGTTTTCCTGCTTCAGGTGCGCAATATCATCCATTAACGTCAGCGCCACCGCGATCCCCGGCCAGTCCAGAGCCAGTTCATGACGCAGGCGTACTGCGCGTTGCACCACAATGGCGGCATGGTCGTCAAATACCCAGGTTGTTTCCTGGATCTCACGCGGTTCAACCACCCCCAAACCGACAATTTCATTCAGCTCCTCTTCAGAGATGCCGGTATGCAGGCAAAATTCGGTAATAGTAAAAGTCACCGTAACATTAGCCATTATGCTTTCCCCCAATCTTTACGTGGATCAAAAGACGACTGGGCGTCTGCCAGTTGCTGCCATAGCGCGGCAGTGTTTTCATCCGGTTTCGGCGGCATCACGATTTTCAGTACCGCATACAGATCGCCGGTCTGTTTTTTGCTCACCAGACCTTTGCCTTTAACGCGCAATCGTTGCCCTGCCTGGCTGCCAGGCGGGATAGTCAGCAAAATGCTTTCTTTCAGTGTTGGAACGGTGACTTTAGCACCCAGCGCCGCTTCCCATGGGCTAACCGGCACCACAATTTCCAGATCCTGGCCGACAATATCAAACAGCGGATGTGGCGCAATATGAATCACCAGCCACAAATCGCCATTTGGACCGCCGTTTTCGCCCGGCGTCCCCTGGCCTTTCAGGCGGATGCGTTGACCATTGCCGACGCCCGCCGGGATCTTCACATTCAGCGTTTTCGGGATTTCCTGTTCGATCATGCCAAAGGCGTTATAAACCGGCAGGTTATAGCTGATGGTACGCTTATGCTCAGTAAGCGTTTCTTCGAGGAATACCGCCACTTCGATTTCAATATCGTGGCCGCGTGTGGCGGGGCGTTGACGGCTCTGGCGGGCATGCTGACCGAAAATTGACGAGAAGATATCGTCAAAATCTTCGGCGTTAAAACTCTGACCGTCGCCATGATGGAACTGACGGTTAAATTGCGGATCGTTGCGATGTTGCCACATCTGATCATACTCAGCGCGACGTTGTTCATCACTTAACACTTCCCAGGCTTCAGCGACCTCTTTGAAGCGGGCTTCGGCATCCGGTTCTTTGCTGACATCAGGATGGTATTTGCGGGCCAGTCGACGATAGGCGGTCTTGATTGTCTTGAGATCGTCCGTCGGTTTCACGCCCATGATGGCGTAATAATCCTTTAATTCCATAGCGTTATCTCGCGTAAATCAACACAAATTGAAGGAACCCCTGTAAGGTAACTCCTATAAGTGTAGGGTAATCCTCAAAATTTCATATGCCAACACAGAATATGTTATTGAAATCATCGCGGAGAGGAGGTCGCCTCAAGGTGGGGTGTTGAACATATTTTAAACAGGTGAAAAAGGGTGAGCGATTTTTGATAGTTGAAACAGGCACTTTAAGTTTTACTAGTGCGTCATTATTTATTAAATTTTATAGGCGCTATATATGGGTAATATACATGGAATTAGTTGCACTGCAAATAATTATTTGAAGCAAGCCTGGAACGATATAAAAAATGAGTACAAAAAAAATCAAACATATTCAATCACGCTTTTTGAAAACACACTGGTGTGTTTTATGCGGTTGTATAAAGAAATCAGACGTCAACAAGCTGAAGACTACATTCCATGCCTGGAATGCGATTCACTAGAAAAAGAATTTGAGGAAATACAGAATGATAATGATTTATCATTATTTATGAAAACATTGCGTACTAATGATAAACAAATTTATTCAGGGGTTTCAGGAGGTATTACATATACTATACAATATGTTGAAGATGTTAATATTGTTAGAGTGTCCTTACCGGGCAGAGGGTCAGAGTCTATCACAGATTTTAAAGGTTATTATTGGTATGGCTTTATGGAATATATTGAAAACATTACTGCGTGTGATGATGTTTTTTCTGAGTATTGTTTGGATGATAATGAAAATATGAGTATCCAGCCAGCGCGGATAAATACGCCGGGAATATCTGATTTGGATTCTGGCATTGATTTGTCTGGTATATCTTTTATTCAGAGTGAAACTAACCAGGCATTAGGATTAAAATATGCTCCTGTAGATGGCGATGGATATTGTCTGTTAAGAGCTATACTGGTTTTAAAACAACATGATTATTCATGGGCGCTGGTCAGTTATAAGACGCAAAAGGAAGTTTACGACGAATTCATTAAAATGGTTGATAAAAAAACGATCGAGGTTCTTGTTGATACGGCATTCTATAATCTCAGGGAAGATGTAAAGACGTTATTTGGCGTTGATCTACAATCTGACAACAAAATTCAGGGGCGGGGTGGTTTTTTATCATGGAGTTTTTTGTTTTTTAAAAAAGAATTTATTGATAGTTGCTTGAATGACAAAAAATGCATACTGAATTTACCCGATTTTATATTTAATGATAACAAGACACACCTTGTTTTAGACACCGACCCAGAGAAGAGGATTAATGAGGTGAAAAATTTCCTCACTGCTCTTTCAGATAGCATTTGCTCATTATTTATTGTTAATAGTAATGTGGCATCAATCTCCTTGGGGAATGAATCCTTTTCAACAGATGAAGATCTTGAGTATGGTTATTTGATGAACACTGGCAATCATTATGACGTTTACCTCCCTCCTGAACTTTTTGCTCAGGCTTACAAGTTAAACAATAAGGAAATGAATGCGCAACTCGACTATTTAAATCGTTATGCAATTTACTGACAAGGGCATGTGCTAAAAACCATTGTTATTAGTCTCACACTTTTTTATTGGTAAATATTGCCTCTGTATTGGTAACGCCGCTGATATTCTGTTTAGCCACAGGTGTAATCATCAGCGGCGTGCATGAGGCAGGGGCTAATCAGGTATAGTTTTGCGTCATAACTTGCCTGTTTTTAAAGATGAAGATACAAAAACAGGCGCTCAACAAGCCATTTTGCGAACCTGTTCCCGGAAAAATGTCATATTTCTGTCACACTCTTTAGTGATTGATAACAAAAGAGGTGCCAGGAATGAACAAAACGCTAATCGCCGCAACTGTGGCAGGGATAGTTTTACTCGCTTCAAATACTCAGGCACAAACCGTACCGGAAGGCTATCAGCTACAGCAAGTGCTCATGATGAGCCGCCATAACTTACGTGCGCCGCTGGCGAACAATGGCAGTGTGCTGGAGCAGTCGACGCCGAATAAATGGCCAGAATGGGACGTCCCCGGTGGGCAACTCACCACCAAAGGTGGCGTGCTCGAAGTGTATATGGGCCATTACATGCGTGAATGGCTGGCAGAGCAGGGGATGGTAAAATCGGGGGAATGCCCGCCGCCGGACACCGTTTATGCCTATGCCAATAGTCTGCAACGTACCGTTGCGACCGCACAGTTCTTTATTACCGGCGCATTCCCCGGCTGTGATATTCCTGTGCATCACCAGGAAAAAATGGGCACCTTGGACCCAACCTTTAACCCGGTGATCACCGATGATTCCGCCGCATTCAGTGAACAGGCGGTGGCGGCAATGGAGAAAGAGCTCAGCAAACTCCAGCTTACCGACAGCTACCAGCTACTGGAAAAAATCGTTAACTATAAAGATTCCCCTGCCTGTAAAGAGAAACAACAGTGTTCGCTGGTGGATGGCAAAAATACCTTTAGCGCCAAGTATCAACAAGAACCAGGTGTTTCCGGGCCGCTGAAAGTCGGCAACTCGCTGGTAGATGCGTTTACTTTGCAATACTACGAAGGTTTTCCGATGGATCAGGTGGCCTGGGGAGAAATCAAATCTGACCAGCAGTGGAAGGTGTTGTCGAAGCTGAAAAACGGCTACCAGGACAGCCTGTTTACCTCACCGGAAGTGGCGCGCAATGTTGCGAAACCGCTGGTCAGTTATATCGACAAAGCCCTGGTCACCGATCGCACCAGCGCACCGAAAATCACGGTGTTAGTTGGGCACGACTCCAACATTGCCTCTCTGTTAACGGCGCTGGATTTCAAACC
This sequence comes from Escherichia sp. WS1265, assembly GCF_046487585.1. Classification (NCBI taxonomy): domain Bacteria; kingdom Pseudomonadati; phylum Pseudomonadota; class Gammaproteobacteria; order Enterobacterales; family Enterobacteriaceae; genus Escherichia; species Escherichia sp. WS1265. The sequence continues at coordinate 64,620 of NZ_JBJQJE010000004.1, forward strand.
GTATCAGTTGCATGACCAGAACGAACGCACGCCGATTGGCGGCAAAATCGTTTTCCAGCGTTGGCATGACAACAAAGCCAATCGCGACCTGATGAAAATCGAGTATGTGTACCAGAGTGCGGAACAGTTACGTAATGCCGATGCGTTAACCCTTCAGGCACCTGCTCAGCGCGTGACGCTGGAATTAAGCGGTTGCCCGATAGATACCAACGGTTTCTGCCCGATGGATAAGTTTGATAGCGTATTGAATGAAGCGGTGAAATAACAGAAAACTCCCCCGCGTGAAGCGGGGGAGTCGCGGATTAAACGTTTTTACGTTCGATGGTCTGTTCGCCCCAAAAAAGCGAATCTTTATCGGTTTTAGCAAAGGCTTTGACTAACACTTCATCGCTACCTTCTTCCCAAATCTTTTCCGCCATTTTTTCGTCGTACCCGGCGACTTCGAAAATGGCCTCGGCTATTTCCGGCGACGTATTGCGCAGAGATGCCCATTCACCGACGTGATGAGCTTTCGCTTCTTGAGTTGGCATGCGTATCCTCCTGTTGAAGATTAGCCGTTAAGTTTAACTGCCAGACCTGCGACATATTCCCCTTGATAACGAGCAATAGACAGTTCTTCCTGGCTTGGCTGGCGTGAGCCGTCACCGCCTGCGATGGTGGTTGCGCCGTACGGCGTACCGCCGCGAACCTGTGAAACGTCAAATAATTCCTGCGCTGCGTAGCCAATGGGGACAATCACCATGCCGTGATGCGCAAGGGTCGTCCAGGTGGATGTGATGGTTTGTTCCTGACCGCCGCCAGTACCGGTGGAACTAAAGACGCTCGCCAGTTTTCCGTATAGTGCGCCGGAAGCCCACAGGCCGCCCGTCTGGTCGAGGAAGGTACGCATTTGACCGGACATGTTGCCAAAGCGGGTAGGTGTACCAAAAATAATGGCGTCGTAATCGGCCAGTTCTTGCGGGGTTGCAACCGGTGCAGTTTGCGTTTTACCGCCTGCTTTTTCAAATAATTGCGGCGGCATGGTTTCCGGTACACGCTTAACGACAACTTCTGCGCCATCCACTTTGCTTGCACCCTCAGCGACTGCGCGTGCCATCGTTTCAATATGTCCGTACATGGAATAATAAAGCACCAGAACTTTAGCCATTTCTAACCACTCCTCGTGTTATCTCTATTCCGTAGCGATTCGCTACCACTTATTTAAAGATAAGACGTCCTTTTCAGAGTGCAAATTTCACAACCACTTATTTGATTTATAACAACTTTCACAAGCACGTAATTTTGTCGCAAAATGACACATTTTTATCTCATCGCGTTTTTTTAATCATAAGAGCGGCTTATGGATAATTATTGGAGATGATATCTATTCTCGCTAAGAAGCTGTTGCAGGATATTACTAAACGCGGGTCTGCCCGCGTCAGTTCACTAAGCTTAGTCCCACGTAGCGAAAATATGGCAGCCGCCATACGCCGCGTTAATTCTATGCAATATGATGTCTATACCCAGACGGAGGTCAGTAATGGCAAACCATCGTGGCGGTTCCGGCAATTTTGCAGAAGACCGCGAAAGAGCATCAGAAGCAGGTAAAAAAGGTGGACAGCACAGCGGGGGTAATTTCAAGAATGACCCGCAGCGCGCATCAGAAGCAGGTAAAAAAGGTGGCAAGAGCAGTCACGGCAAAAGTGACAACTAGCCGGACTAATCAGTGACGAATGGACGAATGCATTTTTGTCTGAAGCTCGTCAAAAAGTCATCACCGCCGGTAACCCCGGCGGTTTTCTGTTTATGGCTCCTGATGAACAACTTCTGGCGGTGGAACGTCAACCAACCTTCTGCTTAACAACGCATTGAGTAAAATCGCGCCAAAGGTGGCTGTACCGATCCCTCCCAACGTAAAACCGCCCAGCGTGAGAGCAAAATCACCCGCGCCCAGCACTAAGGTTACTGCGACCATAATCAAATTACCGTTCTGGCTTAAATCGACACGGTTTTGTACCCAGATCCTTGCGCCTGCGACGGCAATCAGCCCGAACACAACAATTGATGCACCACCAATCACCGGTGCTGGAATGGTATGAATCAGCGCGCCAAATTTCGGCGAAAAACCCAACAGCATGGCGATGACGGCAGCAGCAACAAACACCAGCGTCGAATAGACTTTGGTCACGGCCATCACACCGATATTTTCAGCATAGGTGGTCACGCCGCTACCGCCGAAAGAGCCGGAAAGCATCGTTGCCAGCCCATCGCCCACGAATGCCCGCCCCATATATGGATCCATATTGCGTCCGGTCATCCCGGCGACCGCCTTGAGATGACCTAAGTTTTCTGCCACCAGAATCACCGCCACGGGCGCAATCAGCATCATTGCCTGACCATTGAAAGCAGGAGTGGAAAAATGTGGCAAACCGAACCAGGCAGCATGGCTGACGAGAGTAAAATCGACGGCTTTTCCCAGCCCTAAAACGTTGGTCATCACGCCATACAGCAGACAGGCGACAATTAATCCTACGAGAATCAATAATCGCTGGATCATGCCACGGGTAAACACCGCCACCAGCCCAATACACAGCACCGTCATTACCGCCATCCAGCTATCAAAGGCCGAAGCCGATACACTTTTCACTGCGATAGGCGCTAAGTTCAGGCCAATCGCCATCACCACCGCACCCGTCACCACCGGCGGCATTAGCCGTTCAATCCAGCGCGTACCGATTTTCATCACCACCAGGCCAATGACGGTATAAACCAGCCCACAGGCGATAATCCCGCCCAGCGCAATGCTGATATTCGGGTTAATGCCCTGACCGTTAAAGCCCGTTGCGGCGATCACCACGCCGACAAAAGCCGCGCTGGAGCCGAGATAACTGGGCACGCGCCCGCCGGTAATAAAGAAAAACAGTAACGTGCCGATCCCTGACATTAAAATGGAAAGATTGGGATCCAGCCCCATCAGAATCGGCATTAACACCGTCGCGCCAAACATCGCCACCGCGTGTTGAACGCCCATTATTGCCGTCTGAGCAAACGGCAATCGTTCATCCGGCGCGACCACGCCGCTCTCTGTAGAGGTCGATTTTAACTGCCAGTGAGGAAGACCGAACATTGCCATCAGCTGTCTCCTTAAGGAGGTTAACAAGCAGGGCGCATCAGCGCGTGATAACTGCGATCGAACCACACCAGCCCGTAGGGTGTGGCGTGACGATGAATCGCTTCGATGGCGCAAAACAAAATGTCGTGGGTGCCGACGCTCACCACCTGGCTGATACGGCAGTCAAACGAAACCAGCGCCTCTTCCAGTTGCGGGCATCCGGTCACACCAGTCTGCCAGCGGGCGGCGGCAAAGCGTTGTTCCATGGGCGTTTTGCCGCCAAAAAGGTTTGAAAGCGGCTCCTGCCCGGCGCTAAGTGTATTTACACACAGCGTTCGATTTTCATTGAATACCGGCCAGACGGACGCCCCACGATTCAGGCACACCAGTAATGTGGGCGGCGTATCGGTCACGCTGCAGACCGCGCTGGCGGTGAACCCGGCGCGCCCGGCTGGACCGTCCGTGGTGATGATATTGACCGCCGCGCCCATACAGGACATCGCATCGCGAAAAGTTTGTTGATCGACAATGTTCATAGTTTGCTCCTTACAACAGCCCGCAGGCTTCTTCAAAGGACAGACGTGGCAGGCGCGCAAAAAGTTTGCTGCTATCGCCATAGCCGATATTAATCAGCAGATTGCTCTTCAGCGTGCTGCCTGCAAAAAAAGCGTCGTCTACGTGTTGACGATCAAAACCCGACATCGGGCCGGTATCCAGCCCCAGCGCACGGCAGGCGATGATCAGATAAGCCGCCTGCATGGAACTGTTGCGAAACGCTGTTTCTTCGGCAAGTTGTGGGCTGGAGGTAAACCAACTGCGGGCATCGCCGTGAGGAAACAGCTGTGGTAACCGTTCATAAAATTCACTGTCCCAGGCGACGATCGCGGTGACGGGCGCGGTCAGGGTTTTTTGCAGATTGCCGCTGGAAAGCGCCGGGCGCAGACGTTCTTTTCCTTCTGCAGTGCGGATAAACACGATCCGTGCCGGAGAACAGTTAGCTGATGTCGGCCCCCATTTCATCAGGGCATAAAGCTCCCGTAACGTCTCATCGCTGACGGGTGTCTCCCGCCAGCCGTTGTGAGTGCGGGCATCGGTGAACAAGGTACTAAGCGCACCTGGGCTAATGGCTTCGTTCATAGCAATTCCTTACAGGGCGGCTTCACGGTGATGTAACAGGCTGGCAAGCCCGTTGAGTAACAGAGCATTAAACGTTTCGGGATCGGTCACGTTGCAGGCGTGTCCGCCATAGCGCATCACCATTTTCTGGCTATCGGGCAGGGCGGCATGAAGTTCACTGGAACATGCTGATGGCACCAGCAGATCATCACTGGCGCAGATGATTTGCACCGGGCAGCGAATGCGATCCGCATGGCGACTAAAGTCAGCGCGTTTGAGGGCGTTAAGTCGACGCAGTAAATTATTTTTGCCCTGAAAATGCGCCAGTGCCAGCGCGTCTTCAGCTTCCAGGCGAGGTGCGCGGGCCGCCATCCAGTCGGCGGGATAGAGGAACAATGGCTGAGCTTCCACCCATGCCTGCGCGCCGCCGCTATGTAGTAACTGCTCGCGAACCTGAAAACAGCGGCGCGTATGGGCGTTTATTCGTAGCCAGCCGTTAACGCTGACCAGCACAGTTACCGACGCGGGATAATCCAGCGCCAGCTGCATTCCCACCAGCGCACCGAGCGCATGGCCGACCACCGCGTAACGCTCAATCCCTGCGGCTACCAGCGCCTGATGCAGTTCCGCTGCCATCAGGGTGATACTGTAATCTTCTGCCAGCGTGTCGGGATTATTGCCGGTGCCGCGCTGGTCGTAACAGACTACCTGATACTCCTGCTCCAGTACCGCCAGTTGCGGTAACCAGTAACTGCCGCTACCGCCAAGACCCGAAATCAACACCACTACGGGCGCATCAGCATAAGGGGGAGGTGAGAGTGAAAGTTTCATCGCGGCCTCACTTGGCGATATGCGCAATTGTGGCGATTTCCACCAGCGCGTCAGGTTTTACCAGTCCGCACTGAATGCAGAATCGCGCCGGTTTATCACCCGGAAAAAACTCGGCGTAGATTTCGTTAATCGCGGCGTAATTTTTCCAGTCGGTAATAAAGATGCTGTTGAAGGTCACATCCGCCATCGTGCCACCCGCCGTCTCGATCACCTTGCGGATAGTTTCCAGAACGTGGCGGGTTTGCGCCTTTGGGTCATCGGCAAACAGCACGTTATTATGTTGATCAAAAGCCAGCGTACCGGAGACATACACCACGCCATCAGCCAGTGTGCCGGGAACGAAGGGGGCCAGCGGTACGCTGCTGCCAGCGGGAATAATTACGGATTTTGGCATCGTTAAACTCCTTAAGCGATACGAGCAAAGGTCGTGGGAGAAAGCGCGTCGCAGAACGTTTCGACGTCGCTGACCCAGCCAAAAAAGGTTTCGATATTGAACAACGCGGCTTTCTGTGCAAATTCCGGCCCCGCCTGGTGTGTTGCGTCTTCCAGCACCACGCCGAAATACTCCAGAAAAAAGCCATCGCGTAGCGTCGATTCGACGCAGACGTTGGTAGCGATACCGGTGAAAACCAGATGGCGTATTCCGCGGCTGCGCAAAATGCTGTCCAGCGGTGTATTGAAGAAACCGCTGTAGCGCGGCTTCGGCAGCACAATATCGCCAGGCTGCGGCACCAGTTCATCCACCAGTTGATAATCCCAGGAGCCTTTCGCCAGCAATTTTCCCTGCAGCTGCGGCTGCTTACGCATGGTTTTCAGGGCGTTCGATTTATGAAAATTTGGTGAGCCGGGGCCGCCAGCCTCGACATACTGTTCATCCCAGCCATTTTGAAACCAGATAATCAACATCCCTGCCGCTCGCGCTGCGGTCACGGCGGTTTGAATGTTGGCAATGACCGGGCGAGTGGTTGAGACATCAAACCCGGCGAGATCTAAGTAGCCGCCTGGCGTGGCATAAGCGTTTTGCATATCCACCACGATCAGCGCACTTTGCTGCGGATCGAAGGTAATGGCTTCTGGTCGAGCGGTTAAGGTCGTCATCATGCCACCTCCTGAGTCAGCGCAGGGAGATGGGCGCGGCACTGCATCAGTGGTTGAATGCGCTCGCCGAAGGTTTCGATTCCCGACAGAAAATCATCGAAGGTTAACAGCACGCCTTCGGCACCAGGCACGCTTGCGACTTCATCTAACATGCGCGCGACACTGGCGTAAGAACCGACTAACGTCCCCATGTTGATGTTTACCGCCGAAGTGGGATCGGCCATCTGACGGACGTTGGTGTCAGTACCGGAGCGGGTATCTTTCTGACTTTGTTCGGTTAGCCAGCTTAACGCCTCTTCATCCGCGCCCGCTTTGTAGTGTTCCCATTTGGTGCAAGCGGCATCGTCGGTTTCGTCGGCAATCACCATAAACAACACATAAGAGCCAACGTCGCGCCCGGTTTGCTCTGCGGCCTGTTTCATCCGCGCAGCGGTCGGGGCGAAAGCCGTGGGCGTATTTACGCCTTTGCCGAAACAGAAGTTGAAATCGGCATACTGAGCGGAGAACGCCATGCCAGCGTCGCTTTGCCCGGCGCAGATCACTTTCATGGGTACGCTCGGTTGCGGACTGACGCGACAATCATTCATGGTGAAAAAATCGCCTTTAAAATCGCTTTTGCCCGTGCCCCACAGGTCGCGCAGCACCTGAACATATTCGGTGAGATAGTCGTAACGACGGGAGAAATAGTCATCGCCAGGCCAGATACCCATCTGCTCATACTCAGGCTTTTGCCAGCCAGTCACGAGGTTGACGCCAAAACGCCCGCCAGAGATGGAGTCAATGGTTGCGGCCATACGGGCGACGATTGCCGGAGGTAACGTTAAGGTGGCGGCAGTGGCGTAAATCTGAATGCGCGAGGTGACGGCCGCCAGCCCCGCCATCAAGGTGAACGACTCAAGGTTGTGATCCCAGAACTCAGTTTTGCCGCCAAAGCCACGCAGTTTGATCATCGACAGGGCGAAGTCGAAATGGCAGTGCTCCGCTTTTTGCACAATGGCTTTATTCAGTTCAAAGGTCGGCATGTACTGCGGCGCGTGGGTCGAAATGAGCCAGCCGTTGTTGCCAATAGGTACGAATACGCCAATTTTCATCATCAACCTCTCTTCGTCTCGTAAAGTGAAAGTCAGACGGGGCGCTGCATCCTGCATATCCTTTTCAGCCGCGTAATGGTTTGTTTGCAAAGCGGATGCCAGTTTTTAAAAAGTGAATGTTATTAATATGTTAATGTTAAGTTGTCTAAAATATCTGGAAAAAAGTGGACTAAACGGTCAAAACAGTTGCACATAAAACATGCATCCGTGCGCGATGAAAGTGCAGAAGGTCGAGGCCGGGCAGGGGTTTTGCTATCCTGTTGCCAATCTACAAGAGGGGAGAGCGCATGACGCAAGGCGCAGTGAAAACAACGGGTAAACGTTCGCGCGCAGTGAGCGCGAAGAAAAAAGCGATTCTTAGCGCAGCACTGGACACTTTTTCACAATTCGGTTTTCACGGCACAAGGCTGGAGCAGATCGCAGAGTTGGCGGGTGTTTCAAAAACCAATCTGCTGTATTACTTTCCGTCAAAAGAGGCGCTGTATATTGCCGTGCTGCGGCAGATTCTCGATATCTGGCTGGCACCGTTAAAAGCGTTTCGTGAAGATTTCGCCCCGCTGGCGGCGATCAAAGAGTACATCCGTCTGAAGCTGGAAGTCTCACGCGATTATCCGCAGGCTTCGCGCCTGTTCTGTATGGAGATGCTGGCAGGCGCGCCGTTGTTAATGGATGAACTGACGGGCGATTTGAAGGCATTAATTGATGAGAAATCGGCGCTGATTGCCGGTTGGGTAAAAAGCGGCAAACTCGCGCCGATTGACCCGCAGCATTTGATTTTTATGATTTGGGCTTCCACTCAACATTACGCCGATTTCGCCCCTCAGGTGGAGGCGGTGACAGGCGCGACGTTGCGCGATGAGGTATTTTTCAATCAAACGGTTGAAAACGTGCAGCGGATTATTATTGAGGGGATTCGACCACGTTAAAGATGCCGGAGGAGGTTGTAACATCCTCCGGCTACCTGTTTAACCGATCGTCATTAAACTGGCGTTACCGCCAGCGGCAGCGGTATTCACACTCAGCGAGCGTTCGATATACAGCCGTTCCAGAAGGATATTGCTTTCGCCTCGGGCAAAACCCTGCACCGAAACAATTGCGCCATCCCGCGCGGCAACGGCTTCACACAATGCGCGAAGCTGATCCGAATCACCGTGGAAGATCACCGCATCAAAGGGTTGAGCGGTTATATTTTCCGCTTTCGCCAGTTGAATACGTTCGCTGACTGCCGATGGCAATGCCTTCACTAACTGACGATGCAGCGTGTCATCCGGCCACAGTACCTGGCTGCCCACCGCCAGCACGGCGGCGAGCTGAGTCAGCGCATCCTGTTCATCATCCGCAATACACAACACGCGCTCACGCGGCAGCAGCGTCCAGGTGTTGCGTTCACCCGTCGGCCCTGGCAGCAATCGTTGTGTTCCTGCCTGCGCCAGCTCGCCATATTGCGTACATAACGCCTGCAATTCTGGACGGTTTGCCGCCCATTCCCGCAGTGCATTTAGCGGCTGAGTCAATGCGGCTTTCAACTGCACATCGACCGGATACTCTGCATCCTGACGCGCGAGCGTCACTGCCAGTGCACTTTCCGGGCGATTCGCCAGCAGACGGTAGAGATAGAGCGGACCGCCTGCTTTCGGCCCGGTACCGGACAACCCTTCGCCGCCGAACGGCTGCACACCCACCACTGCGCCCACCATATTACGGTTAACGTACAGGTTACCGACATGCGCCGAGCCAGTGACCTGGGCGATGGTTTCATCAATACGCGTATGAACGCCAAGCGTCAGGCCATAACCGGAAGCGTTAATCTGCTCGATCAGCTCCGGCAGCTGGTTACGGTTGTAACGCACCACATGCAGCACCGGACCAAAGACCTCTTTTTGCAATTCGGCAAAGTCATCCAGTTCGATCAGCGTCGGGGCGACAAAGGTGCCGCTTTGCCATTCACGGGCATCTTCGCTGTTTTCCCGCACCGCCTGGAACACCGGACGGCCTTTGCTACGCATGGTCTGAATATGACGCTCGATATTGGCTTTCGCTTCGCTATCAATCACCGGACCGATATCGGTGGTCAGGCGACCAGGATTACCCATCCGGCATTCGGCCATTGCGCCGCGCAGCATTTTCAATGTGTGGTCGGCAATCTCATCTTGCAGGCACAGCACGCGCAGCGCCGAACAACGCTGACCCGCACTGTCGAACGCCGAGGCCAGTACATCCACGACGACCTGTTCGGTCAGTGCTGAAGAATCGACAATCATCGCGTTCATGCCGCCGGTTTCAGCGATGAGCGGAATAGGGCGACCCTGAGCGTCCAGGCGGCTGGCGATATTGCGTTGCAGTAACGTAGCGACTTCGGTTGAACCGGTAAACATCACCCCGCGCACGCGATCATCACCCGTCAGTTGCGCGCCCACGGTTTCACCCTGACCTGGCAGCAATTGCACCACGCCTGGCGGTACACCCGCTTCCAGCAAAATGGCGATCCCTTGCGCGGCAATCAGCGGCGTTTGTTCTGCCGGTTTTGCCAGTACGCTGTTACCTGCCGCCAGTGCGGCAGCGATCTGCCCGGTGAAAATCGCCAGCGGGAAGTTCCACGGGCTGATACATACCACAGGCCCTAATGGACGGTGGGTTTCGTTAGCGAAATCATCTCGCACCTGTCCGGCGTAGTAGTGGAGAAAATCGACCGCTTCGCGCACTTCGGCAATGGCGTTACTGAAGGTTTTTCCGGCTTCACGCACCAGAATACCAATCAGTTGCTGCATCTGGCTTTCCATCAGCACGGCAGCGCGATGCAAAATTGCCGCGCGTTCAGCCGGAGGCGTGGCAAACCAGATTGGTGCGTTATTAACCGCACTTTCCAGCGCCTGTTCTACTTCACTCGGCGTGGCTTCGCGCACATAGCCCACAATATCTTTCGGCTCTGCCGGGTTAATAACGGGCGACATCTCACCAGCCGCGACCGATTGTTCCAGCATTGGCAAGGCCTGCCATTTTTGCAGTGCACTATTGAGCAGGGCAGAAGAGAGCGATGCCAGACGGTGTTCGTTAGCGAGATCCAGCCCTGCCGAGTTGTCGCGCCCGTGACCGTAAAGATCGCGCGGCAGGGGAATTTTCGGATGTGGTAATCCAGTTTGACCTTCCTGTTGCGCCAGTTTTTCTACAGCAGTGACCGGATCGGCAACCAGTTCATCCAGTGGCAAAGAGGTGTCAGCAATACGGTTAACAAACGAGGTGTTAGCACCGTTTTCCAGCAGGCGACGCACCAGATACGCCAGCAGCGTTTCATGGGTACCGACAGGAGCATAAATACGACATGGACGGTTAAGTTTGCCGTCGGCAACTTTCCCGGTGACCTGCTCATACAGTGGCTCGCCCATACCGTGCAGGCACTGGAACTCGTACTGACCCGGGTAGTAGTTCTGACCCGCCAGTTGATAAATTGCCGCCAGCGTATGGGCGTTATGCGTTGCGAACTGCGGGTAGATTAGATTCGGCACCGCCAGCAGCTTTTTCGCACAGGCGAGATATGAAACGTCGGTATACACCTTGCGGGTATAAACCGGATAACCTTCAAGGCCGTCCATCTGCGCGCGCTTGATTTCACTATCCCAGTACGCGCCTTTCACCAGGCGAATCATCAGACGGCGACGGCTGCGGGTGGCGAGATCAATCAGGTAATCAATCACCAGTGGGCAGCGTTTTTGATAAGCCTGAATAACAAAACCGATGCCGTTCCAGCCTGCCAGTTCCGGCTCGAAACAGAGTTTTTCCAGCAGATCGAGGGAGATCTCCAGACGATCGGCCTCTTCGGCATCGATGTTAATACCAATATCGTACTGACGCGCCAGCAGGGTGAGTGATTTCAGACGTGGGTAAAGCTCTTCCATTACCCGGTCATACTGGGCGCGGCTGTAACGCGGATGCAGCGCCGACAGCTTGATTGAAATGCCCGGACCGTCATAGATGCCACGACCATTGGACGCTTTACCAATGGCGTGAATCGCCTGCTGATAGGAAACCATATACGCCTGTGCATCTGCGGCGGTCAGCGCGGCTTCGCCCAGCATATCGTAGGAGTAACGGAAACCTTTCTCTTCCAGCTTGCGGGCATTGGCTAACGCTTCCGCGATGGTTTCGCCAGTGACGAACTGCTCGCCCATCAGGCGCATCGCCATATCCACACCTTTGCGGATCAGCGGTTCACCGCTCTTACCGATAATGCGGTTCAGCGAGCGGGAGAGGCTGGCTTCGTTATGGGTGGAAACCAGTTTGCCGGTAAACAGCAGCCCCCAGGTGGCGGCATTAACAAACAGGGACGGGCTACGACCAATGTGTGACTGCCAGTTACCGTTGCTGATTTTGTCGCGAATTAACGCATCACGGGTGGCTTTGTCGGGAATACGCAACAACGCTTCTGCCAGACACATCAGCGCCACGCCTTCCTGCGATGACAGCGAAAACTCCTGCAATAACCCCTGGACCATACCTGCGCGACCACTGGCATTTTTTTGATTACGCAGTTTATCGGCCAGTTGATATGCCAGTTTATGCGCCTGTTCAGCAACTGGCTGCGGCAGGCGGGCTTGTTCCAGCAGCATCGAAACCGCTTCGGTTTCCGGGCGGCGATAGGCAGCGGTGATCGCGGCGCGGGAAACCGACTGGGGCAAAATTTGCTCGGCAAAGTCGAGGAAAGGCTGGTGTGGTTCCTCTGCCGGAGTCGGTGCTTCATCGCTCTCATTGGCAGCGCCAGAAAGCAGCGCAGGTAGCTCCGGAAGAGTATCGCTGTTTTCCAGTTGTTCGAGATAAGAAAAAATCGCCTGCTTAATTAACCAGTGTGGTGTGCGATCGATACGTGTCGCGGCAGACTTAATACGCTCACGCGTCGCGTCGTCCAGCTTAACCCCCATGGTGGTGGTTCCCATGCCATTACTCCTGTTGTTCTGAAAGGTGCAACTTAACGTTATCGTGAAATATCCATGATGTTGCAACTTTGTGCAACCATGTTAAATGTGACCTGCGTAGCAAGCTTAAAAATGAATGAAATGTTAATAAAAGAAATCGATATGACAGGGATTAAAAAAATAACTCAGACTTTTTCTCTGCGGCAGTTAACATTTTTGAAAGGTGCAACCGCAAAAAATGTGAGAGAGTGCAACCTGATGAAAAATAGTGTCGCTGAGCACTAAAATTTAATGTAAATGGTGTGTTAAATCGATTGTGAATAACCAGCGCTTCCGGCAGGATACGGGCGCCCTGGTAAAACATAAACTCTGTTACCCCGTTCCGGTGGCAGATATAACGGCAAGTTTCGACATTGCCGATAATAATTTTTTGGAGACTTTAGATGGCTATTAGCACACCGATGTTGGTGACATTTTGTGTCTATATCTTTGGCATGATATTGATTGGGTTTATCGCCTGGCGATCAACGAAAAACTTCGACGACTATATTCTGGGCGGTCGTAGCCTTGGGCCATTCGTGACGGCATTATCGGCGGGTGCATCGGATATGAGCGGCTGGCTGTTAATGGGGTTGCCGGGCGCTGTTTTTCTTTCCGGGATTTCCGAAAGCTGGATCGCCATTGGCCTGACATTAGGCGCGTGGATTAACTGGAAGCTGGTGGCCGGGCGGTTGCGTGTGCATACCGAATACAACAATAACGCCTTGACATTGCCGGATTATTTCACCGGGCGCTTTGAAGATAAAAGCCGTATTTTGCGCATTATCTCCGCGCTGGTGATTTTGCTGTTCTTCACCATTTATTGCGCTTCGGGCATCGTGGCAGGCGCGCGTCTGTTTGAAAGTACCTTTGGCATGAGCTACGAAACGGCTCTGTGGGCGGGCGCTGCGGCGACGATCCTTTACACCTTTATTGGCGGTTTCCTCGCGGTGAGCTGGACTGACACTGTACAGGCCAGCCTGATGATTTTTGCCCTGATCCTGACGCCGGTTATCGTCATTATCAGTGTCGGTGGCTTTGGTGACTCGCTGGAAGTAATCAAACAAAAGAGCATCGAAAACGTGGATATGCTCAAAGGGCTGAACTTTGTTGCCATTATCTCGCTGATGGGCTGGGGACTGGGTTACTTCGGGCAGCCGCACATCCTGGCGCGTTTTATGGCGGCGGATTCTCACCACAGCATTGTCCATGCGCGTCGTATCAGTATGACCTGGATGATCCTCTGCCTGGCAGGGGCGGTGGCTGTCGGCTTCTTTGGTATTGCTTACTTTAATGAGCACCCGGCGGTAGCAGGTGCGGTAAACCAGAACGCTGAACGCGTGTTTATCGAACTGGCGCAAATTCTGTTTAACCCGTGGATTGCCGGGATTCTGCTGTCGGCGATTCTGGCGGCGGTAATGTCAACGTTAAGTTGCCAGCTGCTGGTATGTTCCAGTGCGATTACCGAAGATTTATACAAAGCGTTTCTGCGTAAACATGCCAGCCAGAAAGAGCTGGTGTGGGTAGGGCGTGTGATGGTGCTGGTGGTGGCGCTGGTGGCGATTGCGCTGGCGGCGAACCCGGAAAACCGCGTGCTTGGCTTAGTGAGCTACGCGTGGGCAGGCTTTGGCGCGGCGTTTGGTCCGGTGGTGCTGTTCTCGGTGATGTGGTCACGCATGACGCGCAACGGTGCGCTGGCGGGGATGATCATCGGTGCGCTGACGGTTATCGTCTGGAAGCAGTTCGGCTGGCTGGGACTGTACGAAATTATTCCGGGCTTCATCTTCGGCAGTATCGGGATTGTAGTGTTTAGTTTGCTGGGTAAAGCGCCGTCAGCGGCGATGCAAAAACGCTTTGCCGAGGCCGATGCGCACTATCATTCGGCTCCGCCGTCACGGTTGCAGGAAGGGTAAGCTGAAGAGCAATAATTTATCTTTTGCTTTTTAATCCGAATGTTCCCTGCCATGCCGTATAAATTGCCTGGCAGGGAGTGTTCGGGGGCAATTGCTATTTGCCACCTGGCTCAGATGAACAAAATTGCCGCTATCGGTACCTTCAGCTTATGTCCTGCGGCTGGTAGGTTGGGCGAGATAGTGTGGATTCGACATATTCCCGCTCTTGTTCAGCCACGCCAGTTTTTTCGCGCCTTGTACCGTCAATCCGCTCAATTTCAGGTAGGATCTGGAAGTAGACCACTGGAAGCCGCGTCCTTTACTCCACTTGTGGGCTCCCCCTGCGCGGTCACGATCCTCCTGGCTCATATTCGCCCATTGCACGATGTCCCCGAAGGTGAAAGAGACACATTTCTGCGGCCCTTTCAGCTTCAACTCACCCAGGGCGGTAAGCCCGTCGTTCTTCAGGTAGTTCCTGGCAGTAGTCCGCGAGAGGTTTCTTTTCTTACACCACTTTTCTAAATAACCAACCGGTTTTCGCACATGCTTGTCTAAGGCTGCCCACTGGCGGATATGTTCAAGGGTGAATTTGGCATATTCATGCGGCCCGTTTACCTTTACCTCTCCCGCGTAGTTCAGGCCGTGATCGGTCAGGTAATTCCTGGCATTTTTGATATTAAAATGATTGTGCGTACACCATCCTTGAACTCCCCCTAGATCGTTTCGCGCCTGCTGGTCCATCGCCGCCCATTTTCGCATGTCGTCGACAGTCAATTTAACATATTGCTGTGGCTCGTCCGCCTCTGGCTGGTCCTCGGTGGTCTGCCTGGTGTTGTTTATGTCGTCATTTGCATTATTTGGTGGGAAGTTGCTTGTATTACACGATTGCTGTAATTCCCCATCGTTACGCCACGCCAGCGGGGACATATTTCCAAATTCTCGCATGCCGTTGTTGGTAATGTGTGTTTCTTCTCCTCCGTATTGTTGGGCCGGGGAGTAGCGAGCTGCTTCATGCACCCTGTTTTGACTTTCATCCGTGAGTATTGGCCGTACGGACCAGAGATCAAATGTTCCATACTGACTGCGTGACATCAGTGTTGTGACGATGGAGTGAAACAGCTCAAGAGCAATATTTGTGCTGGTGCATACACCGTTCTTACTGACTGCAATTTTCACGAGAGTGCCCGTGTTGTCATGCTCTTGCGTCTTCGTGAAGGTGATGGTGAAACCGGCAACATCGAAGGTGAACGGTTCAGGAAGTTGCAGATCATTTGCATTTACCACCGGTTGAAACTGATGTCGATGTAGTTCGGTTGTCATCGCAACAGCCAGCAAGTGAACCTCTTCAGGAACCAGTGGAGTAACAGCCATGCCCGTGCTGTAGTCCGCATCCCTTTTGATATAATTATTCATCTGCACCAGAAGCGACAAAGTTTCCAGACAACTACTCGGGAGTTGCTGCGGTGGAATATAGGTTGCTGCGCTCGTATTGAGGTTGGATATTGGTCTCATGTCATGCTCTCCGTATCCTTACAGGGTTAATGATTCGTATTAAGTCGTAGCCATCCGCATGGCTCCGGGCGATTCAGTCTGCGCACCAGGATGTACACTTCGGATGCGTTCTTGATGTAGTAATCAATCCGCTCATTCTGGTGTTAATGGTGTAACTACGAAAGCACCCGTAAAAAGCAGGAGGAATGCCAGTTATTGGCGAATTTACAATGCTGCCATCGGGGTGAGTTTCATGAAGATTGTTATTTTTTTTACGCCTTGAATCATCGCGGTAAATAATAATTTCTTCCTGTGTTTCATAAAGTACGTAGTTACAATTATTCGTGAGCCTTGTTGTTAATTCGATGTTAGCCCTTGGCCAGAGGGAAAATTAACGCGTAAGATTTTCAAATTCATCGACCGAGAAATAGATGGATTATATGCTCGACCCTAATTACAGGGTTCATCTGAAAACAGTGGCGTCTCATCTTATTCCTTCTCTTTCTGTATTCAATACTAGTGGGGTTGTAATAATATAGTAAAAAATCGTGAGTAAAAAGCTTTGATTAATTATCAGCTTATTGATTTTTATGTGTTAGTGTGTTTGATGATTGATTTTCACGAGAATCTCTTACTTTTGGTTAAGATTTCTATTTTTATTCTATGTGACTTTTTTAATTCGCATCCTGCTTCGTTTTATCGTGATGTAGAATTGTATATAGCATTAGCCATAAAATGATATCACTGGAAATATAATAAGGAGGATTATAGTTTTTGGGGTTAATTACGCACTATCAAAAATCGCTCATTCCAGGCTTAAATACACGTTTTCTCCTGTTTAGGTTGGGGCGAAAAATTCGATGAGGAGATGAGGTATAATTTTATTCACAACCTTATCACTATCTATTAATAAGCAAAAAACAACGTTCTTTTGTGAAACCACAAAATGAAAATTCAACCCTTCGGGGCACGCTGCAGCGAGTTTGTCGCCACCAACATTCGTGCAAGCTTCATCTGCCGGGCGAAAAGTCAGCTAAATACCTTAAAATAATCGCTTTTATCTCCTGATTTGATCTCCTCGTTTTTACATTCCAACATCATTTTATAAACATTCCGCTTGTATTTTTCTTTACCGTAATGATAATCGCTATCACTGCGATTTACTTTTCTTTGCATAGATTGACTCAGAAAAACGTTTAAGGGTGGGTGGCATGTTTGTTCCGTTTCTCATTATGTTGCGCGAAGGACTTGAAGCCGCGCTGATTGTCAGTTTGATTGCCAGCTATCTTAAGCGTACCCAGCGAGGCCGATGGATTGGTGTGATGTGGATTGGCGTGCTGTTTGCCGCTGCGTTGTGCCTGGGCTTGGGTATCTTCATTAACGAAACCACCGGCGAATTTCCGCAAAAAGAACAGGAACTGTTTGAAGGTATCGTGGCGGTGATCGCCGTGGTGATCCTTACCTGGATGGTTTTCTGGATGCGCAAAGTGTCGCGCAACGTCAAAGTGCAACTGGAACAGGCAGTCGATAGCGCATTGCAGCGTGGAAATCATCATGGCTGGGCGCTGGTGATGATGGTCTTTTTTGCCGTTGCAAGGGAAGGGCTGGAGTCGGTCTTTTTCCTGCTGGCGGCATTTCAACAAGATGTCGGGATCTGGCCGCCGCTGGGTGCAATGCTCGGTCTTGCTACAGCCGTGGTGCTCGGCTTCCTGCTCTACTGGGGCGGTATTCGCCTCAATCTTGGTGCATTTTTTAAATGGACCAGCCTGTTTATTCTCTTCGTCGCCGCAGGGCTGGCAGCTGGTGCTATTCGCGCATTTCATGAAGCCGGATTGTGGAACCACTTTCAGGAAATCGCCTTCGATATGAGCGCGGTGCTGTCAACTCACTCGCTGTTTGGCACGCTGATGGAAGGGATTTTTGGCTATCAGGAAGCGCCAAGTGTCAGCGAAGTCGCCGTCTGGTTTATTTATCTCATCCCGGCGCTGGTGGCATTTGCCCTGCCACCACGCGCAGGGGCGACAGCGTCTCGCTCCGCGTAGCAAATACGACGCAAACTCTTGCTTAGTTACAACATACTTTAAAGGGATAGTCTCGTCATGACCATTAACTTCCGCCGTAACGCATTGCAGTTGAGCGTGGCTGCGCTGTTTTCTTCTGCTTTTATGGCTAACGCCGCTGATGTGCCGCAGGTCAAAGTGACCGTGACGGATAAGCAGTGCGAACCGATGACCATTACGGTTAACGCCGGGAAAACACAGTTCATTATTCAGAACCACAGCCAGAAGGCGCTGGAGTGGGAGATCCTCAAAGGCGTGATGGTGGTGGAAGAGCGAGAAAATATCGCCCCTGGCTTTAGCCAGAAAATGACGGCGAATTTACAGCCTGGCGAATACGATATGACCTGCGGTCTGCTGACTAACCCGAAAGGGAAGTTGATTGTCAAAGGTGAGGCAACGGCGGATGCGGCGCAAAGTGATGCGCTGTTAAGTCTTGGTGGTGCAATTACTGCATATAAAGCGTATGTCATGGCGGAAACCACACAGCTGGTGACCGACACCAAAGCCTTTACCGACGCGATTAAAGCAGGCGATATCGAAAAAGCGAAAGCACTGTATGCACCGACGCGCCAGCACTATGAGCGCATTGAACCGATTGCTGAATTGTTCTCCGATCTGGATGGCAGCATTGACGCCCGTGAAGATGATTACGAGCAAAAAGCCGCCGATCCGAAATTCACCGGTTTCCACCGTCTGGAAAAAGCATTGTTTGGCGACAACACCACCAAAGGGATGGATAAGTACGCTGACCAGCTTTATACCGATGTGGTCGATTTGCAAAAACGCATCAGTGAACTGGCTTTCCCACCTTCAAAAGTGGTCGGCGGTGCAGCCGGACTGATTGAGGAAGTGGCAGCCAGCAAAATCAGCGGTGAAGAAGATCGCTACAGCCACACCGATCTGTGGGATTTCCAGGCTAACGTTGAAGGCTCGCAGAAAATTGTCGATCTACTGCGTCCACAACTGCAAAAAGCCAACCCGGAACTGTTGGCAAAAGTCGATGCCAACTTTAAAAAGGTCGATACCATTCTGGCGAAATACCGTACTAAAGACGGTTTTGAAACCTACGACAAATTGACCGATGCCGACCGGAATGCACTGAAAGGACCGATTACTGCGCTGGCGGAAGATCTGGCGCAACTTCGCGGTGTGCTGGGACTGGATTAAACGTTATGCAGTATAAAGATGAAAACGGCGTGAATGAACCGTCACGCCGACGTTTACTGAAAGGGATTGGTGCACTGGCGCTGGCGGGAAGTTGTCCGGTCGCTCATGCACAAAAAACGCAAAGTGCGCCGGGTACGCTTTCACCGTATGCACGCAATGAGAAACAGCCGTTTTATGGTGAGCATCAGGCAGGGATCCTGACACCACAACAGGCTGCAATGATGCTGGTGGCGTTTGATGTGCTTGCCAGCGATAAAGCCGATCTTGAACGGTTGTTTCGCTTGTTGACTCAGCGTTTTGCTTTTCTGACTCAGGGCGGAGCGGCACCAGAAACGCCAAATCCGCGCCTGCCACCACTCGATTCCGGCATTCTTGGCGGCTACATTGCGCCCGATAATCTCACCATCACGTTATCGGTGGGTCACTCATTGTTTGATGAGCGCTTTGGCCTTGCGCCACAGATGCCAAAAAAGTTGCAGAAGATGACGCGTTTCCCTAATGACTCGCTGGATGCGGCGTTATGTCATGGTGATGTGTTGCTACAAATTTGCGCCAACACCCAGGATACGGTGATCCATGCGCTGCGCGATATCATCAAACACACGCCGGATTTGCTCAGTGTGCGCTGGAAGCGGGAAGGGTTTATTTCCGATCACGCGGCGCGTAGTAAAGGCAAAGAGACGCCGATAAATTTGCTGGGTTTCAAAGACGGCACTGCCAATCCCGATAGCCAGAATGATAAGTTGATGCAACAAGTGGTGTGGATGACGGCAGATCAGCAGGAGCCTGCGTGGACAATCGGCGGCAGCTACCAGGCGGTGCGGTTGATTCAGTTTCGGGTGGAGTTTTGGGACAGAACGCCACTGAAAGAACAGCAGACGATTTTTGGTCGCGACAAACAAACCGGTGCGCCGCTGGGAATGCAGCATGAGCATGATGTTCCCGATTACGCCAGCGATCCGGAGGGGAAGGTGATTGCGCTGGACAGCCATATCCGGCTGGCGAATCCCCGCACGCCAGAGAGTGAGTCCAGCCTGATGCTGCGTCGTGGCTACAGTTATTCGTTGGGCGTCACCAACTCCGGACAACTGGATATGGGGCTACTGTTTGTCTGTTACCAACACGATCTGGAAAAAGGCTTCCTGACAGTACAAAAAAGGCTCAATGGCGAAGCGCTGGAGGAATACGTTAAACCTATCGGCGGCGGTTATTTTTTTGCGCTGCCGGGGGTGAAGGACACGAACGATTATCTGGGAAGGGCGCTATTACAGGTTTGAACGACGCAAATATGCCCGATGCGCAGGTTTATCGGGCATGAGTTTGGTGCACAAATTATTAATCACTTGTAGGTCGGGTAAGGCGTTCACGCCGCATCCGGCAAGCTTTTACCAGTACTGCGAATCCTGCTGAAAGCACACAGCTTTTTTCATCTCTGTCATCACTCTGTCATCTTTCCAGTAGAAACTAATGTCACCGAAATGGGTGTTTATCGTTAAATATAAGTGAATATATTGTTGCAATGAATGCGAGATCTGTTGTACTTATTAAGTAGCAGCGGAAGTTCCCGGCAGTGATAGTCAGTCACTATGGAGATCGCGGATGGTAACGTCCTGTACTGGACATGTTTTAGATAATCAGCGCGCCACCACTCGCGGAGATTTCTCCTCCGGTAGTCATCTCGTCACTTTGTATTTTCAACCTCATCCTTTCTTTTCATGTGTTACCGACGCCGTAAACGGTGCGCGTAGCCGTTTTTCGGCATTTTATCCAAAAGCAAACTATGGCTTACAAGGAAGCCAACCCTCTGATGTTCGTGCGCATAATCGCGCTGCCAACGGCGCGTGTGATGAATACAAACAACTCAAGGTGCTCTCCATGGGAAGACAAAAAGCAGTGATCAAAGCTCGTCGCGAGGCAAAACGTGTGCTGAGACGGGATTCGCGCAGCCATAAGCAGCGTGAAGAAGAATCGGTCACCTCGCTTGTGCAGATGAGCGGCGTAGAAGCCATTGGTATGGCCCGCGACAGTCGCGATACCTCGCCCATCCTCGCGCGAAATGAAGCGCAATTGCACTATCTGAAGGCTATTGAGAGTAAGCAGCTGATATTCGCCACGGGCGAAGCCGGGTGCGGAAAAACCTGGATCAGCGCAGCAAAAGCGGCAGAGGCCCTGATACATAAGGATGTCGACAGGATTATCGTCACCCGTCCAGTTCTGCAAGCCGATGAAGATCTTGGCTTCTTACCTGGAGATATCGCAGAAAAGTTTGCTCCCTATTTTCGTCCGGTCTACGACGTGCTGGTCCGGCGCTTAGGGGCTTCTTTTATGCAGTACTGCCTGCGACCGGAAATAGGGAAGGTGGAAATTGCGCCGTTCGCCTATATGCGTGGACGTACCTTTGAAAATGCAGTCGTCATTCTTGACGAGGCGCAGAATGTGACTGCCGCGCAAATGAAAATGTTTTTAACCCGCCTCGGGGAGAACGTGACGGTTATCGTCAACGGTGATATCACGCAATGCGATTTGCCTCGCGGCGTGCGATCCGGATTAAGTGACGCGCTGGAACGTTTCGAAGAAGATGAAATGGTCGGGATCGTCCGATTCGGTAAAGAGGATTGCGTACGTTCGGCACTTTGCCAACGTACGCTACATGCATACAGTTAAGTGTATTATTGGTGCAGAGCCCGGGCGAACCGGGCTTTGTTTTATTTCATTAACAGCAAAGACTTTCACTTCAGGTTAACGTTCAGGGGGGCGACTTTGAGCGTGTTGATAAGCTGAAATGAATTCTGGTTTAGATACTCTTACCAGGCATTTTTCGTCATAGCACCCGACCAGTGTAATGCCGCCAGCGCGGAGAGTTTTTTGCCTATCTTTTTTCAGCCATTCAACCTGTACAGGAGGTCTGGTGCCAATTTTGCGTATGAGGTTTAATCAACAATGGGCCAAAATTTGACTGACTGATTAACACCGAATATATTCTCCTGATTTTATTTTTTAGGGATAATATTAAAAATATAAGGTTAATTTTAATTAATTTTTTGGCTAATATTGTGTGTTGTTATTTTTTGTGGACGGCAAGCCGCAATGGCAAAATAGGTATGGTTGTAATAATCAAAACATGATACTAACTATATATAGATCGTTGAATTGTTGGCATGTAACTCGCTACAGCGAGTAGCGTTAGTAATGAAATATAATCAACATGGATAGGTGAAGATTAATTATGAGCTTTATGGTTTTTGTAACTTGTTTGACAATTGCATTTGTCGCCGGTTTTGCTGTTGCCAGAAAATTGACACTACGAAAAGTTGCCTCATCGGTAATCATCACTAAATCGCAACCAGTCCCTTCCTCTGCAACTTCCCCTGCTGCTAAGGCGTCGACAAGGAGCTATACACCGCAGAAAACCTATCGTGACTCTCGTTGGCAAGAACGAGATGAGTTATTTCATGGAATGGTTGCCGAAGGTATTTTATTGGAAGGAAAAGAGTGGTTAATTACGCGTTGTGAAAAAATCTATTTTGATAATCTGGAGAAATGGTTTGGACATTATTGTCATATCCATTGCCAGGTCTCTCTGGGGCGCTTGATCAACTTTCCAGAACAACCCGAGTTTAGCGAAGAAGAAAGAAAGCGTTTCTTTGCAATTTATAATGGAATGGCAATGGATTATGTTCTGGTTTCAAAGAAGAACAACAAAATAGTCTGTGTTATTGAGCTGGATGATCCGAGTCATGAAAGGGCAGATCGCATTATTCGTGACCGTTGGTTGAATACGATTATGACTATTGCACGGGGGCCTTTTGTACGAGCTTCTGTCACTAAATTGGATGAAATCCCTCCGGTCTGGGATACCCGTGACAAAATTCGCCCATTAGCCGCGGCGACAAAGGGTGAACCGTTGCATTAACTAAGTACCCCGGTCGGGGCTTCTCATCCCCCCGGTGTGTGCAATATACGAAAAAAAAGCCCGTACTTTCGTACGAGCTCTTCTTTAAAGATGGCGGTGAGGGGGGGATTCGAACCCCCGATACGTTGCCGTATACACACTTTCCAGGCGTGCTCCTTCAGCCACTCGGACACCTCACCAAATTGTCGTTCCTGTCTTGCTGGAACGGGCGCTAATTTAGGGAAATCATGACCTGAGGTCAACAAACTTTTTTAAAAAATCGCGCGTTTATTCAAACTTCAATCAATATGCAGTTTTAATAAGCGAAATCTGCTTTTTTTGCCACCGACCACGGATTTGTTATGCTGATGGCCTTTGTAGATCATAACGATAAGTGCGAATAAATTTCGCGCAACGCTTTTCGGGAGTCAGTATGGATATCATCTTTTATCACCCAACGTTCGATACCCAATGGTGGATTGAGGCACTGCGCAAAGCTATTCCTCAGGCAAGAGTCAGAGCATGGAAAAGCGGAGATAATGACTCTGCTGATTATGCTTTAGTCTGGCATCCTCCTGTTGAAATGCTGGCAGGGCGCGATCTTAAAGCGGTGTTCACACTCGGGGCCGGTGTTGATTCTATTTTGAGCAAGCTACAGGCACACCCTGAAATGCTGAAGCCTTCCGTTCCACTTTTTCGCCTGGAAGATACCGGTATGGGCGAGCAAATGCAGGAATATTCTGTCAGTCAGGTGCTGCATTGGTTTCGACGTTTTGACGATTATCGCATCCAGCAAAATAGTTCGCATTGGCAACCGCTGCCTGAATATCATCGGGAAGATTTTACCATCGGCATTTTGGGCGCAGGCGTACTGGGCAGTAAAGTTGCACAGAGTCTGCAAACCTGGCGCTTTCCGCTGCGTTGCTGGAGTCGAACCCGTAAATCGTGGCCTGGCGTGCAAAGCTTTGCCGGACGGGAAGAACTTTCTGCATTTCTGAGCCAATGCCGGGTATTGATTAATTTGTTACCGAATACCCCTGAAACCGTCGGCATTATTAATCAACAATTAATCGAAAAATTACCGGATGGCGCGTATCTCCTCAACCTGGCGCGTGGTGTTCATGTCGTGGAAGATGACCTGCTCGCGGCGCTGGATAGCGGCAAAGTTAAAGGTGCAATGCTGGATGTTTTTAATCGCGAACCCTTACCGCCGGAAAGTCCGCTCTGGCAACATCCACGCGTGGCGATAACACCACATGTCGCCGCAATTACCCGTCCCGCTGAAGCTGTGGAGTACATTTCTCGCACCATTGCCCAGCTCGAAAAAGGGGAGAGGGTCTGCGGGCAAGTCGACCGCGCACGCGGCTACTAATAAAGCATCAGGTTTCCTGCTATCCTTGGCGGGAATTGAATACAGGAGAGAGTTATGTATCCCGTCGACCTTCATATGCATACCGTTGCCAGCACGCATGCATATAGCACATTGAGTGATTACATTGCCCAGGCCAAACAAAAGGGCATTAAACTTTTTGCGATCACCGATCATGGCCCGGATATGGAAGATGCGCCGCATCACTGGCACTTCATTAACATGCGTATCTGGCCGCGAGTGGTTGATGGGGTTGGGATCCTGCGCGGCATCGAAGCTAACATTAAAAATGTTGACGGTGAAATTGACTGCAGTGGCAAAATGTTTGATTCGCTGGATCTGATTATTGCCGGTTTTCATGAGCCGGTGTTTGCGCCGCATGACAAAGCGACTAATACGCAAGCGATGATCGCCACTATCGCCAGCGGCAATGTGCATATAATAAGCCATCCCGGAAATCCGAAATATGAAATAGATGTTAAAGCCGTTGCTGAAGCAGCTGCGAAACATCAGGTGGCGCTGGAAATCAATAATTCCTCATTTTTACACTCACGTAAGGGCAGTGAAGACAACTGTCGTGCGGTAGCCGCAGCGGTACGTGACGCTGGAGGTTGGGTGGCATTAGGTTCGGATTCTCACACCGCGTTTACCATGGGTGAATTTGAAGAGTGTCTTAAAATCCTCGACGCGGTAGATTTTCCGCCAGAGCGCATTTTGAATGTTTCTCCGCGCCGCTTACTGAACTTCCTTGAATCTCGCGGTATGGCACCGATTGCGGAATTTGCAGACCTTTAATTACTAGTAATGGAAATATATTAATGAACGAGTTTTCTATCCTCTGTCGTGTGCTGGGTTCGCTCTATTACCGCCAACCACAAGATCCTTTACTGGTGCCGCTGTTTACCCTGATTCGTGAGGGGAAACTGGCTGCGAACTGGCCACTGGAGCAGGATGAGTTGCTGACACGTTTGCAGAAAAGCTGTGATATGGCGCAAGTCTCTGCCGATTACAATGCGTTGTTTATCGGCGATGAATGTGCTGTGCCGCCATATCGTAGCGCATGGGTTGAGGGCGCGACGGAAGCGGAAGTGCGCGCTTTTCTTTCTGAACGAGGGATGCCATTAGCGGATACGCCAGCCGATCACATCGGTACATTGCTGCTCGCGGCTTCCTGGCTGGAAGATCAGTCAACGGAAGATGAGAGCGAAGCACTGGAAACACTGTTCAGTGAGTATCTGTTACCCTGGTGTGGTGCGTTCCTTGGCAAAGTGGAGGCCCATGCAACTACGCCTTTCTGGCGCACCATGGCACCGCTAACCCGCGATGCTATTAGTGCAATGTGGGACGAGCTGGAAGAAGATTCTGAAGAGTAAATGTGATCTGCATCACTCATAACTGCAACAGATAATTTGTTGTTGCATAAAATGTGTGCTCGATCTCATTCATGGCCGCGTTTTCTGCTATCATGCGCGGCATGAACATACTTCTCTCTATTGCAATCACAACAGGCATTCTCTCCGGTATCTGGGGATGGGTGGCTGTTTCCCTGGGCTTACTAAGCTGGGCGGGCTTCCTGGGCTGTACGGCCTACTTTGCCTGCCCGCAAGGTGGGCTGAAAGGGCTGGCGATCTCCGCTGCAACCCTGCTTAGTGGCGTGGTGTGGGCGATGGTCATTATTTACGGTAGTGCACTGGCACCACATCTGGAAATTCTCGGTTATGTCATAACCGGTATTGTCGCGTTTCTGATGTGTATTCAGGCGAAACAGCTGCTGCTTTCATTTGTTCCGGGGACGTTTATAGGCGCATGCGCGACGTTTGCCGGGCAGGGTGACTGGAAACTGGTGTTACCTTCGCTGGCGCTCGGGTTGATATTTGGTTACGCAATGAAAAACAGCGGCCTGTGGCTGGCGGCGCGTAGTACGAAGACCGCTCACCGTGAGCAGCAAATCAAAAATAAAGCGTGAGAGGCACTCACGCTTTCGCTTAAACAGTAAAATGCCGGATTATTAATTCCGGCATTTTTATCTATCAGGATTCCGGTGGAACCGACATATGGCGGTATTTCACCAGAATGTCATTCTGCCGTTCTGCTTTGTTCTGCAAATCCCAAAGACCGCGGTCGATACCATCATTAATCAGGAAAATGACGCCTGTTTCGATAGCCGACATCAGGCACAGCATAACGGGTTCGTTCGAGGTGTAACCTACTTCCCCTTCCAGCAAGCGCTGGTAGTCAATAAAGCGGAAGACCCCGGCCTGAACTTCATAGGAAAGTATCGTCTTACTGGTGTTCACCGAGGAGAGGATCTCACCGGTACTCACATTGACGACACGCAGGTTCACGGCAATCTGATCAAGCTGGTATTGCGTGTCGGCACCGATCCCAAAATATCTTGCCCCAACCCCGCCCGATTTAACGTTGCTTTCATAACCAATAATTGAACCTTCAACCATGATATTTGCCGCCGTTAAAGATTGCAGCGGGATTCGGTTATTAATGGCAACCGTGCCGTTTTCTTGTGCTGCACGAATAATCTTGCGCTCGTTAAGCAGGTTTTGTAAGCCCTGGCGCTCCAGCGGTATAAACCAGCGAGAATCTTTTAATGCCGTGACCAGCATTGCCGTGGCGCTTTGCGGAACAGCAGTGGAGAAGTTACTTGCCGGGTAGGGTTTAAATTGCCCGGTTTCGTCCTGAATGTTGTATACCGAAACAAAGATCTTACCCGTCGGCGCTGGCAGATGGGTCAAATCTTTGTAGCTCTGAGCACGAGGCATTAATGTCGGTCTGGCGGCTTCTTTAGGCGGGGCGGTTAAGCATCCGCTCAGTAACATGACGGCAACCAAAAGAAATAAGCGCTGCATGATTATTTTCCTTATGAAGCTGGGGCTTAAAAATCGGTTGAGTTATTTTGTAAACCCGAAACCTGGATAGTCGAGGTTTGTCCGGTTTTACGATCTGTCACGTTCAACTGCAATTGACCATCGCGGTTAGCAATATCAACGATATAATCGTTGGTCACCATGCGGCCCGGTTTGCCGGTATTAATATTCGACAGTAGCCCACCTAAAATTTGTGACTGGATGGCCTGAGTAAAGTTATCTAACGCTGAGGGCGTTTCAATACCAAAGTCATCGTTATAGCTCGGATCTTTATAAGAGTTTTGGGCCTGGGCGCTATTTAATAAAAAAGCGCCATTATTTGGGTTACCACCAAAGTTTGGATTACGGAACTGAAAAGTCATGGTTCCAGCCCAACTTAATGGCGAAATAAGCATGAGTAGAACTACTGCATGTTTGACACGCATTGCAGCCTCCGAACAATTTTTTATTTAGAATTCATCATGCGCCAAATCGCCCGTACTTAATAACGCCTGATTTATCTGGCGACGATTTAGTGCTTCTTCAGTTTGAATCAGTGCAAAGACGACAGTTTTTTCGAAGTCTCTTTTCAACGGGAATAAAAAAGTCTGGAAAATAACGTCCTGATTGACCGTTATAGTGATCCAGCTTCCCCATCGTGCACTGGGCCTTTCATTAATCGTTAAGTTACCCGTATAGTCACTTTCCCATTTATCACTAAAGGCTCGGTAAAAATCATGGCCAATAGATGAAACAGTATGGTCAGTTAACAATCCCGGGACTTCTACCTCAACGGCGTGAAGATTCCCTGCGGCGAACAGAAATTCTGCCGCCACAATCCAGCGTAAATAACGTTTCATGGCTTTATCGCCTGAGGTTATCGTTTGCCCAGGAAACCGCTTGTGTCCGGTTTTTTACGGCTATCTTCTTGAAAAGATTATAAAGATGCGTTTTAACCGTATTTTCGCTGATGAACAACGAACGAGCGATCTCGTTATTAGACGCGCCGATACGCAGCTTATTCAGGATCTCTTTTTCCCGATGAGTAAGGAGGGCTGATTCCGTGCTGTTATAACGATAGTTACCTGAATGCGTAATCAGGTAACTGGCAAGCTTTTGCGTAAAGTAGCATTCGCCGCGCAGGACGCCTTGCAACCCATTGACAACACGTTCTTGATCCTCCATGGCATAAAAAACGCCGTTGATATGAGGCCAGTTTTCAATGTCGCGGTACGGGTAATCTTCAGGCGTATTTAGCAACAATATTTTGATATTGTTGTTTTTCCTGCTCAAAGTATCCTGCCAATAATGGATAAGCTTTTTATCCGCTTCCATCATATCCAGAAGAATAATAGAGCCTGAAGATATATCGTCCAGAGAACGTTGAATATTATGTAATTTTCCTGTAATTGCCAGCGATTGTTTAAGGTGCTGCAAGAGAGCTGTCGCCTGCAAAGAAGGTTTAGTGATCAACAATAATGTATGACCATGAATACTATGGACTTCATTAAACATGATGAAACCCCGCCTTTTTTATTGATCGCACACCTGACAGCTGCCTCTAAAATAGAAGCACCAGAAGTACTGACAGATGTTGCACTGCTGTGTGTAGTAATAAATCAGCCCTAAATGGGTAAAATATAAAACTAATGGATTACATCTAATTTCAATCTAGCCATTACAAATCTTAAATCAAGTGTTAAACATGTAACTAAATGTAACTCGTTATATTAAAATGTTAATCTTAAGGTTTTATTAAGTTTAGAAATGATAGAAAAGTTGTACATTTGGTTTTTATTGCACAATTTTAAAAAATCATACAAATGGTGCTGACTTACTAATAATGCATATAAAAAATATTTCGGTGTAGTCCTTTCGTCATGTAAAACGTTCTTGTTTTTTCTTCACACCTCCGTGGACAATTTTTTACTGCAAAAAGACGAGGTTTGTCACGGCTTGTGCGCAAGACATATCGCAGCAATCAGCGACGGGCAAGAAGAATGGCTGTCTGGTGATTTTTGATTGCGGAAAACGGAGATTTAAAAGAAAACAAAATATTTTTTTGCGTAGATAACAGCGTATTTACGTGGGTTTTAATACTTTGGTATGAACAAAAAAAGAAAAATACAACGCGCGGGTGAGTTATTAAAAATATTTCCGCAGACATACTTTCCATCGTAACGCAGCGTTAATAAAATACAGATTGCGTTAACAACCAAGTTGAAATGATTTAATTTCTTAAATGTACGACCAGGTCCAGGGTGACAACATGAAAAACAAATTGTTATTTATGATGTTAACAATACTGGGTGCGCCTGGGATTGCAGCCGCAGCAGGTTATGATTTAGCTAATTCAGAATATAACTTCGCGGTAAATGAATTGAGTAAGTCTTCATTTAATCAGGCAGCCATAATTGGTCAAGCTGGGACTAATAATAGTGCTCAGGTACGGCAGGGAGGCTCAAAACTTTTGGCGGTTGTTGCGCAAGAAGGTAGTAGCAACCGGGCAAAGATTGACCAGACAGGAGATTATAACCTTGCATATATTGATCAGGCGGGCAATGCCAACGATGCCAGTATTTCGCAAGGTGCTTATGGTAATACTGCGATGATTATCCAGAAAGGTTCTGGTAATAAAGCAAATATTACACAGTATGGTACTCAAAAAACGGCAATTGTAGTGCAGAGACAGTCGCAAATGGCTATTCGCGTGACACAACGTTAATTTCCATTCGACTTTTAAATCAATCCGATGGGGGTTTTACATGAAACTTTTAAAAGTAGCAGCAATTGCAGCAATCGTATTCTCCGGTAGCGCTCTGGCAGGTGTTGTTCCTCAGTACGGCGGCGGTGGCGGTAACCACGGTGGTGGCGGTAATAACAGCGGCCCGAATTCAGAGCTGAACATTTACCAGTACGGTGGCGGTAACTCTGCTCTTGCTCTGCAAGCTGACGCCCGTAACTCTGATCTGACCATTACCCAGCACGGCGGCGGTAACGGCGCAGATGTTGGCCAAGGTTCTGATGACAGCTCAATCGATCTGACTCAGCGTGGTTTCGGCAACAGCGCTACTCTTGATCAGTGGAATGGTAAAGATTCTACTATGACTGTTAAACAGTTCGGTGGCGGTAACGGTGCTGCTGTTGACCAGACTGCATCTAACTCCAGCGTTAACGTCACTCAGGTTGGCTTTGGTAACAACGCGACCGCTCATCAGTACTAATACATCCTCTGTATTAAAGAAACAGGGCGCAAGCCCTGTTTTTTTTCGGGAGAAGAATATGAATGCGTTATTACTCCTTGCGGCACTTTCCAGTCAGATAACCTTTAATACGACCCAGCAAGGGGATATGTACACCATTATTCCTGAAGTCACTCTTACTCAATCTTGTCTGTGCAGAGTACAAATATTGTCCCTGCGCGAAGGCAGTTCAGGGAAAAGTCAGACGAAGCAAGAAAAGACCCTCTCATTGCCTGCTAATCAACCCATTGCTTTGACGAAGTTGAGTTTAAATATTTCCCCGGACGATCGGGTGAAAATAGTTGTTACTGTTTCTGATGGACAGTCACTTCATTTATCACAACAATGGCCGCCCTCTTCAGAAAAGTCTTAATTTGTTGAAATATCGAGCATAAGATGAATCTGGAGAGAATGGTCTGCTGCGGATCAGCCAACCTGAAAGTATGGATAACACAACCCTCAAGGATGACTAATCATTGAGGAAATAGAATAAATGTTCAGACCTTTTTTAGACTCTCTCATGCTCGGCAGTATGTTTTTTCCTTTTATTGCCATCGCAGGAAGCAGCGCGCAAGGGGGCGTGATCCACTTTTATGGCCAAATTGTGGAACCGGCATGTGACGTCAGCACCCAGTCATCACCCGTAGAAATGAACTGCCCACAGAATGGCTCTGTTCCGGGCAGAACCTATTCCAGCAAAGCGTTAATGAGCGGCAATGTCAAAAACGCGCAAATAGCCTCAGTAAAAGTGCAGTATCTTGATAAACAGAAAAAGCTGGCTGTAATGAACATCGAATATAACTAAGTTTCTGAACAACTCACCTTGCTGAGCAGAAAAATGCGATTTAACCAAAAAGCCTGCTGTACACTTAAGAAACAAGAAGGTGTAAGGAGGCGTTATGAAAACGCGTATTCATGTTGTGCAGGGTGATATTACCAAACTGGCCGTTGATGTGATTGTGAATGCGGCTAATCCGTCATTAATGGGAGGCGGCGGCGTCGATGGGGCCATTCATCGCGCAGCGGGTCCGGCGCTGCTGGATGCCTGTTTAAAAGTCAGGCAACAGCAGGGCGATTGCCCTACGGGGCATGCCGTTATTACGCTTGCAGGCGATCTTCCCGCTAAAGCCGTAGTGCACACCGTCGGGCCAGTCTGGCGTGGTGGTGAACAAAACGAAGACCAGCTTTTGCAGGATGCCTATCTCAATAGCCTACGACTGGTGGCGGCAAACAGCTATACGTCAGTGGCTTTTCCTGCAATTAGTACTGGGGTTTATGGTTACCCTCGTGCGGCAGCGGCTGAAATCGCAGTAAAAACCGTTTCAGAATTTATTACCCGTCACGCTTTACCCGAACAGGTATACTTTGTCTGTTATGATGAAGAAAACGCCCACCTCTACGAAAGACTCCTTACTCAACAAGGAGATGAATGATTTGCCCCGGCTGGCGAGCGCGGTGCTGCCACTGTGTTCGCAACATCCCGGTCAGTGTGGCCTTTTTCCTCTGGAGAAAAGTCTGGATGCGTTTGCCGCCCGGTATCGTCTGGCCGAAATGGCAGAGCATACGCTGGATGTTCAGTATTACATCTGGCAGGACGATATGTCGGGTCGGTTACTGTTTTCCGCCCTGTTAGCCGCAGCAAAGCGTGGCGTTCGCGTCCGTTTGTTGCTGGATGACAACAATACGCCCGGACTTGACGACATTTTACGCTTGCTTGACAGTCATCCACGCATTGAAGTCCGGCTTTTTAATCCTTTCTCGTTTCGCTTGCTGCGTCCGCTTGGTTATATCACCGACTTTTCCCGTCTCAATCGCCGTATGCACAATAAAAGTTTCACTGTCGATGGCGTGGTTACCCTGGTGGGAGGACGAAATATTGGTGATGCCTATTTTGGTGCAGGGGAAGAGCCACTTTTTTCGGATTTAGATGTCATGGCAATAGGACCAGTTGTAGAGGACGTTGCCGATGATTTCGCCCGCTACTGGTATTGCAAATCGGTTTCACCCCTACAGCAGGTGCTGGATGTCCCGGAAGGTGAAATGGCGGATCGCATCGAGTTACCAGCATCCTGGCACAACGATGCCATGACGCATCGTTATTTACGCAAAATGGAATCCAGCCCGTTTATAAATCATCTGGTTGATGGAACGTTGCCGCTTATCTGGGCGAAAACACGTTTATTAAGTGATGATCCGGCGAAAGGGGAAGGCAAGGCAAAACGGCATTCACTGTTACCGCAGCGCCTGTTCGATATCATGGGCTCACCCAGTGAACGCATCGATATTATCTCTTCCTATTTTGTACCGACACGCGCAGGTGTGGCGCAACTCTTACGGATGGTGAGAAAAGGGGTAAAGATTGCGATCCTAACCAATTCTCTTGCCGCTAACGATGTTGCTGTCGTCCATGCCGGATACGCGCGCTGGCGCAAAAAATTGCTCCGCTATGGCGTGGAATTATATGAACTCAAGCCGACGCGTGAACAAAGTAGTACGTTACACGATCGCGGCATAACCGGTAATTCCGGTGCCAGCCTGCATGCTAAAACCTTTAGCATCGATGGTAAAACGGTGTTTATCGGCTCTTTCAATTTCGATCCACGTTCGACATTGCTCAATACTGAAATGGGCTTCGTGATAGAGAGCGAAACGCTGGCACAGTTAATTGATAAACGCTTTATTCAGAGCCAGTATGATGCGGCCTGGCAGCTCCGTCTGGACAGGTGGGGACGGATCAACTGGGTTGATCGTCATGCAAAGAAAGAGATTGTTCTCAAAAAAGAACCCGCCACCAGTTTCTGGAAGCGGGTTATGGTCAAACTGGCGTCGATATTGCCCGTGGAATGGTTATTGTAAACGCGGCTTAACGGGCTGGTGCTTTATCGTTCTCACGCTTAACAACCGGTTTACCAGAGAACAAAAACTTCAGTAATGGGATGCGTAAATGAATTTCATACAGAATTATCGCAATCCCTACTACGAATATCAGGCCACAGAGAAAACCAAGCCAGTTGGAGGTGATGTGCGGTGTAATGTACGCGCCGAAAAACAGCGTTAACGGGTGGTGAACCAGATAGATAAACAGCGATGCGTTAACAAAGTAAGTCACCCGCGCTGACTGGAAGTTAAGCAAACGGTGGCCGAAGGAGAAGACCACATTCACCATCCACAGACCGAGGACCATGGTGATCACCGACTCGGTTTCGTACATCCAGGCATCGCCACTGCCATAGCGCTGGTTGAGTAAGTAAGCGACAAATGCCAATGCTGCTGCGAGGGTACAGCCACGAGACGGCGTGGTAAACAAGGCTTTAAGATGAGGGAAAATGAAAGCCAGTGCGCCGAGGATAAAGAACGGCAAATAAAATAGCGTTTGCATGACAATAAAATTGAACATGCCGTTACTCAGAATGGGCGGATACACAATAAAAATCGTTCTTCTTATTACCGCATAGCCGATGCCGAGGCACAAAAAAATCACCGATAGTTTTACCATCGAGAATTTTTTATTCGTTTTATCAGAATTTTCTAAATTATTTCTGATGCGTTTAAATATCCAGACGCACAGCGTCGTCATGACCACTAACACCAATAAAAACCACAGGTGCGATATTAATTCCCAGGCCAACGTATTATATTTGTCATACAATGACAGTCCAGGCCAACTTTCCGCTTTCCCTTTGACGTATTGCAGCATAATAAATTGCGGTAATGTCAGTAGGGGGATGGCTGTTAACATCGGGATACCTACACGTTCGACACGTACTTTCCACCATTTTTTCAAGGGATAGCGTAAAAAAAGCATGTAGGAAAAGTACCCGGATATAACGAAAAATACCTGCATGCGGAACGAGTGGATGAAGTCATTAAAAAGGGTCAGCCACAATGACGGTTCGGCGCTATTCACATGCCATGTATGGCTCGAATAGATTAAAGAAATATGAAAAGGGATCCCTAACAACATCAGCCAGGCGCGGATGGAGTCGAGAAAATATTCACGTTGCGCGGGTACTGGATTCATATATGGTTAACTAATCTCGGATTTTTCGTCTTATCCCTGTCGGGTTATGCCTTTAGGCTTGTTGCCATAGCGACACCGACCTGACCGCGCCAGGCGCAGGCTTCAAGGTTTTTATGCATAGCATCATCGCTACCACTAACCAGAATGGAAGCGTCTGTAAGACGGTTGATAAATAAATTTGCTGGCAAACCCTACACGAAGTCGATGCTTCTGTCTTTAGGAGAAGCACGGAAAGTGAAAACGGTTGCAATCAGGTGCTTAATCCATGAGCCAGCGTGCTGAACGATACCGGGATTCTGTTGTCGGAATGGCTGGTTATCCATTAAAATAGATCGGATCGATATAAGCACACAAAGGGGGAAGTGCTTACTAATTATGAAACATAAACTACAAATGATGAAAATGCGTTGGTTGAGTGCTGCAGTAATGTTAACCCTGTATACATCTTCAAGCTGGGCTTTCAGTATTGATGATGTCGCAAAGCAAGCTCAATCCTTAGCCGGGAAAGGCTATGAGGCGCCTAAAAGCAACTTGCCCTCCGTTTTCCGCGATATGAAATACGCGGACTATCAGCAGATCCAGTTTAATCATGACAAAGCGTACTGGAACAATCTGAAGACCCCATTCAAACTCGAGTTCTACCATCAGGGTATGTACTTCGATACCCCGGTCAAAATAAATGAAGTGACTGCCACCGCAGTCAAACGAATCAAATACAGCCCGGATTATTTCACTTTCGGCGATGTTCAGCATGACAAAGACACGGTAAAAGACCTTGGTTTTGCCGGTTTTAAAGTGCTTTACCCGATCAACAGCAAAGATAAAAACGATGAAATCGTCAGCATGCTCGGGGCCAGCTATTTCCGCGTGATTGGTGCAGGTCAGGTTTATGGCCTTTCTGCACGCGGCCTGGCAATTGATACCGCCTTGCCATCGGGTGAAGAATTTCCACGCTTCAAAGAGTTCTGGATCGAGCGTCCAAAACCGACTGATAAACGTTTAACCATTTATGCATTGCTTGACTCGCCGCGCGCGACAGGTGCTTACAAATTCGTAGTTATGCCAGGGCGTGACACGGTTGTGGATGTGCAGTCGAAAATCTATCTGCGCGATAAAGTCGGCAAACTGGGGGTTGCACCGTTAACCAGTATGTTCCTGTTTGGGCCGAACCAACCGTCGCCTGCAAATAACTATCGTCCGGAGTTGCACGACTCTAACGGTCTCTCTATCCATGCCGGTAATGGTGAGTGGATCTGGCGTCCGTTGAATAACCCGAAACATTTAGCGGTCAGCAGTTTCTCGATGGAAAACCCGCAAGGCTTCGGTCTGTTGCAGCGCGGTCGTGATTTCTCCCGCTTTGAAGATCTTGATGATCGTTACGATCTTCGTCCAAGCGCATGGGTGACTCCGAAAGGGGAGTGGGGCAAAGGCAGCGTTGAGCTGGTGGAAATTCCAACCAACGATGAAACCAACGATAACATCGTCGCTTACTGGACGCCGGATCAGCTGCCGGAGCCGGGTAAAGAGATGAACTTTAAATACACCATCACCTTCAGCCGTGATGAAGACAAACTGCATGCGCCAGATAACGCATGGGTGCAACAAACGCGTCGTTCAACGGGGGATGTGAAGCAGTCGAACCTGATTCGCCAACCTGACGGTACTATCGCCTTTGTGGTCGATTTTACCGGCGCAGAGATGAAAAAACTGCCAGAGGATACCCCGGTCACAGCGCAAACCAGCATTGGTGATAATGGTGAGATAGTTGAAAGCACGGTGCGCTATAACCCGGTTACCAAAGGCTGGCGTCTGGTGATGCGTGTGAAAGTGAAAGATGCCAAGAAAACCACTGAAATGCGTGCTGCGCTGGTGAATGCCGATCAGACGTTGAGTGAAACCTGGAGCTACCAGTTACCTGCCAATGAATAAGACAACTGAGTACATTGACGCAATGCCCATCGCCGCAAGCGAGAAAGCGGCATTGCCGAAGACTGATATCCGCGCCGTTCATCAGGCGCTGGATGCCGACCACCGTACCTGGGCGCGGGAGGATGACTCCCCGCAAGGCTCGGTAAAGGCGCGTCTGGAACAAGCCTGGCCAGATTCACTTGCTGATGGACAGTTAATTAAAGACGACGAAGGGCGCGATCAGCTTAAAGCGATGCCAGAAGCAAAACGCTCCTCGATGTTTCCCGACCCGTGGCGTACCAACCCGGTAGGCCGTTTCTGGGATCGTCTGCGTGGACGCGATGTCACGCCGCGCTATCTGGCTCGTTTGACCAAAGAAGAGCAGGAAAGCGAGCAAAAGTGGCGTACCGTCGGTACCATCCGCCGTTACATTTTGTTAATCCTTACGCTCGCGCAAACTGTTGTCGCGACCTGGTATATGAAGACCATTCTTCCTTATCAGGGGTGGGCGCTGATTAATCCTATGGATATGGTTGGTCAGGATGTGTGGGTTTCCTTTATGCAGCTTCTGCCTTATATGCTGCAAACCGGTATCCTGATCCTCTTTGCGGTGCTGTTCTGTTGGGTGTCCGCCGGATTCTGGACGGCGTTGATGGGCTTCCTGCAACTGCTTATTGGTCGCGATAAATACAGTATATCTGCGTCAACAGTTGGCGATGAACCATTAAACCCGGAGCATCGCACGGCGTTGATCATGCCTATCTGTAACGAAGACGTGAACCGTGTTTTTGCTGGCTTGCGTGCAACGTGGGAATCAGTAAAAGCCACCGGGAATGCCAAACACTTTGATGTCTACATTCTGAGTGACAGTTATAACCCGGATATCTGCGTCGCAGAGCAAAAAGCCTGGATGGAGCTTATCGCTGAAGTCGGTGGCGAAGGTCAGATTTTCTATCGCCGCCGCCGCCGTCGCGTGAAGCGTAAAAGCGGTAATATCGATGACTTCTGCC
The DNA here is from genome assembly GCF_046487585.1 of Escherichia sp. WS1265. Lineage (NCBI taxonomy): Bacteria > Pseudomonadati > Pseudomonadota > Gammaproteobacteria > Enterobacterales > Enterobacteriaceae > Escherichia > Escherichia sp. WS1265. The sequence continues at coordinate 101,706 of NZ_JBJQJE010000004.1, forward strand.
GTCGTTGGGGCAGCCAGTACAGCTACATGGTGGTGCTGGATGCTGACTCGGTAATGACCGGTGATTGTTTATGCGGCCTGGTGCGCCTGATGGAAGCCAACCCGAACGCCGGGATCATTCAGTCGTCGCCGAAAGCGTCCGGTATGGATACGCTGTATGCGCGCTGTCAGCAGTTCGCGACCCGCGTGTATGGGCCACTGTTTACAGCCGGTTTGCACTTCTGGCAACTTGGCGAGTCGCACTACTGGGGACATAACGCGATTATCCGCGTGAAACCGTTTATCGAGCACTGCGCACTGGCTCCGCTGCCGGGCGAAGGTTCCTTTGCCGGTTCAATCCTGTCACATGACTTCGTGGAAGCAGCGTTGATGCGCCGTGCAGGTTGGGGGGTCTGGATTGCTTACGATCTCCCAGGTTCTTATGAAGAATTGCCGCCTAACTTGCTTGATGAGCTAAAACGTGACCGCCGCTGGTGCCACGGTAACCTGATGAACTTCCGTCTGTTCCTGGTGAAGGGTATGCACCCGGTTCACCGTGCGGTGTTCCTGACGGGCGTGATGTCTTATCTCTCCGCTCCGCTGTGGTTTATGTTCCTCGCGCTCTCTACTGCATTGCAGGTAGTGCATGCGTTAACCGAACCGCAATACTTCCTACAACCACGGCAGTTGTTCCCGGTGTGGCCGCAGTGGCGTCCTGAGCTGGCGATTGCACTTTTTGCTTCGACCATGGTGCTGTTGTTCCTGCCAAAGCTATTGAGCATTTTGCTTATCTGGTGCAAAGGAACGAAAGAATATGGCGGCTTCTGGCGCGTTACATTATCGTTGCTGCTGGAAGTGCTGTTTTCCGTGCTGCTGGCTCCGGTACGCATGCTGTTCCATACGGTCTTCGTCGTCAGCGCGTTCCTTGGCTGGGAAGTGGTGTGGAATTCACCGCAGCGTGATGATGACTCCACTTCCTGGGGTGAAGCGTTCAAACGCCACGGCTCACAGCTGCTATTAGGGTTAGTGTGGGCTGTTGGGATGGCGTGGTTGGATCTGCGTTTCCTGTTCTGGCTGGCACCGATTGTCTTCTCGTTGATCCTGTCACCGTTTGTTTCGGTGATTTCCAGCCGTGCCACCGTTGGTCTGCGCACCAAACGCTGGAAACTGTTCCTGATCCCGGAAGAGTATTCACCGCCGCAGGTACTGGTTGATACCGATCGGTTCCTTGAGATGAACCGTCAACGCTCCCTTGACGATGGCTTTATGCACGCAGTGTTTAACCCGTCATTTAACGCTCTGGCAACCGCAATGGCGACCGCGCGTCACCGGGCCAGTAAGGTGCTGGAAATCGCCCGTGACCGCCACGTTGAACAGGCGCTGAACGAGACGCCAGAGAAGCTGAATCGCGATCGTCGCCTGGTGCTGCTAAGCGATCCGGTGACGATGGCCCGTCTGCATTTCCGCGTCTGGAATTCCCCTGAGAGATATTCTTCATGGGTGAGTTATTACGAAGGGATAAAGCTCAATCCACTGGCATTGCGTAAACCGGATGCGGCTTCGCAATAAAAACGTAGTTGCCTGATGAGCTACGCTTATCAGGCCTACATCGCTCCTGCAATATGTTGATTTTGCAAGATTTTGTAGGTCGGATAAGGCGTTCACGCCACATCTGGCAAAAACAACGAGCCAATAAAAATACCGGCGTTATGCCGGTATTTTTTACGGAAGAGGTATCAAATGCGTTTAATTGTGGTGAGCATCATGGTGACCTTGCTGAGTGGCTGTGGCAGCATTATTAGTCGCACTATACCGGGGCAGGGGCATGGCAACCAATATTATCCCGGTGTGCAATGGGATGTGCGTGACTCCGCCTGGCGTTATGTCACGATCCTTGATCTGCCATTCTCCCTGGTTTTTGATACTTTACTGCTGCCGATCGACATTCATCATGGCCCGTATGAGTGATTAACGTTCATCCCACTCATCAGCTGCTGCGCGTCCTTCCTCGGTATCCAGCGGTGGCTCAAGCTGAAATTCCCCCTCGTCCCATTCATGTAATGTATTCTCTTCCTGCCACTCCTGGCGGATCTCTATCTCATCATAGTCGCCATCAAAAACACTTTGCGCGGCTTCACCGCTAAGCATAGGTAAACATTCACCTTCTTCCCCTTCGTCGGCAAAAAACTCAACTTGCCACATGATGTCGCCGTCCTGCAAAACGTATTTTTGGGCATTGAACTGTTGCACATTCGCGTCTTCGGCGTCGATGCCGGGGTTGTCTGCAAGAAATTCTTCGCGTGCAGCGTCAATGGCTTCTTCAAGCGTTGCGTACATGGTCATCACGATTCTCCCTTTGAGTTGATGAGGTTTCAGGGAAAAGGATAGCTGATTCTCCGCTTTTGCAAGTATGAAAGGCGAAAAATCAGTTCGATACCTGGGGTATTCGACGACGACGTAGACTGTTCCATGAATAGACTGCGTTGAATAATACTACGCCAGCGGTGACGAGAAATACCGCTCTGAAACCGTAGTTCGCTGAAATCGCGGCTCCCATCAATGGTCCGGTAACGTTGCCAATATCACGAAACGATTGGTTATAGCTGAAGATACGCCCGGCGATCTGGTTGCTCGAGTTATAAACTAACAGTGTCTGTACGGCGGGGAGTAGTGCACCATCAGCGGCACCGAGCAAAAAACGTAAAATCCCAAGTTGCAATGGCGTCTGAACGTAAGACATTGGGATCAACAGCAGTACAGAAAAGATCAGCGCCGTAATCAGGATCTTTTCGGGGCCGATTCGATCGCCAAGTTTGCCGAGTCGTGGTGCACTCAGCAGAGCAGCTACGCCTGGCACCGAGGCGATCATGCCACTGATAAAGGCGACGTTACTGACGTTACCCGCCAGTTCGCGGACATACAGCGTCAGAATGGGGGCAATTGAGCCCGTTGCCACCTGGATGATTAACGTGGTGACAAACAGGCTGAGTACCAGTTTCGGGTTTTTAAGTGATGTCACCACTTCACGCATGTGCAGCATCTCTTTTTTGCTGACCGGCTGGAATTTTTCTCTGATGCAAAACAGGGTGACGAAAAAGCAGAGTATGAGCACACTGGCGGTAATAAAGAATACCGGACGTAAGCCGTAGCTATCGGCGAGCAGGCCGCCAGCCATTGGGCCGAGCAACGCACCGCTAACGCCGCCTGTGGAAAGCGTCCCCAGCGCCCAGCCGCTTTTATTACGCGGTACTTGTGTGGCGATAAGAGCATTAGCGTTGGGGACAAATCCGCCAAGTAACCCAAGAAGCGCCCGCAGGATCAAAAACTGCCAGATATTTTGTGCCAGCCCCATCAACACCATCACGATGCCCATGCCGAGGGCAGAGCGTAATAGCATGAGTTTGCGGCCTTTACGGTCGGCGAGTCCACCCCAAAACGGTGAGGCGATGGCCGAAAATAAAAATGTAATGCTGAAGACAATACCGGACCACATATTCAAGGCGGAGTGGCCCGTAACGCCAAGCTGCTCAACGTAGAGGGGTAAGAAGGGCATTACCAGGCTGAAGGCGGCACCCGTAAGAAAACAGCCTAGCCAGGCGACGATCAGGTTTCGTTTCCAGTTTATAGGGGTGTCATTTTCACAGGGTGACATAGCAATCCGCTGTTGGTGCGCCAGGCGCGGTGAACATAAGAAGAAAAGATAAGCACACTAATTATGCGCCCGACTTCCAGGGGGCGCAATCCAGAGAGCTTTTATCGCTAAATCAGGGGGATTTGCTGTGGTAATGCCGGATACCCTTCTGAAGCATCCGGCATGGGAGATTTAATAGCGTGAAGGAACGCCTTCCGGGCGTGTTTTAAAGCGACGGTGTAACCACATATACTGCTCTGGTGCCATCATGATGCATTTTTCTACCACTTTGTTCATCCACGCGGCGGTGGTTTCGGCATCATCCAGCGGCGGAGAACACTCTGGCGGCAGCATAATCAACTGATACCCTTTGCCATCTGGCTTACGGCGTGGAACGAAGGGCACCAGACATGCGCCGGACATCCGTGCCAGCATCCAGGTTCCGGTTGTGGTCGCAGCCTGCTCAACGGCAAACAACGGGACGAAAACGCTTGAGCGCGGGCCGTAATCATGATCCGGTGCGTACCAGACCACTTCGCCTTTTTTCAGGGCTTTAATCATGCCTTTTAAATCTTTGCGGTCGAGCATCGATTTATTTGAGCGCAAACGGCCCCAGGTTTGTAGCCAGTCAATCAGTGGATTATCGTTCGGGCGGTAAACGCCAATGCCCGGCTCCTGCATACCAAACTGCCGCGCACCCAGCTCCAGGGTCAGAAAATGGATGCCAACTAACAGGATGCCGCGTTTTTGCGCCTGCACGTCACGAATGTGTTCCATGCCGATCACTTCCGTCCAGCGGGCGATTCTGCGGTCCGGCCAGAACCACGCCATGCCAGTTTCCATCAGTCCCATGCCAACGGATTCGAAATTCTTCACCACCATTTTACGGCGTTCTTGTTCGCTCATTTCCGGGAAGCACAGTTCCAGGTTGCGATGCACAATTTTTGCGCGTCGTTTCATAAAACGTAACGCAAGTTTTCCTAATCCACAACCGAGGCGGTAGATAACCGGGTAGGGCAATTGCACGACTAACCAAAGTACGCCAATACCCAACCAGGTTAACCAATAACGCGGATGAAGCAGTGCGGTGGAGAACTTGGGTAGATTCGTCATATCAATCCTGTTTTTCAACCTATACGGGCAATTGTATGTATTGTCGCATTTTTTCGCCCGCAACCAAAATTTGTGACTGAAGACTGGGCGAAATTGCCGCGCTTGTAAATAACAAATAATTTTTAATGCGCAAATGTAGCGTAAAATGTGTGGATGTTAATTATCGATAATTGCTATATCATGCCGCGGATTTTTACTTTCCCATCTCGCAGGAACCGTACACCATGCCAGTGTTACACAACCGCATTTCCAACGACGCGTTAAAAGCCAAAATGTTGGCTGAGAGCGAACCGCGAACCACCATTTCGTTTTATAAGTATTTCCACATCGCCGATCCTAAGGCGACCCGTGACGCTTTATATCAGCTGTTTACCGCGCTGGATGTTTTTGGGCGAGTGTATCTGGCGCATGAGGGCATTAACGCGCAAATCAGCGTACCTGCGAGCAATGTTGAAACATTTCGCGCGCAGCTTTATGCCTTCGACCCGGCTTTAGAGGGCTTACGCCTGAATATCGCGTTGGATGATGACGGGAAATCCTTCTGGGTACTGCGCATGAAGGTCCGCGATCGTATCGTTGCCGACGGTATTGACGATCCTCACTTTGATGCCAGCAATGTGGGTGAGTATCTGCAAGCGGCGGAAGTGAACGCCATGCTTGACGATCCCGATGCATTGTTTATCGACATGCGTAACCACTATGAGTATGAAGTGGGGCACTTTGAAAACGCGCTGGAAATTCCGGCAGATACCTTCCGTGAGCAGCTGCCAAAAGCAGTCGAGATGATGCAGGCACATAAAGATAAAAAAATCGTCATGTACTGCACCGGCGGCATTCGTTGTGAAAAAGCCAGTGCCTGGATGAAACATAACGGATTCAACAAAGTCTGGCATATCGAGGGCGGAATTATTGAATACGCCCGTAAGGCGCGCGAGCAGGGCTTGCCGGTGCGTTTTATTGGCAAAAATTTTGTTTTTGACGAGCGGATGGGCGAACGTATCTCTGATGAGATTATCGCGCATTGCCACCAGTGCGGTGCGCCGTGCGACAGCCATACCAACTGTAAAAATGATGGCTGCCACCTGCTTTTTATTCAGTGTCCAGTATGTGCGGAAAAATACAAAGGTTGTTGTAGTGAGATTTGCTGCGAAGAAAGCGCGTTACCGCCTGAAGAACAGCGACGCCGTCGGGCAGGACGTGAAAATGGCAATAAGATCTTTAATAAGTCTCGTGGACGTCTGAATACAACACTGGGCATTCCTGATCCAACAGAATAAATATCATTGCCGGATGCGTGCCATCCGGCAACATTTCACGCTTACTTCTGCTGTACGCCTTCCACTGAAATAATCAGATCCACTTCCTGAGAAGCTGGACCTAAATCTGTTTTGATATTGAAGTCCTTGAGCTTAATTTTGCCTTCGGCATCGAAGCCTGCACGTTTACCGCCCCACGGGTCGTCGCCCTGACCAATTAATTTCGCTTCCAGCGTGACGGGTTTGGTTACGCCATTCAGCGTCAGATCGCCGGTAATATCCAGGTCGTCACCGTCTTTCTTCACGCTGGTGGAGGTGAATGTTGCCTGTGGATATTTTGCGGTATTGAGAAAATCCGCACTGCGAAGATGTTTATCGCGTTCGGCGTGGTTAGTATCGACGCTGGTGGTGTTAATTGTCACATTCACTTTATCGGCAGCTGGATTTTTTTCATCAAAGGTAAAAGTACCGTCGAAATCTTTAAAGGTGCCGTATAACCAGCTATAGCCAAGGTGCTGTATGCGGAAGTTAACAAAGGCGTGCTGACCTTCTTTGTCAATTTTGTAATCGGCGGCAACCGCTGAACCGGCAGAGAACATCAGGGAAGCGAAGGTTAAACCAAGCAGGCTTTTTTTCATTTTTTATACTCCATAGTCAGATGACGACTTTCCCAGCATGCGCTTCAGAGTGTCGTCTTTATCGATGAAATGATGCTTCAGGGCCATAAATCCGTGCATAACGGACAGTACTACGACGCTCCACGCGAGCCAAAAATGCAGGGCACCGGCAAAGTCAGCCTGTGCGCCAGCGTCGGCGAGGGTCGCGGGGACGTCAAACCAGCCAAAAACGCTGATCGGTTTACCATCGGCAGTTGAGATCAGATAGCCGCTGATGCCGATGGCGAACAGCAATAAGTACAATGCGAGATGTCCAGCCTTTGCGCCAAGACGAGTCATGGGCGAATAACTCTGCAGCGGACCCGGCGGTGGAGATATGACGCGCCACAGAACGCGAATAACCAGCCCCATCATTAACAAAATACCGATGCTTTTATGCAGTTCGGGTGCTTTGTGATACCAGCCATCGTAATAACTGAGCGTGACCATCCACAGACCTAAAGCAAACATGCCGTAGACAATAATTGCGCTTAGCCAATGGAAGGCCGCAGATATAACACCATAGCGTTCAGGGGTATTTGTGAATGACATAAGTGCATCCAAAACGAATTTGCGAGAGAAAGAAAATGGCGTGTCGGAGAGTGAATTGCAACACAAAAAAAACAAATTGAATGATATTTATTTTTATTTCAATAATTTTGAATTAATAATGAAAGAATCTTCATAAGTTTAGTGGGTTCAGCATCAGAGATGTCTGGTGAGTGCTGTAGAAGCAGGAATAATCTCATTCAATTTTTCACGCTAAATGAAAGGGAGATTAAATATTTGTCAGTTTATGTCAGTGCGGAAAACTAAAAATAAAACACATAGATCAGATCCATAATTGCCAACAATCCCCAGAGAAAAAGATAAAGCATCAGATGCTCGCGAATATTATTGATGAGATAGTGCAACAGCCGACGCATTAAATACTCCTGTAAAAACGGCCTCATTCTGGAGGCCGTAATGATGATTATTGGAAGCGGGAAAGCCTGAATGGCGTCAAATCAAAATCGCTTTTTTTGTCTTGCGCAAAATCGGCAGCTATTTCCCCTAAAACTGACGCAAATTTAAAACCGTGCCCGCTCAGGCCGGTAATGAGCAGTGTATTATCGTGGCCGGGTAGAGTATCGATAATAAAATCTTCGTCAGGCGAATTATCATAGGTGCAGGCAGCGCCGTACAGGCAGCAACCGATACCCGGCAAGACATTGCGCAAGAACGGGAAGGCTTCCGAACCATCGCTGACCACTTCCGCAAACGGAACACGTTCATCCGCTGAATGGATAATCTGGCCTCCGTTATGTTTGCCAATCTTCAACGCGTCGTTTTCTGCCGGAAAACCATAATATTGATCGCCATTGGGCAGTTCACCGGTAAACGCCGGGAATTTATTCTTCACGCTATAGCGCCCATCGGCCTGATACCAGGCAAATACTTTGCGTACGGGCTGGACAGGCAACTCCGGGAGCAGGTCTTTTACCCATGTTCCCGCGCAGACAATCGCTTTTTTCGCCTGATACTCACCGTCAGCCGTTTCAATAGTTACGCCATCATCGTCATGACGAATTGCGGTGACCGGGCAGTTGAACAGCTGCGCACAGCCCGCTTCCTTCGCCAGTTGGATCCAGGTTTTAATCGCCAGTTCGCTGCGCAAAAAACCGGAATCAGTCTCAAATAAGCCGATGTAGTTGTCCGGGACGCGTATTTCCGGCCAGCGGGCCATAATCCCTTGCGCATCGAGCTTTTCAACGTTGAGTTGCCATTGTTCGGCGCTGTGGGCGACGTTGGCGAGAAATGTGGAATCAGCCGGGCCAAGGTTAATGACGCCAGAGCGTACAAAAATGGGATCTTCTTCGTTGTGGCGGGAGAGTTCATCCCACAGCGTTTGCGCGCGAAGAACCAGCGGGACATACTTTTCGCCTTCACCATAAGCATGGCGAATTAATCGCGTATCGCCGTGGTGGCTGCCGTGTTGATGTGGTGGCATATGGGCGTCGGTCATTAGCACGTTTAAACCGGCACGGGTTGCATAATACCCGGCGGCAGCGCCTACGGAACCGCTGCCAATAATGATGAGATCGTATTTCATTTTTTTCTCTCTGCTCTCATGGTTTAAGCAGAGTAATTAACTGAATGCAGATATACAACCCAGAAATGGTAAAGGCACCGGTGAGGTGCCTTTTGGGTGGATGGTCATGTCATGTTAATGACGCCGATACTCGTTTACCGGGAAATCACCGGATTCAATTTTGGCGATTCCTGCTTCTAATATCGAAATAAATTGTCTGGCAACATCAGTGGTTAACCAGAGCGTCTGACCAACTTCAGTCCCTTCCTGCTCGGACTTATTTGGGGTCTGGTAGTGCAAACGCAACATCAGCGCATCATAGCTATCAACGGTGCTGATGTCCCACCCTACGAGCGGATGAGTCTGAATGACTTCATTATTTTTTTCCATCATGGCCCCCTAATTCGTGTTACTAGACAACGTTATTCGAGGTTCAATGCGTTTTTATCTGAAGCAACTTCAGTATACCAATAAGTAAGGGTATTCACCGAATTTTTAAAGGGGGGAACAGATAAATTTTTGCTTTTAAGATTTATATGAACAATAAAACAGCATGTCATTCATATTTTTTTAGCATATTGTGCAATTATTTTGAGGAAGTGTAGAAATTTTGTACTCAAAATTTGTAAGTAAAATAAAAAAGCCGGGGCGACCCGGCAAAAACAAAAATCACTGCATATTATTCGCTGACAAACCAGTCATCGGCGCTTTCCCACGTTTCCTGGAGAATTTCGCTAATGCGCTGTTTATCTTCTTTTGTTGCGCCAATAACCGATAAATTATTCGCTGCGGCATAACGTACCGATACGTGGCCTTCATTATCAGGAAACGCATACTGAATACGGCGGGAAAGTTCGCCAGCCAGGGCGTCAATAGCCCCAGCTGGCAATGGAGAAGTTTTCGCTATGGTGACTTCAATTCGCATAATAGCCCCCTGTTGAATATACTGGTTATTTATACAGGTAAAATAACCTAATGACAACAGGAAGCTACGATTTTTATTGTTTAACGGACCAGCGTACCGTTTCCCCGGCGAGGAATGGCACCAGTGTGTCATCAGTCAGTGCGATGCTTGCAGCAACCTGTTGTTCTTCGTGGACCAGTTCGATGAATGTGTCGTTGACCGGCAAGCCATAGAACTGCGGGCCGTTTACAGAACAGAATGCTTCAAAGTGCTGCAGAGCATTCATCTCTTCAAAGACGGTAGCGTAACTGCCCAGCGCGGTTGGGGCGTTGAAGCAGCCCGCGCAGCCGCAGCTGCTCTCTTTGCGATGACGTGCATGCGGCGCAGAATCCGTACCGAGGAATACGCGATTAAAACCGCTGGCGACCAGTTCACGCAATGCCTGTTGGTGAATATTGCGTTTGAGGATGGGTAGACAATACAGATGTGGACGCACGCCACCAACCAGCATATGGTTGCGGTTAAACATCAGATGCTGCGGAGTGATGGTGGCAGCCAGCCGTTCATTTCCGTTACGGACATAGTCGGCAGCATCTTTGGTGGTGATGTGCTCAAAAACGACTTTCAGCGCAGTCAGGCGCTGGCGCAGCGGTTCCATCACGCTTTCTATAAAGCGTGCTTCACGATCAAAAATGTCGATATCTGCATGTGTCACTTCACCATGCACCAGTAACGGCATACCGATTTTTTCCATGCGCTCAAGTACCGGCATGATTGCGTCAACTGACGTCACGCCGTGACTTGAGTTAGTAGTTGCGTTTGCCGGGTAAAGTTTTGCAGCGGTGAACACGCCTTCGTTAAATCCGCGCTCTAGCTCATTAGGGTCTAGTGAATCTGTCAAATAACAGGTCATCAGCGGGGTGAAATCGTGCCCGGCAGGTACGGCGTCAAGAATACGCTGGCGATACGCCACGGCGGCCCCAACGCTGGTCACGGGCGGAGCCAGATTGGGCATTACGATAGCCCGTCCATAAATTTCGCTGGTATACGGCACGACAGTTTTTAACATGTCGCCATCGCGGAGGTGAAGGTGCCAGTCGTCTGGGCGGCGGATCTTTAATACCTGGGATGGTGCAGTCATTAATCTCTATGCTCCGGCTGAAGGGATGTTTTTGCCGGACACAAAGGATAAGCGGAAACGTTTTCCTTTGCACGAAAAATAAAGGGCGCGAATGCGCCCTCGTGATTAATCAGTAAACGGAATGACAATTTCGCCTGGCTTCACTTCAATGCCTTTCGCCAGTTTCTTCGCCATTGCTTCGCCCTGGCTGCCATCTTCGCGCAGGACGTAAGCTGGTTGCTGGTTAAAGTAATTGCGTAATGCCTGGTTCAAATAGGGGAGCAACGTTTGCATCACCGTTTGCATTTTTTCCGGTTGTACCGTCGCACCGACCACTTCCATCTCTTTCAGGAAGATCGCACCTTTTTCTTTATCAAACACGGGCAGCGCTTTCAGCTTCAGTTTCATGGTCGCTTTCTGGCTACCGAACAGGGAGTTCATGTCCAGATTGGCGTCTCCGGTTAGGGTAACCTTATTCGGCTCTTCGCGACCAATTTGGCTGGTCAGGTTTGTCAGAACAATATGGGCGTCAGCCACGCCGGGTAAACCGATATCTTTTGAGAAATTATTATGTTTCGCAAGCGACTGGTTAATTTCTTGTTCGGTGATGGTGTATTGGGTGAGTTGATTACAGCCAACGAGCAGGCCACTGACGATCAATGCAGCGGCAAATAAAAACTTGTTCATGGTAGTCCTCGACATGAAATCTGCGTCAATATCCTGACACAACGCAGCATGTGTCACCAGCGATAAACGCGCCAGCAGAAAAAACTGAAAACGGCGGCAACCCGCGAATACAGGCTGCCGCGGCGGGTCAGGATTAAATCGCCATTGATGATAACAAATTGATTTGTGTCTGTTTCGCCATATTATCGCGGTAATCAGCAACGCGGCTTGGCCAGTTGATTCCGGCTACCAGCGTCAGATTACGCAGTAGCGGAAAAAGCTGAATATCATCTTCCGAAAGTTCGCCATTCACGGCGTTCGGTTTGACGATCAGTTTGTCCAGCGCACGTAAATCATCGCTGATATTCTTAATCAGACCGTCAGAGTGGGCCAGCAGGTCGGCAAAATTACCCGCGCTGGCCTCTTTCTTGTCGACGAAATATTTGCGCGCGGCGGGAGTAGAAAACTCATCAAATGCCGATTTGGCAAAACGCGGCAACAGCAGTTTGTTGGCGTAGCCATTGACCTTGCGCAGCCACTCTTCAATGGCAGGGGAACGTTTGCCGGTCAGTAACGGTTTGCCGTCGAGTTTATCGACATAGTGAACGATGTCCATGCTTTCTGGCATATAGCGGCTGTCATCTTTTTGCAGAATGGGAACCTGTTTTTGACCGACCATCCGGGTGGGTGTTTCTGCGTCGTCGTTGAGCAGAACATGTAATTCGACGGGGATATTTTTCAGGCCGAAAATCATGCGGGCTTTGAGGCAGTAAGGGCAGTGATCGTAAATGTATAGCTTCACGTGACTCCTCCATTTGGCTGTCAGTTCACTTTCAGTATGGAGGAGTCAGGGGGGAGTATCAAATCAGGCGTCGCGTTCAAGCAAACGACGCGCGGCGCGTTTCTGGCTAAACTGCCAACCCAGCGCAAGGAAAGTGAAGATGCCAATAATGCCCAGCATCATCCACGGAAGCTCTGGCTGGTGTGCCGATTTGCCCAGGTCAAACAGCCAGCCGCCACCGATATAACCAATAGCGCCGCCAATCGCCAGACCCAGACGGCTAAACCCCATATAGCTGCCGCGAGCTCTTGCGTCTGCCAGCGAAGCACTTAAGGTTTCACGCGCAGGCTCGGCAATGATCGACCCGATATAAAACAGACAAATCAGGGTGAAAAGTTGTTGCAGGCCGCTGACCATGCCCACCGGCATCATGCTTAATGACATTATCAACAGCCCAGCCATCAACCGGTGTTCCAGACGAAAATGCTTTTCACTCCAGCGGGCGATAGGATAGAGCAACGTTAACGACAGACACGCTTCAATGGCATACATCCATTTAACGGCAGAGGGCGCGCCCGCCACGTCGTTGACCATAATTGGCAGCATCAGCATCACTTGTACAGCCAGCATGTAGTAACCCGCCAGCGTCAGGACATAGGTGACAAAACGCTTGTCGCGCATCACGCGGGTCATGCCTTCGCGAACGGGCGTGCGTACGGTGGAGAGTTTCCATGCCGGTAACAACCACGCATTGAACGCTGCACACAGCACAAACAAAACTGCCCCTGTGGCGCAGACCAGGCGAAAGTCGTATTGCAACAGCCAGCTACCCAACAATGCGCCAATGACCGCACCGGCACTGTCCTGCATCATCAACAGCGAGAAAAAACGACCACGCTGTTGTGGACGGATTAGTTTCACCACCAGCGCCGAACGCGGCGGATCAAACAACGTGCCGCCGAGTCCCGAGAGCAGGCATGAAAACCACAATAGCCACGGTTCGTGGGCGATACCCATCGTGGCGAATCCGGCGGCACGCATCAGCATACCGGTAACAATCATCGGTTTGGCACCAAAGCGGTCGGCAATTGCGCCGCCGAAAATACCCAGACCTTGCTGAATAAACTGGCGTAGGCCGAGGGCAATACCGACCATGACGGCGGCCCAGCCCATTTGATCAACGAAGCGGATAGAGATCAGCGGGAAGACAACAAAGAACCCCAGCACGACCAGCATATTATCGATGAGCAGGAAATATTTACCCAGGTTCCTCGCCTGCGACACGCGGGACATTTCCCCTCCCGGGAAATAAAAGATGAGCACTTTCTATTCTGCATTGCCGCTAAGACTTTTCCCATCACTTCGGGGACAATATTTTTTTATCAAAACGTCGCTTTGATAGAGAGTTTTTATCAAATATGTGAATAATGCAGAAAATGGCATTCTGGACTTTTCACAGGGTCTGGTTGCGCAGGTATAGTAATACTTACAGCGTATTAAAGACGTTACGGGAAGGAGTAGGTATAGAATGTTTGGCTATCGCAGTAACGTGCCAAAAGTGCGCTTAACCACAGACCGACTGGTCGTGCGTCTGGTGCATGATCGTGATGCCTGGCGTCTTGCGGATTATTACGCAGAGAATCGCCATTTCCTCAAGCCCTGGGAGCCAGTGCGCGACGAAAGCCACTGTTATCCATCAGGCTGGCAGGCCAGGCTAGGGATGATTAACGAATTTCATAAACAAGGTTCAGCTTTCTACTTTGGCTTATTCGACCCGGACGAAAAAGAGATTATTGGCGTTGCCAATTTTTCCAATGTTGTTCGTGGCTCTTTTCATGCCTGCTATCTCGGTTATTCGATTGGGCAAAAATGGCAGGGCAAAGGACTCATGTTTGAAGCCCTGACCGCAGCCATTCGTTATATGCAGCGCACCCAACATATTCATCGCATTATGGCTAATTATATGCCGCACAATAAACGCAGCGGTGATTTACTGGCGCGACTGGGTTTTGAAAAAGAAGGCTATGCGAAAGACTATCTGTTGATTGATGGACAATGGCGCGATCACGTACTGACGGCATTAACTACCCCAGACTGGACGCCCGGCCGCTAAGGAGAATCTCTTGAAATATCAACTGACCGCCCTGGAAGCCCGCGTGATTGGCTGCTTGCTGGAAAAGCAGGTGACCACGCCGGAGCAATACCCGCTCTCAGTAAATGGTGTAGTCACGGCCTGTAATCAGAAAACGAACCGTGAACCGGTCATGAATCTGAGTGAATCCGAAGTGCAGGAACAGCTGGATAATCTGGTCAAACGTCATTATCTACGCACAGTGAGCGGTTTTGGTAATCGGGTCACCAAATATGAGCAACGTTTTTGTAATTCAGAATTTGGCGATCTGAAACTGAGCGCCGCAGAAGTGGCGTTAATCACCACGTTGTTATTGCGTGGTGCCCAGACGCCGGGTGAACTGCGCAGCCGCGCCGCGCGAATGTATGAATTCAGCGATATGGCGGAAGTGGAGTCGACGCTGGAACAACTGGCAAATCGCGAAGATGGTCCTTTTGTGGTGCGTCTGGCCCGCGAACCGGGTAAACGTGAAAGCCGCTACATGCATCTTTTCAGTGGTGAGGTTGAAGATCAGCCGGCGGTAACGGATATGTCGAACGCGGTTGACGGTGATTTACAGGCACGCGTCGAAGCCCTGGAAATCGAAGTGGCAGAACTGAAACAGCGTCTTGATTCGTTGCTGGCCCATCTGGGAGATTAAAGTGAAAAAATTACGTATCGGCGTAGTGGGATTAGGCGGCATTGCGCAAAAAGCGTGGTTACCGGTGCTGGCGGCAGCGTCTGACTGGATGTTACAAGGAGCCTGGTCGCCTACGCGCGCGAAAGCCCTGCCAATTTGTGAAAGCTGGCGCATTCCTTATGCCGATTCGTTATCCAGCCTTGCCGCCAGTTGCGATGCTGTTTTTGTGCATTCCAGCACCGCCAGCCACTTTGACGTGGTCAGTACGTTACTCAATGCGGGGGTACATGTCTGTGTCGATAAACCGCTGGCAGAAAATCTGCGCGATGCTGAACGGCTGGTGGAACTTGCGGCGCGGAAAAAACTGACGTTGATGGTCGGTTTTAACCGTCGTTTCGCACCACTCTACGGTGAGTTAAAAACGCAACTCGCCACCGCAGCCTCGCTAAGAATGGATAAACATCGTAGCAATAGCGTCGGGCCACACGATCTTTATTTCACGTTGCTGGATGATTATCTGCATGTGGTGGATACCGCGCTGTGGTTGTCGGGCGGTAAAGCCTCTCTGGATGGCGGTACGCTACTGACTAATGACGCTGGCGAAATGCTGTTTGCCGAGCACCATTTTTCGGCCGGTCCTTTGCAGATCACCACCTGTATGCATCGCCGTGCCGGAAGCCAGCGTGAAACCGTGCAGGCCGTGACTGACGGTGCGCTCATCGACATTACGGATATGCGCGAATGGCGTGAGGAGCGTGGGCAGGGTGTAGTGAATAAACCGATTCCTGGTTGGCAGAGTACGCTTGAGCAACGTGGATTTGTCGGCTGTGCGCGGCACTTCATTGAATGCGTGCAAAATCAGACAGTTCCGCAAACCGCCGGCGAACAGGCTGTGCTGGCGCAACGTATCGTTGACAAGATCTGGCGCGATGCGATGAGTGAATAAACCCTGTAACATCTGGCGGTAGCAATTCACCATAATCCAGGTAGACTATTCGCCTCTTTCAGCGCCTGCCTTGCAGGCGTTTTGCCCGTGGGTCTGGATTAGAACA
Source organism: Escherichia sp. WS1265 (assembly GCF_046487585.1). NCBI lineage: Bacteria > Pseudomonadati > Pseudomonadota > Gammaproteobacteria > Enterobacterales > Enterobacteriaceae > Escherichia > Escherichia sp. WS1265. The sequence goes on from NZ_JBJQJE010000004.1 coordinate 117,684, forward strand.
CCGATGAATTTATTAAAATCGCTGGCCGCCGTCAGCTCGATGACCATGTTTTCGCGTGTGCTTGGCTTCGCACGTGACGCAATTGTCGCCAGAATCTTTGGCGCAGGGATGGCAACCGACGCCTTTTTCGTCGCTTTTAAACTTCCTAACTTGTTACGCCGTATCTTTGCCGAAGGGGCATTTTCCCAGGCATTTGTACCGATTCTGGCGGAATATAAAAGTAAGCAGGGTGAAGACGCCACGCGGGTCTTTGTCTCTTATGTTTCTGGTCTGTTGACACTCGCGCTGGCGGTTGTGACGGTCGCTGGCATGCTCGCCGCACCGTGGGTGATCATGGTGACTGCGCCAGGCTTCGCTGACACAGCTGACAAATTTGCCCTGACCAGCCAGCTACTAAAGATTACCTTTCCCTATATCTTGCTGATCTCCCTGGCGTCGCTGGTGGGAGCGATTCTGAATACGTGGAACCGCTTCTCGATTCCGGCGTTTGCTCCAACACTGCTTAACATCAGCATGATTGGTTTCGCGCTGTTTGCCGCACCGTACTTTAACCCACCGGTGCTGGCGCTGGCGTGGGCTGTTACGGTCGGCGGCGTCCTGCAGCTGGTGTATCAGCTACCGCACCTGAAGAAGATCGGCATGCTGGTCCTGCCGCGCATTAACTTCCACGATGCCGGAGCAATGCGCGTGGTAAAACAGATGGGACCGGCGATCCTTGGCGTCTCTGTGAGCCAGATCTCCTTAATCATCAACACCATTTTTGCCTCGTTTCTTGCTTCCGGTTCGGTGTCTTGGATGTATTACGCCGACCGCTTAATGGAGTTTCCGTCCGGTGTGCTGGGCGTGGCGCTTGGCACCATTTTGCTGCCGTCGCTGTCGAAAAGTTTTGCCAGTGGCAATCATGATGAATACAACCGTTTGATGGACTGGGGGCTGCGTCTTTGTTTCCTGTTGGCGCTGCCGAGTGCGGTTGCGTTGGGCATTCTTTCAGGTCCGTTAACCGTTTCGCTGTTCCAGTACGGTAAATTTACCGCCTTTGATGCGCTGATGACCCAGCGGGCGTTAATTGCCTACTCGGTGGGTTTGATTGGCCTGATTGTAGTGAAAGTGTTGGCTCCTGGCTTTTATTCCCGCCAGGACATTAAAACGCCAGTGAAAATTGCCATCGTTACGCTGATTTTAACGCAATTGATGAACCTGGCGTTTATCGGTCTGTTGAAACATGCCGGGCTGTCACTTTCTATTGGTCTGGCGGCGTGTCTGAATGCTTCGCTGCTTTACTGGCAGTTGCGTAAGCAGAAAATCTTTACCCCGCAACCTGGCTGGATGGCGTTTCTGTTGCGTCTGGTGGTGGCGGTACTGGTGATGTCGGGCGTGCTTTTAGGTATGTTACATATCATGCCGGAGTGGTCATTGGGTACCATGCCCTGGCGCTTACTGCGTTTAATGGCGGTCGTGCTGGCGGGGATTGCCGCGTACTTTGCAGCACTGGCGGTACTGGGCTTCAAAGTTAAAGAGTTTGCCCGCCGGACGGTGTAACAAGGCATTCCGGCCTGCAGTGCAGGCCGGAGATAATCTTCAGATCGAAATCTTTTTACTGCCGCGATGGGTTGTTGAGGTCTGACCGTTCGCTCCATATAGCGTCGGTTCCTGATGCGGTTTCAACATTTCCAGCGCCTGTTGATTGCGCTCAATCTGTCCTTCCAGTAACCAGCCGTTATGTTGATTCATTTGGCGTAGTTGCTGCGTTTTCACAGTAATATCCTGCCAGCGTTGACTAATATCAACGCTATTTGCTGAATTGGGTTCTTTCCTGCGTAACTGTTCGAGGTAATCCAGCGTCGCCAGCAGTGAGCTTTTTTGTTCTGTAATCCATTGCAACTGGCTGCCGTTGATCTGCCCCATAGAGAGATGTTGCTGCTCTTGATCCATTACCGTTTTGAGATCGTTAAGCACAGCGGACATCTGGTCGAGGATCTCTGCAAGACGTGTCATACGATCAGTTACTCTGCAAGTCTTGCTGAGCTTCGTTGATCAGCGCATCGGCAATTTTGCCTGTGTCCATTTTTAGTTCACCGTTACGAATCGCCAGTTTTAACGCTTCGACACGTTCAAGATTGATATCACTGCTGCCGGGTTGCATCAGTTTTGCTTGCGCGTCGCTTAACGTCACACTGGTGCTGGTGGAGGCGGTTGTTTTTGCCGCCCGGGTGTTCGTTACCGGCGCGTCAGTGGTTTCGCGCGGTTGAACGGTGCTTACGGGCTTCAGAGGCGAAGTGCGATCAATACTCATGGTTTATTCCTCATTGAGGGCGCTTTTATCATGTGTTGCTTATTTATCGGCAAGGGACGGGTAATCTTTAACAGCTTACAGGTTTATAAGAATATTCCCATCTGCATCAACAACGCCGCTGACCACTTGTCCCGATACCATGCGCACCCGCGCATTCTGTGCGACGGCAGCATTGTTCAGCGCCTGACCTTCTGCGTTGGCGCTAAACCCATCACCGCTGGCGATCACGTTGACGCGTTGTCCCGCTTTTACCCGCCATGCCTGGCGAAACTGGGTTAACTGGATAGGTTGATCGGGTGATAGATCGCGCAGGCTAACGGCATCAACAAGTTGATTGATATCCAGCACCGTACGCGGTGGCAAGGTGTCCAGCCGTCCGCGTTTCAGTTTGACATTGCCAGCTTCCAGCTTTCCTCCCCGCACAATGGGAATTGCGGCAACCACATAATTTCCTGTGGCCTGCACATTAACCTGTAAATATCGTTTGTCGTTACCGCAGCGTGCCAACACATTCACATTGCCCCACAGGCGGGAATTATTGCTCATCGAAAGCAATGGCTGCTCGCACGGCGGTAGTAGATTGGGCGCTGTACGAATAGAAACACGAACCTCATCACTTACCCCCGCGAGCTGGGCGCTAAAAAAGGTGTGCAATTGCGATGTGAGATTGCTCGCCGCACTTAACGGACTGAACAGTATCGCGATGATCGCCACGCTACGTTTTATTGCCAGCATTTTCGCCCCCCAGCCATTTCTACAACGTGAATTGTACCTGTCCGCAATGACCATCAACGGCATAAATAGCGACCCATTTTGCGTTTATTCCGCCGATAACGCGCGCGTAAAGGCATTTAAGCTGATGGCAGAATTTTGATACCTGCGGAGGAGATATGCTCGATAAGCTCGACGCCGCCTTACGTTTTCAACAAGAGGCGCTCAATCTGCGCGCCCAGCGTCAGGAAGTGCTGGCAGCAAACATCGCCAATGCCGATACCCCTGGTTATCAGGCGCGCGATATCGATTTTGCCAGTGAACTTAAAAAAGTCATGCAACGTGGACGGGATGCAACAAGCGTGGTTGCACTGACGATGACCTCAACGCAACACATTCCGGCGCAGGCGCTGACGCCTCCTACCGCAGAACTGCAATACCGTATTCCGGACCAGCCTTCGCTTGACGGTAATACCGTCGATATGGATCGCGAACGCACCCAGTTTGCCGATAACAGCCTGCAATACCAGATGAGCCTTAGTGCGTTGAGCGGGCAAATCAAAGGCATGATGAACGTTTTACAGAGCGGAAATTAACGGATGGCACTGCTGAATATTTTTGATATCGCCGGGTCGGCGTTAACTGCCCAGTCCCAGCGCCTGAACGTGGCGGCCAGTAATCTGGCGAATGCTGATAGCGTGACCGGTCCCGATGGACAGCCATATCGGGCAAAACAGGTGGTATTCCAGGTTAACGCTGCACCAGGTGCTGCGACAGGCGGCGTAAAGGTTGCCGATGTTATAGAAAGTCAGGCCCCGGACAAACTGGTTTATGAACCGGGTAATCCGCTGGCGGATGCAAAGGGCTACGTGAAAATGCCAAACGTTGATGTCGTCGGGGAGATGGTTAACACCATGTCGACGTCACGCAGCTATCAGGCCAATGTTGAAGTGCTCAACACGGTGAAAAGCATGATGCTGAAAACCCTTACGCTCGGTCAATAAAGGAGAAAGCTATGTCCATTGCGGTAACCACCACCGATCCGACAAATACCGGCGTCAGTACCACCAGCAGTAGTTCGCTCACGGGCAGCAACGCCGCAGATTTACAAAGCAGTTTTCTGACTTTGCTGGTGGCGCAGCTGAAAAACCAGGACCCGACCAATCCAATGGAAAACAACGAGCTGACGTCGCAACTGGCACAAATCAGCACGGTCAGCGGGATTGAAAAACTCAATACCACGCTCGGATCTATTTCCGGACAGATTGATAACAGCCAGTCGTTACAGGCCAGTAACCTGATCGGTCACGGCGTGATGATCCCCGGCACCACTGTTCTTGCGGGAACCGGTAGTGAAGAAGGGGCTGTGACCACGACCACGCCGTTTGGTGTTGAGCTGCAACAGGCGGCAGACAAAGTTACGGCCACCATCACCGATAAAAATGGCGCGGTTGTGCGTACCATTGATATTGGTGAACTGACCGCCGGAGTCCACAGTTTCACTTGGGACGGTACGTTGACTGACGGCACCACTGCGCCGAACGGTTCTTACAACGTAGCGATTAGCGCCAGTAACGGTGGTACACAACTGGTTGCCCAGCCGCTGCAGTTTGCTCTGGTGCAGGGTGTGATCCGCGGCAACAACGGTAATACGCTGGATCTCGGCACTTACGGCACCACCACCCTCGACGAAGTACGGCAGATAATTTAAGCCTTCACATTTCAGGAGTCAGTCATGGCCTTTTCTCAAGCGGTTAGCGGATTAAACGCTGCCGCCACCAACCTCGATGTTATTGGCAACAATATCGCCAACTCCGCCACCTACGGCTTTAAATCAGGCACGGCCTCTTTTGCCGATATGTTTGCCGGTTCGAAAGTGGGACTGGGGGTAAAAGTTGCCGGTATCACCCAGGACTTTACCGATGGCACGACCACCAACACCGGGCGAGGTCTGGACGTTGCTATCAGCCAGAACGGTTTTTTCCGTCTGGTAGACAGCAACGGTTCGGTGTTCTACAGCCGTAACGGACAATTTAAGCTGGATGAAAACCGTAACCTGGTGAATATGCAAGGTTTACAGCTGACGGGTTACCCGGCAACCGGTACGCCGCCGACTATTCAGCAAGGGGCGAATCCGACCAATATTTCGATCCCGAATACCCTGATGGCAGCGAAAACTACCACCACGGCGTCGATGCAGATCAACCTGAATTCCAGTGATCCGCTTCCCTCTGTTAACGCATTTGATGCCAGCAATGCGGATAGCTATAACAAAAAAGGTTCGGTGACTGTTTTCGATAGTCAGGGTAATGCTCATGACATGAGCGTGTATTTTGTGAAGACCGGGGATAATAACTGGCAGGTCTACACCCAGGATAGCAGTGATCCAAACAGCATTGCGAAGACAGCGACAACACTGGAATTTAATGCTAATGGCACATTAGTGGATGGTGCGATGGCGAATAATATCGCAACCGGCGCAATTAACGGCGCAGATCCCGCCACGTTTAGCCTGAGCTTCCTCAACTCCATGCAGCAAAATACCGGTGCTAACAACATTGTGGCAACCACCCAGAACGGCTACAAACCGGGCGATCTGGTGAGTTATCAAATCAATGATGACGGTACGGTTGTCGGCAACTATTCCAACGAACAAACCCAACTGCTGGGGCAGATTGTACTGGCGAACTTTGCCAACAACGAAGGTCTGGCATCCGAAGGCGACAACGTCTGGTCTGCGACGCAATCTTCTGGCGTGGCGCTGTTGGGGACAGCAGGGACGGGCAACTTTGGCACCCTGACCAACGGTGCGCTGGAAGCGTCCAACGTCGATCTCAGTAAAGAACTGGTCAATATGATCGTTGCTCAGCGTAACTATCAGTCTAACGCCCAGACCATCAAAACCCAGGACCAGATCCTCAACACGCTGGTTAACTTACGCTAATCGCTGACGGGATAGCTCAATGGATCACGCAATTTATACCGCGATGGGAGCAGCCAGCCAGACGTTGAATCAACAGGCGGTAACCGCCAGTAATCTGGCCAATGCCTCTACGCCCGGTTTTCGCGCGCAGTTAAACGCCTTGCGCGCAGTGCCGGTGGAAGGGCTTTCACTGCCCACGCGCACGCTGGTAACGGCGTCAACGCCGGGTGCAGACATGACGCCCGGCAAGATGGATTACACCTCGCGCCCGCTGGACGTTGCGTTGCAGCAGGATGGCTGGCTGGCCGTGCAGACCGCTGACGGCAGCGAAGGGTATACGCGTAATGGCAGCATTCAGGTTGATCCCACCGGGCAACTGACAATTCAGGGGCATCCGGTGATAGGCGAGGCGGGGCCAATTGCTGTGCCGGAAGGGGCGGAAATCACTATTGCTGCCGATGGCACAATCGCGGCGCTGAATCCGGGCGATCCGGCAAATACGGTTGCGCCAGTGGGGCGTCTGAAACTGGTGAAAGCCACGGGCAGCGAAGTGCAGCGCGGTGACGACGGCATTTTTCGTTTAAGCGCGGAAAGCCAGGCCACGCGTGGGCCGGTACTGCAGGCAGATCCAACCTTGCGTGTGATGTCGGGAGTTCTGGAAGGCAGTAACGTCAATGCCGTTGCGGCAATGAGCGACATGATTGCCAGCGCGCGGCGTTTTGAAATGCAGATGAAGGTGATCAGCAGCGTCGATGATAACGCAGGCCGTGCCAACCAACTGCTGTCGATGAGTTAATTAAACGATTGATGACATTGCAATAAAAGCGCGCGGACTATTCTCTCGCCCATTTTGGGAGAGGTTAGGGTGAGGGGAAATTCGCACCGTCGCGTGCTTCTGCTCTGCTTGTCACTAATCCACTACAGGACATTTTATGATAAGTTCATTATGGATCGCCAAAACGGGCCTGGATGCCCAGCAAACCAATATGGACGTCATTGCCAACAACCTGGCAAACGTCAGTACCAACGGTTTTAAGCGTCAGCGCGCGGTATTTGAAGATCTGCTTTATCAAACCATTCGCCAGCCGGGGGCACAGTCTTCCGAACAAACCACCTTACCCTCCGGATTACAAATCGGCACGGGTGTACGCCCGGTCGCCACTGAACGCTTACACAGCCAGGGCAACCTGTCGCAAACCAATAACAGCAAAGATGTCGCGATTAAAGGGCAGGGCTTTTTCCAGGTGATGTTGCCAGATGGCTCATCAGCCTATACCCGTGACGGCTCTTTCCAGGTGGATCAGAACGGGCAGCTGGTGACGGCAGGTGGTTTTCAGGTGCAGCCAGCGATCACCATTCCGGCGAATGCGCTAAGTATCACCATCGGTCGTGATGGCGTGGTCAGCGTAACCCAACAAGGCCAGGCAGCTCCGGTTCAGGTTGGGCAGCTCAATCTCACCACCTTTATGAATGACACCGGACTGGAGAGTATTGGCGAAAACCTCTACACCGAAACGCAATCCTCCGGTGCACCGAACGAAAGCACGCCGGGCCTGAACGGCGCGGGACTGCTGTATCAAGGGTATGTTGAAACGTCTAACGTCAACGTGGCGGAAGAACTGGTCAATATGATTCAGGTGCAACGCGCTTACGAAATCAACAGTAAAGCGGTATCCACCACCGATCAGATGCTGCAAAAACTGACGCAACTCTAAGGCATAACCGGTGGCAGATTCACCGGTTTACTGATTTTTGAAGATGATAGCCATGCAAAAAAACGCTGCGCATACTTATGCCATTTCCAGCTTGTTGGTGCTTTCACTAACCGGCTGCGCCTGGATACCCTCCACGCCGCTGGTACAGGGGGCGACCAGTGCACAACCGGTTCCCGGTCCGACGCCCGTCGCCAACGGTTCTATTTTCCAGTCTGCTCAGCCGATTAACTATGGCTATCAACCGCTGTTTGAAGATCGTCGACCACGCAATATTGGCGATACGCTGACCATCGTGTTGCAGGAGAACGTCAGCGCCAGCAAAAGCTCCTCTGCGAATGCCAGCCGTGACGGTAAAACTAATTTTGGCTTTGATACTGTGCCGCGCTATTTGCAGGGGCTGTTTGGTAACGCTCGTGCCGATGTCGAAGCCTCCGGTGGTAACACGTTCAACGGAAAAGGCGGGGCCAATGCCAGTAATACCTTTAGCGGCACGTTGACGGTGACGGTTGACCAGGTACTGGTTAACGGCAACCTGCATGTGGTGGGTGAAAAACAGATCGCCATTAATCAGGGTACCGAATTTATTCGCTTCTCTGGCGTGGTTAATCCACGCACTATCAGCGGCAGCAATACCGTACCGTCTACTCAGGTGGCGGATGCGCGCATTGAATACGTAGGCAATGGCTACATTAACGAAGCGCAAAATATGGGCTGGTTGCAGCGTTTCTTTCTTAACCTGTCTCCAATGTAAGTGAGGCTGTGGTGATTAAATTTCTCTCTGCATTAATTCTTCTACTGGTTACGACGGCGGCTCAGGCTGAGCGTATTCGCGATCTCACCAGTGTTCAGGGGGTAAGGCAAAACTCACTGATTGGCTATGGCCTGGTGGTGGGGCTGGATGGAACTGGTGACCAGACAACCCAGACGCCGTTTACCACACAAACGCTTAATAACATGCTCTCACAGCTGGGAATTACCGTTCCGACGGGCACCAATATGCAGCTAAAAAACGTCGCTGCGGTAATGGTGACGGCGTCACTTCCGCCGTTTGGACGCCAGGGGCAAACCATCGATGTGGTGGTATCTTCCATGGGTAATGCCAAAAGCTTGCGTGGCGGTACGTTGTTGATGACACCGCTTAAGGGCGTTGACAGTCAGGTGTATGCGCTGGCGCAGGGCAATATTCTGGTTGGCGGCGCAGGAGCCTCCGCTGGCGGTAGCAGTGTTCAGGTGAACCAACTGAACGGTGGACGGATCACCAATGGTGCGGTTATTGAACGTGAATTGCCCAGCCAGTTTGGCGTCGGGAATACCCTTAATTTGCAACTTAACGACGAAGATTTCAGCATGGCGCAGCAAATCGCTGACACCATCAACCGCGTGCGTGGATATGGCAGCGCCACCGCGTTAGATGCGCGGACTATTCAGGTGCGCGTACCGAGTGGCAACAGTTCCCAGGTCCGTTTCCTTGCCGATATCCAGAATATGCAGGTTAATCTCACCCCGCAGGACGCCAAAGTAGTGATTAACTCGCGTACCGGTTCGGTGGTGATGAATCGCGAAGTGACCCTCGACAGCTGCGCAGTAGCGCAGGGGAATCTCTCGGTTACGGTCAATCGTCAGGCCAATGTCAGCCAGCCAGATACACCGTTTGGTGGCGGGCAGACCGTGGTAACGCCACAAACGCAGATCGATTTACGCCAGAGCGGCGGTTCGCTGCAAAGCGTACGTTCCAGCGCCAGCCTCAATAACGTGGTGCGTGCGCTCAATGCGCTGGGCGCTACGCCGATGGATCTGATGTCCATACTGCAATCAATGCAAAGTGCGGGATGTCTGCGGGCAAAACTGGAAATCATCTGATGATCAGCGACAGCAAACTACTGGCAAGTGCGGCCTGGGATGCACAATCGCTCAACGAACTTAAGGCGAAAGCGGGCGAAGATCCGGCGGCAAATATCCGTCCGGTGGCCCGCCAGGTGGAAGGGATGTTCGTGCAGATGATGTTGAAAAGCATGCGCGACGCTTTACCAAAAGATGGCCTGTTCAGCAGCGAGCACACTCGCCTGTATACCAGTATGTATGACCAGCAGATTGCCCAACAGATGACGGCGGGCAAAGGTCTGGGGCTGGCAGAGATGATGGTTAAACAGATGACGCCAGAACAACCATTGCCAGAGGAGTCCACGCCAGCAGCACCGATGAAATTCCCGCTCGAAACCGTGGTGCGTTATCAAAATCAGACGCTTTCGCAGCTGGTGCAAAAGGCCGTCCCACGTAACTACGATGATTCGCTGCCGGGTGACAGTAAAGCATTCCTCGCGCAACTCTCGCTGCCAGCCCAACTGGCAAGCCAGCAAAGCGGTGTGCCACATCATTTGATCCTCGCTCAGGCGGCGCTGGAATCTGGCTGGGGGCAACGACAAATCCGCCGCGAAAACGGCGAGCCGAGCTATAACCTGTTTGGTGTCAAAGCCTCTGGCAACTGGAAAGGGCCAGTCACTGAAATTACCACGACTGAATATGAAAACGGCGAAGCGAAGAAAGTAAAAGCGAAGTTTCGGGTCTACAGCTCGTATCTGGAAGCATTGTCGGATTACGTTGGGCTGTTAACACGTAACCCGCGCTACGCCGCCGTGACGACCGCCGCGAGTGCGGAGCAGGGGGCGCAGGCCCTACAGGACGCGGGCTATGCCACCGATCCTCACTATGCCCGTAAACTCACCAACATGATTCAGCAAATGAAATCGATAAGCGACAAGGTGAGCAAAACCTACAGCATGAACATTGATAATCTGTTCTGAATAACTCAAGTCCGGCGGGTCGCTGCCGATAATACTCTGTAATTGAAGGCTTATAAGGAACCTCCATGTCCAGCTTGATCAATAACGCCATGAGCGGACTGAACGCGGCCCAGGCGGCGTTAAATACGGCAAGTAATAATATCTCCAGCTATAACGTTGCCGGATATACCCGCCAAACCACTATTATGGCGCAGGCCAATAGCACGTTGGGCGCTGGCGGCTGGGTTGGCAATGGCGTCTACGTTTCTGGTGTGCAGCGTGAGTATGATGCGTTTATTACCAACCAGTTACGTGCTGCGCAGACGCAAAGTAGCGGCCTGACTGCCCGCTATGAGCAGATGTCGAAAATCGACAATATGCTCTCCACCAGTACCTCTTCGCTGGCAACACAGATGCAGGATTTTTTCACCAGCCTGCAAACGCTGGTGAGTAACGCGGAAGATCCGGCAGCGCGCCAGGCGCTGATTGGGAAATCAGAAGGGTTGGTAAATCAGTTTAAAACCACCGATCAATATCTGCGCGACCAGGACAAACAGGTCAATATCGCGATAGGTGCCAGCGTTGATCAGATCAACAATTACGCTAAACAAATCGCCAGCCTGAACGATCAGATCTCCCGCCTGACAGGCGTGGGGGCAGGGACGTCACCTAACAATCTGCTGGATCAACGCGATCAACTGGTGAGCGAATTAAACCAGATTGTTGGCGTAGAAGTCAGCGTTCAGGATGGTGGCACTTATAACATCACGATGGCCAATGGCTACTCACTGGTTCAGGGAAGTACGGCGCGGCAACTTGCGGCAGTTCCTTCCAGCGCCGACCCTTCTCGTACGACTGTCGCTTATGTTGATGGGACGGCAGGCAATATTGAGATCCCTGAAAAATTACTGAATACCGGGTCGCTGGGCGGCATTCTGACATTCCGTTCTCAGGATCTGGACCAGACGCGTAATACGCTTGGACAAATGGCGCTGGCATTTGCCGAGGCTTTCAACACCCAACACAAAGCCGGATTTGATGCTAACGGCGATGCCGGTGAAGATTTCTTTGCTATCGGTAAGCCCGCGGTTCTGCAAAACACGAAAAACAAAGGTGACGTTGCGATCGGTGCAACGGTAACTGATGCCTCCGCGGTACTGGCGACAGATTACAAAATCTCGTTCGATAATAATCAGTGGCAGGTCACCCGCCTTGCCAGCAATACCACTTTTACGGTGACGCCGGATGCCAACGGTAAAGTGGCATTTGATGGTCTGGAGTTGACGTTTACAGGAACGCCTGCCGTTAACGACAGCTTCACACTGAAACCGGTAAGTGACGCCATCGTCAACATGGATGTATTAATCACCGACGAAGCGAAAATCGCCATGGCGAGCGCAGAAGATGCGGGTGATAGCGACAACCGCAACGGTCAGGCCCTGCTCGATCTGCAAAGCAACAGTAAAACGGTGGGCGGTGCGAAATCCTTTAACGACGCTTATGCCTCGTTAGTGAGTGATATCGGTAATAAAACCGCGACGTTGAAAACCAGTAGCACCACGCAAGGTAATGTGGTGACGCAGCTTTCCAATCAGCAGCAGTCGATTTCCGGTGTCAATCTCGATGAGGAGTACGGAAATCTGCAACGTTTTCAGCAGTATTACCTCGCGAATGCGCAGGTTCTGCAGACGGCAAACGCGATTTTTGATGCGCTGGTTAACATTCGCTAAGGGGAGATAAAATGCGTTTCAGTACCCAGATGATGTACCAGCAAAACATGCGCGGCATCACCAATTCTCAGGCAGAATGGATGAAGTACGGTGAACAGATGTCGACGGGTAAGCGAGTCGTTAACCCTTCAGATGATCCCATTGCTGCATCACAAGCTGTTGTTCTCTCCCAGGCACAGGCGCAAAACAGCCAGTACACGCTGGCGCGTACTTTCGCCACTCAAAAAGTGTCACTGGAAGAGAGTGTACTTAGCCAGGTCACCACCGCTATCCAGAATGCTCAGGAAAAAATTGTCTACGCCAGCAATGGCACCTTGAGTGACGATGACCGGGCCTCGCTGGCTACGGATATTCAGGGGCTTCGTGACCAGTTGCTGAATCTGGCGAACACCACTGACGGTAACGGGCGCTACATTTTTGCCGGTTATAAAACAGAAACTGCGCCGTTTAGTGTGGCAGACGGCGAATATGTTGGCGGAGCAGAAAGTATTAAACAACAGGTCGATGCTTCGCGTTCGATGGTGATAGGGCACACGGGTGACAAAATTTTCGACAGTATTACCAGCAACGCGGTAGCGGAACCAGACGGTAGCGCTTCTGAAACCAATCTTTTTGCCATGCTGGATAGTGCCATCGCAGCCCTGAAAACGCCGGTCGCGGATAGCGAAGCGGATAAAGAAACCGCCGCTGCGGCACTGGATAAAACCAACCGCGGACTGAAAAACTCGCTGAACAATGTGCTGACTGTTCACGCGGAATTAGGCACGCAGCTGAACGAACTGGAGTCGCTGGATTCATTAGGTAGCGATCGCGCTTTAGGGCAAACGCAGCAGATGAGCGATCTGGTTGATGTGGACTGGAATGCAACTATTTCATCTTACATCATGCAGCAAACGGCATTGCAGGCATCGTATAAAGCATTTACCGATATGCAGGGATTGTCGCTCTTCCAGCTCAACAAATAAGCTCGCTTTAAAACATATCATGAAACTGGGTATGTTTTGTCTGCCCGCTCTGGGATCGCCGGGGCGGGCATTTTTTTGCCTATTTTGTATTGTTGGTTAGCAAGGATGCCATTTGATGAATTTTAATATGTTGATTTAAAGATGAAATAAAAAAGCCCTGGCAGTTACCAGGGCTTGATTGCTTGAGCTAATTATTACTCAACAGGTTGCGGACGCGCAGGAGCGGCAGAGGCATGATGCGTTGCCGTATGACCACCTGCGGCACCTTTGCCTTCGAAGGCAAAAGTAGGGCGCTGCCAGTCACTGTGACGCGGTGCCTCCGGAACATATTCCGGTGCCGGAGCGCGCGTCATTGGCGCGGTAGCGTGGTTATGCTCAACGGTGACCTCAGGTTTAACCGCGGCTACCGTTTCAACTTCTGCTGCGACTTCAGCGACGACTGGCGCGGCAGGTTGAGCAACAACTTCAGGTTCAGCAACCACAACCTCAGCAGTTTCGGCAACTTCTTCAATATCAGCCGTCTCTTCCTGCGGTTCAACCACCGGTTCTGCGTGTTCTGCAACTTCCTGGGCTACGGCAACATCAGACTCGGTAATCACCTGTGGCTGTTCAGTTACCGCGGCGGCAATCACTTCAGGATGCGTCGTTTCAACCACTTCAGGTTGCGGTTCGGCAACCTGAACGGGGGCTTCTACAACTTCAGCCACTTCTTCAACAACCGGTGCGCTAACAACAGGTTCGACAGCGGCGGCGACAGGGACCTCAGTCACCATCGGCTGCACTTGTACTTCTTCCTGTTCGCGCTGCTCTTCGACCTGTACATCTTGCGGACGTACAATTGGATAGCGGATCCAGACTTTGCCAGAGGCCAGTTCCGGAGATGCGCACGCTACGGTCAAAGGCATTGGCGATTGGGTTGGATAACGCTCGTCACGATAGCGACGACGACGCTGACCACTCACGCGCAGGTGACGAGGCGAGCGGCGAGAACGACGCGGCATGCCACCGTTGTCACGGTTATCGGCATTGTTCTCTTCTTGCTGTTCTGGTGCAGCTTGCGCTACGACTGGCAGCGGGACTTTCACCAGTTCTGTGCGTGGAGCTGGCGCTTCCTGAACAATTGGTTCGGCAGCGACAGTTTCTTCAACCACCGGTGCGACTACCGCTTCTTCGGCTACGCTTTGCTCGTAACGCACTTTCTGATTGAGCTGACGCTGTTTACGACGCGGCTGAACCGGACGTACACGTTCTTCCTGTTCGGTTTCCTGAACAGATTGCTCTTCAACATTCAGCGCCTTCGCTTCTTGTTGCGCCTGACGTTTATCATCGTTACGGCGGCGGCTACGTTCACGACGCGGCGCTTGCTGCTCGTCGGTGGTACGTGCTTTTTCCGTTACCTCAGCCTGCTGACGGCTCTCACGCGTCTCGGCAGTCTGCTGCTGTGCCTGGCGACGATTACGACGGTTTTCTTCGCGATTATCGCTGCCTTCAGTACGTTCACTACGGGTGTCGCGGCGCTCATTACGATCACGGCGGTTGTTCTGACGAGGCTTGCGACGATCCTGTTGACGTTCCGGTTTCGCTTCTGCTTTCGGTGCTGGTTGCTCGGTCGGCTTGGTTTCTTCCCCACCGCTGAACAGCGCTTTCAGTGCGCCGAAGAAGCGGCTTAACAGCCCAGGTTGTGCAGGAGCTGCTGGTGTTGCCGGTGCAGCTTTAGGTGCTGGGGCTACGACAGGCGCGGCAGGTTCAGCTGGGGTTGGTGCTGGCGGCACATCCGGCATGGCAAAGGTAGCCAGCGCAGGTTGTTCCGGACGCTTACGTTCAGCGAACTCTTCTTCAGACGGCAGCGCCATCGCTTCTTCATGCAGCTTCGGCAGCATGTAGCTTAAGGTTGGGGTTTCTTCCCCTTTGCGAACGCGCAGCACATGGTAGTGCGGGGTTTCCATCTGATCGTTTGGCACAATCACACAGCGCACGCCGTCCTGACGAGTTTCAATCGCATTCACTGCAGAACGTTTTTCATTCAGCAGATAAGAAGCGATTGGCACAGGAACAATGGCGTGCACTTCCTGGGTGTTCTCTTTCAGCGCTTCTTCTTCGATCAGACGCAGAATAGAGAGCGACAGCGATTCGTTGTCACGCACGGTACCGGTACCGGAGCAGCGCGGGCAGACGTGATGGCTGGATTCACCCAGTGATGGGCTCAGGCGCTGACGGGACATTTCCAGCAGGCCAAAGCGAGAAATATGGCTGATTTGAATACGCGCACGGTCCTGACGCACCGCTTCACGCAGACGGTTTTCTACCGCACGCTGGTGGCGTACTGGCGTCATGTCGATGAAGTCGATAACAATCAGGCCGCCGAGGTCACGCAGGCGCAGCTGACGAGCAATCTCATCGGCAGCTTCGAGGTTGGTGTTAAACGCGGTTTCTTCGATATCGCCGCCGCGGGTCGCGCGTGCGGAGTTGATGTCGATGGCCGTTAACGCTTCGGTGCTGTCGATAACAATGGAACCACCGGATGGCAGACGAACTTCACGCTGGAAGGCGGACTCGATCTGTGACTCGATCTGGTAGTGGCTGAACAGCGGGATCTCGCCGGTGTACAGCTTGATTTTGCTGCTGAAATCCGGGCGACCTAATGCAGCGATATGCTGGCGTGCCAGTTCGAGCACTTTCGGGTTATCGATAAGGATTTCGCCGATGTCCTGGCGTAAGTAATCGCGGAATGCGCGAACGATTACGTTGCTCTCCTGATGAATCAGGAACGGAGCTGGGCGGCTTTCAGCGGCTTTTTTGATGGCTTCCCAGTGTTTCAGACGGAAGCTTAAATCCCATTGCAGCGCCTCAGCAGATTTGCCGACGCCAGCGGTGCGCACGATAAGCCCCATGCCTTCCGGCAGTTCAAGGCTTGCCAGTGCTTCTTTTAATTCGGTACGGTCGTCGCCTTCGATACGACGAGAAATGCCACCCGCGCGCGGGTTGTTCGGCATCAGAACCAGATAGCTACCCGCCAGACTGATAAAGGTGGTTAATGCCGCGCCTTTGTTGCCGCGCTCTTCTTTATCGATCTGAACAATGACTTCCTGACCTTCACGCAACACATCTTTAATGTTGGGACGACCATGAGCACTGTAGTTAGCAGGGAAATATTCGCGGGCAATTTCTTTTAGTGGGAGGAAACCGTGACGTTCAGCGCCGTAATCAACAAAAGCAGCTTCCAGACTCGGTTCAATGCGGGTGATTTTACCTTTGTAGATGTTTGCCTTTTTCTGCTCGTGCCCTGGACTTTCGATATCCAGGTCATACAGACGCTGCCCATCTACAAGGGCAACGCGCAACTCTTCCTGCTGAGTTGCGTTGATTAACATTCTTTTCATCGTAACTTACTCATTATTCTTACATTGACGACTAAGCTGCGGGCAAAGTAACGCCTTTCCGGGTGTGAACCGATGGCCTCGTGTCTAGTCGCGTCGCCAACCTCACGGTTATCGTCAGCTCAAAGAGGCGCAGAGTGTCGGTTGCCCGTTTTTCATGCGGAAAAACAGCGCAATTATCAAAGAAACAGACTGGGTATTACTCTCCAGAAATATTTCCATCTACCGGTAAGGACTGCAACCCGCAGCCCGCTAACTGCCTGAAAGATCAATACGTCTTACGCCATTGCTGCGTGGATGATCGGTCGGGCAAAATGGGTTATTCCGTAAAATTTCTTGTTTTAACAAGGATGGACACGGAAACGGCCTCATTATTCCACTGCAAGCCTTGTTATAGCAAGATGACTTTTACCATTTATCACCCGCTTACTCACAGTTTTTTCACTTCTTGCTGGTGATTGGTTTAATAACCATCAATAAAGTGATCACGTAGTGAAGTAATAAGGTGCAAAACTAAATATAAGCATAGAAAAATGAGTGGCGCGAATCCTGTTGGCTAATTAGAATCGCCCACCATGAAAACAGAGACTCCATCCGTAAAAATTGTTGCTATCACCGCTGACGAAGCGGGGCAACGTATCGATAACTTTTTGCGTACCCAATTGAAAGGCGTACCAAAAAGTATGATTTACCGTATTTTGCGTAAAGGCGAAGTGCGGGTGAACAAAAAACGTATTAAGCCTGAATATAAACTCGAAGCGGGTGATGAGGTGCGTATCCCACCGGTTCGCGTTGCTGAACGGGAAGAAGAGGCGGTATCGCCACATCTGCAAAAGGTGGCAGCGCTGGCGGACGTCATCTTATATGAAGATGACCATATCCTGGTGCTGAATAAACCTTCCGGTACGGCGGTACATGGCGGCAGTGGTTTAAGCTTCGGCGTTATCGAAGGTTTGCGGGCGTTGCGCCCGGAAGCGCGGTTCCTTGAACTGGTTCATCGTCTCGACCGGGACACTTCAGGTGTGTTGCTGGTAGCGAAAAAACGCTCGGCGTTGCGTTCTCTGCATGAGCAATTACGTGAAAAAGGGATGCAAAAAGATTACCTGGCGCTGGTGCGCGGTCAGTGGCAGTCGCATGTGAAGAGCGTTCAAGCGCCGTTATTGAAAAATATTCTGCAAAGCGGCGAACGTATCGTGCGTGTCAGTCAGGAAGGCAAACCGTCGGAAACACGCTTTAAAGTGGAAGAACGCTATGCATTTGCCACCCTGGTGCGTTGTAGCCCGGTAACAGGGCGTACTCATCAGATCCGTGTGCATACACAGTATGCGGGTCATCCGATTGCCTTTGACGATCGCTACGGTGACCGTGAATTTGACAGACAGCTCACTGAAGCAGGCACAGGATTAAATCGTCTGTTCCTGCACGCCGCAGCGTTGAAGTTTACCCATCCGGGGACCGGTGAGGTGATGCGTATCGAAGCGCCGATGGATGATGGTTTGAAGCGTTGTTTGCAAAAACTGCGTAACGCGCGCTAATACGAGCATATAAGCATGATAATGGGCGGTTGGCCTGATAAGGCGTTTACGCCGCATCAGGCTGCCAGCACCGATTGCCGGATGCGACGTAATCGCATCCGGCGCAAATAACTATCCCATCAGCGGGTTTTTCCCTTCCCGACGTAACATCTGACACAGCGCGATTAGCGGTAAACCAACCAGCGTGTTAGGATCACGCCCCTCTAAACGCTCAAACAGAGTAATGCCAAATCCTTCACTCTTAAAGCTACCCGCGCAGTGCAGGGGATGCTCTTTACGCACGTAATTATCAATCTCCGCCTCGCTCAGGTGACGGAAATGGACGTCAAAAGGCTCCACTTCTGTTTGTAGATGCCCATTCGCCGAATTAAACAACGCCAGTCCAGTATAGAAGGTGACGATATTGCCGCTGGCTTTGCGTAATTGCAGACGGGCATTTTCTTCCGTTAACGGTTTACCGGTGATTTCGCCATCAAGAACACATACCTGGTCTGAACCAATAATTAAATGATCCGGATAACGTGACGCCAGAGATTGCGCTTTTTCTTGTGCCAGTCGAAGCACCAACTGTCGCGGTGATTCGTCGCTGCGTGGGGTTTCGTCGACCTCTGGTGCTGCACATTCAAAAGAGATTTGCAGTTTTTCCAGAAGAGCGCGACGCCATGGCGAGGTGGAGGCTAAAATAAGTTTAGGCATATTTTTTTCCATCAGATATAGCGTATTGATGATAGCCATTTTAAACTATGCGCTTCGTTTTGCAGGTTGATGTTCGTTATCAGCACTGAACGAAAATAAAGCAGTAACCCGCAATGTGTGCGAATTATTGGCAAAAGGCAACCACATGCTGCCTTTTTCTTTGACTCTATGACGTTACAAAGTTAATATGCGCGCCCTATGCAAAAGGTAAAATTACCCCTGACTCTCGATCCGGTTCGTACGGCTCAAAAACGCCTTGATTACCAGGGTATCTATACTCCTGATCAGGTTGAGCGCGTCGCCGAATCCGTAGTCAGTGTGGACAGTGATGTGGAATGCTCCATGTCGTTCGCTATCGATAACCAACGTCTCGCAGTGTTAAACGGCGATGCGAAGGTGACGGTAACGCTCGAGTGTCAGCGTTGCGGGAAGCCGTTTACTCATCAGGTCTACACAACGTATTGTTTTAGTCCTGTGCGTTCAGACGAACAGGCTGAAGCACTGCCGGAAGCGTATGAACCGATTGAGGTTAACGAATTCGGTGAAATCGATCTGCTTGCAATGGTTGAAGATGAAATCATCCTCGCCTTGCCGGTAGTTCCGGTGCATGATTCTGAACACTGTGAAGTGTCCGAAGCGGACATGGTCTTTGGTGAACTGCCTGAAGAAGCGCAAAAGCCAAACCCATTTGCCGTATTAGCCAGCTTAAAGCGTAAGTAATTGGTGCTCCCCGTTGGATCGGGGATAAACCGTAATTGAGGAGTAAGGTCCATGGCCGTACAACAGAATAAACCAACCCGTTCCAAACGTGGCATGCGTCGTTCCCATGACGCCCTGACCGCAGTCACCAGCCTGTCTGTAGACAAAACTTCTGGTGAAAAACACCTGCGTCACCACATCACTGCCGACGGTTACTACCGCGGCCGCAAGGTCATCGCTAAGTAATCACGCGTCTGCGTGATGAAGCTTAGTGAGGATTTTCCCCAGGCAACTGGGGAAAGACCAAACCGGGCGGCGACGATACCTTGACACGTCTAACCCTGGCGTTAGATGTCATGGGAGGGGATTTTGGCCCTTCCGTGACAGTGCCTGCAGCATTGCAGGCACTGAATTCTAATTCGCAACTCACTCTTCTTTTAGTCGGCAATCCCGACGCCATCACGCCATTACTTGCTAAAGCTGACTTTGAACAACGTTCGCGTCTGCAGATTATTCCTGCGCAGTCAGTTATCGCCAGTGATGCCCGGCCTTCGCAAGCTATCCGCGCCAGTCGTGGGAGTTCAATGCGCGTGGCCCTGGAGCTGGTGAAAGAAGGTCGAGCGCAAGCCTGTGTTAGTGCCGGTAATACCGGGGCGCTGATGGGGCTGGCAAAATTATTACTCAAGCCCCTGGAGGGGATTGAGCGTCCGGCGCTGGTGACGGTATTACCGCATCAGCAAAAGGGCAAAACGGTGGTCCTCGATTTAGGGGCCAACGTCGATTGTGACAGCACAATGTTAGTGCAATTTGCCATTATGGGCTCAGTTCTGGCTGAAGAGGTGGTGGAAATTCCCAATCCTCGCGTGGCGTTGCTCAATATTGGTGAAGAAGAAGTAAAGGGTCTCGACAGTATTCGGGATGCCTCAGCGGTGCTTAAAACAATCCCTTCTATCAATTATATCGGCTATCTTGAAGCCAATGAGTTGTTAACTGGCAAGACAGATGTGCTGGTTTGTGATGGCTTTACAGGAAATGTCACATTAAAGACGATGGAAGGTGTTGTCAGGATGTTCCTTTCTCTGCTGAAATCTCAGGGTGAAGGGAAAAAACGGTCGTGGTGGCTACTGTTATTAAAGCGTTGGCTACAAAAGAGCCTGACGAGGCGATTCAGTCACCTCAACCCCGACCAGTATAACGGCGCCTGTCTGTTAGGATTGCGCGGCACGGTGATAAAAAGTCATGGTGCAGCCAATCAGCGAGCTTTTGCGGTCGCGATTGAACAGGCAGTGCAGGCGGTGCAGCGACAAGTTCCTCAGCGAATTGCCGCTCGCCTGGAATCTGTATACCCAGCTGGTTTTGAGCTGCTGGACGGTGGCAAAAGCGGAACTCTGCGGTAGCAGGACGCTGCCAGCGAACTCGCAGTTTGCAAGTGACGGTATATAACCGAAAAGTGACTGAGCGTACATGTATACGAAGATTATTGGTACTGGCAGCTATCTGCCCGAACAAGTGCGGACAAACGCCGATTTGGAAAAAATGGTGGACACCTCTGACGAGTGGATTGTCACTCGTACCGGTATCCGCGAACGCCACATTGCCGCGCCAAACGAAACCGTTTCAACCATGGGCTTTGAAGCGGCGACACGCGCAATTGAGATGGCGGGCATTGAGAAAGACCAGATTGGCCTGATCGTTGTGGCAACGACTTCTGCTACGCACGCTTTCCCGAGCGCAGCTTGTCAGATTCAAAGCATGCTGGGCATTAAAGGTTGCCCGGCATTTGACGTTGCAGCAGCCTGCGCAGGTTTCACCTATGCATTAAGCGTAGCCGATCAATACGTGAAATCTGGGGCGGTGAAGTATGCTCTGGTCGTCGGTTCCGATGTACTGGCGCGCACCTGCGATCCAACAGATCGTGGGACTATTATTATTTTTGGCGATGGCGCGGGCGCTGCGGTGCTGGCTGCCTCTGAAGAGCCGGGAATCATTTCCACCCATCTGCATGCCGACGGTAGTTATGGTGAATTGCTGACGCTGCCAAACGCCGACCGCGTAAATCCAGAGAATTCAATTCATCTGACGATGGCGGGCAACGAAGTCTTCAAGGTTGCGGTAACGGAACTGGCGCACATCGTTGATGAGACGCTGGCGGCGAATAATCTTGACCGTTCTCAACTGGACTGGCTGGTTCCGCATCAGGCTAACCTGCGTATTATCAGTGCAACGGCGAAAAAACTCGGCATGTCGATGGACAATGTCGTGGTGACGCTGGATCGCCACGGTAATACCTCTGCGGCCTCTGTCCCGTGCGCTCTGGATGAAGCTGTACGCGACGGGCGCATTAAGCCGGGGCAGTTGGTTCTGCTTGAAGCCTTTGGCGGTGGATTCACCTGGGGCTCCGCGCTGGTTCGTTTCTAGGATAAGGATTAAAACATGACGCAATTTGCATTTGTGTTCCCTGGACAGGGTTCTCAAACCGTTGGAATGCTGGCTGATATGGCGGCGAGCTATCCAATTGTCGAAGAAACGTTTGCTGAAGCTTCTGCGGCGCTGGGCTACGACCTGTGGGCGCTGACCCAGCAGGGGCCGGCTGAAGAACTGAATAAAACCTGGCAAACCCAGCCAGCGCTGTTGACTGCATCTGTTGCGCTGTATCGCGTATGGCAGCAGCAGGGCGGTAAAGCACCGGCAATGATGGCTGGTCACAGCCTGGGGGAATACTCCGCGCTGGTTTGCGCTGGTGTGATTGATTTCGCTGATGCGGTGCGTCTGGTTGAGATGCGCGGCAAGTTCATGCAAGAAGCCGTACCGGAAGGCACGGGCGCTATGGCGGCAATCATCGGTCTGGATGATGCGTCTATTGCGAAAGCGTGTGAAGAAGCTGCAGAAGGTCAGGTCGTTTCTCCGGTAAACTTTAACTCTCCGGGACAGGTGGTTATTGCCGGTCATAAAGAAGCAGTTGAGCGTGCTGGCGCTGCCTGTAAAGCTGCGGGCGCAAAACGCGCTCTGCCGTTACCAGTGAGCGTACCGTCTCACTGTGCGCTGATGAAACCAGCAGCCGACAAACTGGCAGTAGAATTAGCGAAAATCACCTTTAACGCACCAACAGTTCCTGTTGTGAATAACGTTGATGTGAAATGCGAAACCAATGGTGATGCCATCCGTGACGCACTGGTACGTCAGTTGTATAACCCGGTTCAGTGGACGAAGTCTGTTGAATACATGGCAGCGCAAGGCGTAGAACATCTCTATGAAGTCGGCCCGGGCAAAGTGCTTACAGGCCTGACGAAACGCATTGTCGACACCCTGACCGCCTCGGCGCTGAACGAACCTTCAGCGATGGCAGCGGCGCTCGAGCTTTAAAAGAGGAAAATCATGAGTTTTGAAGGAAAAATCGCACTGGTAACCGGTGCAAGCCGCGGAATTGGCCGCGCAATTGCTGAAACGCTCGCAGCCCGTGGCGCGAAAGTTATTGGCACTGCGACCAGTGAAAATGGCGCTCAGGCGATCAGTGATTATTTAGGTGCCAACGGCAAAGGTCTGATGTTGAATGTGACCGACCCGGCATCTATCGAATCTGTTCTGGAAAAAATTCGCGCAGAATTTGGTGAAGTGGATATCCTGGTCAATAATGCCGGTATCACTCGTGATAACCTGTTAATGCGAATGAAAGATGAAGAGTGGAACGATATTATCGAAACCAACCTTTCATCTGTTTTCCGTCTGTCAAAAGCGGTAATGCGCGCTATGATGAAAAAGCGTCATGGTCGTATTATCACTATCGGTTCTGTGGTTGGTACCATGGGAAATGGCGGTCAGGCCAACTACGCTGCGGCGAAAGCGGGCTTGATCGGCTTCAGTAAATCACTGGCGCGCGAAGTTGCGTCACGCGGTATTACTGTAAACGTTGTTGCTCCGGGCTTTATTGAAACGGACATGACACGTGCGCTGAGCGATGACCAGCGTGCGGGTATCCTGGCGCAGGTTCCTGCGGGTCGCCTCGGCGGCGCACAGGAAATCGCCAACGCGGTTGCATTCCTGGCATCCGACGAAGCAGCTTACATCACGGGTGAAACTTTGCATGTGAACGGCGGGATGTACATGGTCTGACCGCGATTTGCACAAAATGCTCATGTTGCGCGCAGTCTGCGTGGTTATGAGTAATAATTAGTGCAAAATGATTTGCGTTATTGGGGGGTAAGGCCTCAAAATAACGTAAAATCGTGGTAAGACCTGCCGGGATTTAGTTGCAAATTTTTCAACATTTTATACACTACGAAAACCATCGCGAAAGCGAGTTTTGATAGGAAATTTAAGAGTATGAGCACTATCGAAGAACGCGTTAAGAAAATTATCGGCGAACAGCTGGGCGTTAAGCAGGAAGAAGTTACCAACAATGCTTCTTTCGTTGAAGACCTGGGCGCGGATTCTCTTGACACCGTTGAGCTGGTAATGGCTCTGGAAGAAGAGTTTGATACTGAGATTCCGGACGAAGAAGCTGAGAAAATCACCACCGTTCAGGCTGCCATTGATTACATCAACGGCCACCAGGCGTAAGTGAACATCTCCAGGCGGTCGTTCGACCGCCTGAGTTTTATCTTTTTGTCCCACTAGAATCATTTTTTCCCTCCCTGGAGGACAAACGTGTCTAAGCGTCGTGTAGTTGTGACCGGACTGGGCATGTTGTCTCCTGTCGGCAATACCGTAGAGTCTACCTGGAAAGCTCTGCTTGCCGGTCAGAGTGGCATCAGCCTAATCGACCATTTCGATACTAGCGCCTATGCAACGAAATTTGCTGGCTTAGTAAAGGATTTTAACTGTGAGGACATTATCTCGCGCAAAGAACAGCGCAAGATGGATGCCTTCATTCAATATGGAATTGTCGCTGGCGTTCAGGCCATGCAGGATTCTGGCCTTGAAATAACGGAAGAGA
The DNA here is from genome assembly GCF_046487585.1 of Escherichia sp. WS1265. Classification (NCBI taxonomy): domain Bacteria; kingdom Pseudomonadati; phylum Pseudomonadota; class Gammaproteobacteria; order Enterobacterales; family Enterobacteriaceae; genus Escherichia; species Escherichia sp. WS1265. The sequence goes on from NZ_JBJQJE010000004.1 coordinate 142,041, forward strand.
ACGCAACCCGCATTGGTGCCGCAATTGGCTCCGGGATTGGCGGCCTCGGACTGATCGAAGAAAACCACACATCTCTGATGAACGGTGGTCCACGTAAGATCAGCCCATTCTTCGTTCCGTCAACGATTGTGAACATGGTGGCAGGTCATCTGACTATCATGTATGGCCTGCGTGGCCCAAGCATCTCTATCGCGACCGCCTGTACTTCCGGCGTGCACAACATTGGCCATGCTGCGCGTATTATCGCGTATGGCGATGCTGACGTGATGGTTGCAGGTGGCGCAGAGAAAGCCAGTACGCCGCTGGGCGTTGGTGGTTTTGGCGCGGCACGTGCATTATCTACCCGCAATGATAACCCACAAGCGGCGAGCCGCCCGTGGGATAAAGAGCGTGATGGTTTCGTACTGGGCGATGGTGCCGGTATGCTGGTACTTGAAGAGTACGAACACGCGAAAAAACGCGGTGCGAAAATTTACGCTGAACTCGTCGGCTTTGGTATGAGTAGCGATGCTTATCATATGACGTCACCGCCAGAAAATGGCGCAGGCGCAGCTCTGGCAATGGCAAATGCTTTGCGTGATGCAGGCATTGAAGCGAGTCAGATTGGCTACGTTAACGCACACGGTACTTCTACTCCGGCTGGCGATAAAGCTGAAGCGCAGGCGGTGAAAACCATCTTCGGTGAAGCTGCAAGCCGTGTGTTGGTAAGCTCCACGAAATCTATGACCGGTCACCTGTTAGGTGCGGCGGGTGCAGTAGAATCTATCTACTCCATCCTGGCGCTGCGCGATCAGGCTGTTCCGCCAACCATTAACCTGGATAACCCGGATGAAGGTTGCGATCTGGATTTCGTACCGTACGAAGCGCGTCAGGTCAGCGGAATGGAATACACGCTGTGTAACTCCTTCGGCTTCGGTGGCACTAATGGTTCTTTGATCTTTAAAAAGATCTAAGTTGTCATTTTCCACCCTTATAAAAGGTCCGCTTGCGGGCCTTTTTTCTTAGCTTTTATTCCGACTTGTTCCGTAGTGAACATGCTGCCACACTAACAATTCTCTGATAAGGAGCCGGTATGTTCTTAATTAACGGTCATAAGCAGGAATCGCTGGCAGTAAGCGATCGGGCAACGCAGTTTGGTGATGGTTGTTTTACCACCGCCAGAGTTATCGACGGTAAAGTCAGTTTGTTATCGGCGCATATCCAGCGACTACAGGATGCTTGTCAGCGGTTGATGATTTCCTGTGACTTCTGGCCTCAGCTTGAACAAGAGATGAAAACGCTGGCAGCAGAACAGCAAAATGGTGTACTGAAAGTCGTGATCAGTCGCGGTAGTGGCGGGCGAGGGTACAGCACATTGAACAGTGGACCGGCAACGCGGATTCTCTCCGTTACGGCTTATCCTGCACATTACGACCGTTTGCGTAACGAAGGGATGACGTTGGCGCTAAGCCCGGTGCGGCTGGGGCGCAATCCTCATCTTGCAGGTATTAAACATCTTAATCGGCTTGAGCAAGTATTGATCCGCTCTCATCTTGAGCAGACAAACGCTGATGAGGCGCTGGTCCTTGACAGCGAAGGGTGGGTTACGGAATGCTGTGCGGCTAATTTGTTCTGGCGGAAGGGCAACGTAGTTTATACGCCGCGACTGGATCAGGCAGGTGTTAACGGCATTATGCGACAATTCTGTATCCGTTTACTGGCACAATCCTCTTATCAGCTTGTCGAAGTGCAAGCCACTCTGGAAGAGGCGTTGCAGGCAGATGAGATGGTTATTTGTAATGCGTTAATGCCAGTGATGCCCGTACGTGCCTGTGGCGATGTCTCCTTTTCGTCAGCAACGTTATATGAATATTTAGCCCCACTTTGTGAGCGCCCGAATTAGTCATGAAAAAAGTGTTATTGATTATCTTATTATTGCTGGTGGTACTGGGTATCGCCGCTGGTGTGGGCGTCTGGAAGGTTCGCCATCTTGCCGACAGCAAATTGCTTATCAAAGAAGAGACGATATTTACCCTGAAGCCAGGGACCGGACGTCTGGCGCTCGGTGAACAGCTTTACGCCGATAAGATCATCAATCGCCCACGGGTTTTTCAATGGCTGCTGCGTATCGAACCGGATCTTTCTCACTTTAAAGCCGGGACTTACCGCTTTACACCGCAGATGACCGTGCGCGAGATGCTGAAATTGTTGGAAAGCGGTAAAGAAGCACAGTTCCCGCTGCGACTGGTAGAAGGGATGCGTCTGAGCGACTACCTCAAGCAATTGCGTGAGGCTCCGTATATCAAGCACACGCTGAGCGACGATAAGTACGCCACCGTAGCGCAGGCACTTGAACTGGAAAACCCGGAGTGGATTGAAGGTTGGTTCTGGCCAGACACCTGGATGTATACCGCCAATACCACCGATGTCGCGTTACTCAAGCGAGCGCACAAGAAAATGGTGAAAGCGGTCGATAGCGCCTGGGAAGGGCGTGCGGACGGTCTGCCTTATAAAGATAAGAACCAGCTGGTGACGATGGCATCAATTATCGAAAAAGAAACCGCCGTTGCCAGTGAACGCGATCAGGTTGCCTCGGTATTTATCAACCGTTTACGCATTGGTATGCGCCTGCAGACCGACCCGACCGTGATTTACGGGATGGGAGAGCGTTATAATGGCAAACTTTCTCGTGCAGACCTGGAAACGCCGACAGCGTATAACACCTATACCATTACCGGTTTGCCTCCAGGTGCGATAGCGACGCCGGGGGCGGATTCGCTGAAGGCTGCTGCGCATCCGGCAAAAACGCCGTATCTCTATTTTGTGGCCGATGGTAAAGGTGGTCACACGTTTAATACCAATCTTGCCAGTCATAACAAGTCTGTGCAGGATTATCTGAAAGTGCTTAAGGAAAAAAATGCGCAGTAAGTATATCGTCATTGAGGGGCTGGAAGGCGCAGGCAAAACTACCGCGCGTAACGTGGTGGTTGAGACGCTCGAGCAACTGGGTATCCGCGACATGGTTTTCACTCGGGAACCTGGCGGTACGCAACTTGCCGAAAAGTTAAGAAGCCTGGTGCTGGATATCAAATCGGTAGGCGATGAAGTCATTACCGATAAAGCCGAAGTTCTGATGTTTTATGCCGCGCGCGTTCAACTGGTAGAAACGGTCATCAAACCTGCGCTGGCTAACGGCACTTGGGTGATTGGCGATCGCCACGATCTCTCCACTCAGGCGTATCAGGGCGGCGGACGTGGTATTGACCAACATATGCTGGCAACATTGCGTGATGCTGTTCTCGGGGATTTTCGCCCCGACTTAACGCTCTATCTCGATGTTACCCCGGAAGTTGGCTTAAAACGCGCGCGTGCGCGCGGCGAGCTGGATCGTATTGAGCAAGAGTCTTTCGATTTCTTTAATCGCACCCGCGCCCGCTATCTGGAACTGGCAGCACAAGATAAAAGCATTCATACCATTGATGCCACCCAGCCGCTGGAGGCCGTGATGGATGCAATCCGCACTACCGTGACCAACTGGGTGAAGGAGTCGGACGCATGAGATGGTATCCATGGTTACGACCTGATTTCGAAAAACTGGTAGCCAGCTATCAGGCCGGAAGAGGTCACCATGCGCTGCTCATTCAGGCGTTACCGGGCATGGGCGATGATGCTTTAATCTACGCCCTGAGCCGTTATTTACTCTGCCAACAACCGCAGGGCCACAAAAGTTGCGGTCACTGTCGTGGATGTCAGTTGATGCAGGCTGGCACGCATCCCGATTACTACACCCTGGCTCCCGAAAAAGGGAAAAATACGCTGGGCATTGATGCGGTACGTGAGGTCACCGAAAAGCTGAATGAGCACGCACGCTTAGGTGGTGCGAAAGTTGTCTGGGTAACCGATGCTGCCTTACTAACCGACGCCGCGGCTAACGCATTGCTGAAAACGCTTGAAGAGCCACCAGCAGAAACGTGGTTTTTCCTTGCTACCCGCGAGCCAGAACGTTTACTGGCAACATTACGTAGTCGTTGTCGGTTACATTACCTTGCGCCGCCGCCGGAACAGTACGCCGTGACCTGGCTTTCACGCGAAGTGACAATGTCACAGGATGCACTACTTGCCGCATTGCGCTTAAGCGCCGGTTCGCCTGGCGCGGCACTGGCGTTGTTTCAGGGAGATAACTGGCAGGCTCGTGAAACATTGTGTCAGGCGCTGGCATATAGCGTGCAATCGGGCGACTGGTATTCGCTGCTAGCGGCCCTTAATCATGAACAAGCTCCGGCGCGTTTACACTGGCTGGCAACGTTGCTGATGGATGCGCTAAAACGCCATCATGGCGCTGCGCAGGTGACCAATGTTGATGTGCCGGGACTAGTCGTCGAACTGGCAAACCATCTTTCTCCCTCGCGCCTGCAGGCTATACTGGGGGATGTTTGCCACATTCGTGAACAGTTAATGTCTGTCACAGGCATCAACCGCGAGCTTCTCATCACCGATCTTTTACTGCGTATTGAGCATTACCTGCAACCGGGCGTTGTGCTACCGGTTCCTCATCTTTAAGAGAGACATCATGTTTTTAGTCGACTCACACTGCCATCTCGATGGTCTGGATTATGAATCTTTGCATAAGGACGTGGATGACGTTCTGGCGAAAGCCGCCGCACGCGATGTGAAATTTTGTCTGGCAGTCGCCACAACATTACCAGGTTATTTACATATGCGGGATCTGGTAGGCGAACGTGACAACGTCGTATTTTCTTGTGGCGTGCATCCACTCAACCAGAATGATCCCTACGATGTAGAAGATTTACGCCGTCTGGCGGCAGAAGAGGGTGTTGTAGCGCTGGGTGAAACCGGTCTGGATTATTATTACACACCGGAAACTAAAGTACGTCAGCAAGAGTCCTTCATTCATCATATCCAGATTGGTCGTGAACTGAACAAGCCGGTTATCGTCCATACCCGTGACGCCCGCGCCGATACGCTGGCAATTCTGCGCGAAGAAAAAGTGACGGATTGCGGTGGCGTACTACACTGTTTTACAGAGGACAGAGAAACGGCGGGTAAATTACTGGATCTCGGATTTTACATCTCCTTTTCCGGCATTGTGACCTTCCGTAATGCGGAGCAACTGCGCGATGCTGCGCGTTATGTCCCCCTGGATCGGTTACTGGTGGAAACTGACTCACCTTACCTTGCGCCGGTGCCGCATCGAGGAAAAGAGAATCAACCTGCGATGGTTCGTGACGTTGCAGAATACATGGCTGTGTTGAAAGGTGTTGCCGTTGAAGAACTGGCGCAGGTAACCACCGATAACTTCGCCCGTCTGTTTCACATCGATGCTTCCCGCCTTCAATCCATCCGTTGAATGAGTTTTTTTAAAGCTCGTAATTAATGGCTAAAACGAGTAAAGTTCACCGCCTAAAATTGGGCGGTGAATAACCACGTTTGAAATATTGTGACATATGTTTTGTCAAAATGTGCAACTTCTCCAATGATCTGAAGTTGAAACGTGATAGCCGTCAAACAAATTGGCACTGAATTATTTTACTCTGTGTAATAAATAAAGGGCGCTTAGATGCCCTGTATACGGCGAGGCTCTCCCCCCTTGCCACGCGTGAGAACGTAAAAAAGCACCCATACTCAGGAGCACTCTCAATTATGTTTAAGAATGCATTTGCTAACCTGCAAAAGGTCGGTAAATCGCTGATGCTGCCGGTATCCGTACTGCCTATCGCAGGTATTCTGCTGGGCGTCGGTTCCGCGAATTTCAGCTGGCTGCCCGCCGTTGTATCGCATGTTATGGCAGAAGCAGGCGGTTCCGTCTTTGCAAACATGCCACTGATTTTTGCGATCGGTGTCGCCCTCGGCTTTACCAATAACGATGGCGTATCCGCGCTGGCTGCAGTTGTTGCCTATGGCATCATGGTTAAAACCATGGCCGTGGTTGCGCCACTGGTACTGCATTTACCTGCTGAAGAAATCGCCTCTAAACACCTGGCGGATACTGGCGTACTCGGAGGGATTATCTCCGGTGCGATTGCAGCGTATATGTTTAACCGTTTCTACCGTATTAAGCTGCCTGAGTATCTTGGCTTCTTTGCCGGCAAACGCTTTGTGCCGATCATTTCTGGCCTGGCTGCCATCTTTACTGGCGTTGTGCTGTCCTTCATTTGGCCGCCGATTGGTTCTGCAATCCAGACCTTCTCTCAGTGGGCTGCTTACCAGAACCCGGTAGTTGCGTTTGGCATTTACGGTTTCATCGAACGTTGCCTGGTACCGTTTGGTCTGCACCACATCTGGAACGTACCTTTCCAGATGCAAATTGGTGAATACACCAACGCAGCAGGTCAGGTTTTCCACGGCGACATTCCGCGTTATATGGCGGGTGACCCGACTGCGGGTAAACTGTCTGGTGGCTTCCTGTTCAAAATGTACGGTCTGCCAGCTGCCGCAATTGCTATCTGGCACTCTGCTAAACCAGAAAACCGCGCGAAAGTGGGCGGTATTATGATCTCCGCGGCGCTGACCTCGTTTCTGACCGGTATCACCGAGCCGATCGAGTTCTCCTTCATGTTCGTTGCGCCGATCCTGTACATCATCCACGCGATTCTGGCAGGCCTGGCATTCCCAATCTGTATTCTTTTGGGGATGCGTGACGGTACGTCGTTCTCGCACGGTCTGATCGACTTCATCGTTCTGTCTGGTAACAGCAGCAAACTGTGGCTGTTCCCGATCGTCGGTATCGGTTATGCGATTGTTTACTACACCATCTTCCGCGTGCTGATTAAAGCACTGGATCTGAAAACGCCGGGTCGTGAAGATGCGACTGAAGATGCAAAAGCGACTGGTACCAGCGAAATGGCACCGGCTCTGGTTGCTGCATTTGGTGGTAAAGAAAACATTACTAACCTCGACGCATGTATTACCCGTCTGCGCGTCAGCGTTGCTGATGTGTCTAAAGTGGATCAGCCTGGCCTGAAGAAACTGGGCGCAGCGGGCGTAGTGGTTGCTGGTTCTGGTGTTCAGGCGATTTTCGGTACTAAATCCGATAACCTGAAAACCGAGATGGATGAGTACATCCGTAACCACTAATCCGTAAGACGTTGGGGAGACTAAGGCAGCCGGATGGCTGCCTTTTTTACAGGTGTTATTCAGAATTGATACGTGCCGGTAATGCTGAAATTACGCGGTGCGCCGTAGACGATAGAACCTTCCACGTTGGTATCGTAGGTTTTGTCGAACAGGTTATTGACGTTCCCCTGTAACGAGAAGTTTTTCGTCACCTGGTAGCGGGTGAAGAGATCCACCAGCGCGTAGCTACCTTGCTCGGCGCGGAAGGTGCCATACGGTGTCACGGTGTCGGTATACACGCGATTTTGCCAGTTAACACCACCGCCGACCGTCAACTCTGGCATGACAGGCAACCGGTAGCTGGTGAACATTTTAACCGTGGTGCGTGGCAGATTAGGATTAACGGCGTTTCCTTCGTTATCCTCTGCAATATAGCGCGTTGCGCCAAACGTCAGCTGCCAGTTGTCGGTAATTGCGCCGTTGAGTTCAAATTCCACACCTTTACTGACTGTCCCATCCACCGCTTTATAGGCGGTTTCGCCGTTGCTGCCGGGGATAGGTGTACCGGTGGACTGAGCGACATTATCCTGCTCAATACGGAAGATGGCTAACGTGGTGGTCAGACGGCTATTCATCCAGTCCGATTTCAGACCCAGCTCGTAGTTGTTACCGGTGATTGGAGCCAGATATTTGCCTGAACTGTCACGATCATTTTGCGGCTGGAAAATAGAGGTATAGCTGGCGTAGGTCGACCAGTTGTCATTGATGTCAAACACCAGACCAGCATAAGGCGTGGTGTGGTTTTTCTCCATGCTGTAAGTCAGCGTATCAACCCGCCAGTTGGTATAACGAGCGCCGAGGATCAGATGCAGCGGATCGGCAAGGGTGACACGAGTGGCAGCATATAACGATTTCATATGTGTGGTATCGTCCTGCGCCAGGCTCTGTGGTGACCAGTCGGTTTGTGGGAAATTGCCATTAAAGTTGTAGAAACTGCCAATTTCATCCGGGAAGATGTTGGCCCATGAACTGAAGTAACGATTGTTTTGTTTGCTGTAACTGCCACCAAACATTAGATTGTGCTGACGACCAAACAATTCATAACTACCGTCAGCGAACAAATCCAGCGCATCAACTTTACGTTTGCCGCTGTTCCAACCGGTGCCGCCGACATAATCAAAGCCAGGTCCATAATTACTGTATGGCCCAACCAGCATACCATCCGCTTTGTTTACATAGGCATCGACATACATCATTTTGCTGTCAAATTCGACTTCGGAGTGGGTGGCATTCAGTGTCGCTTGCCAGGTATCAGCAAACCGCTGCTTCAGGGTCATAAAGACCTTGTTGATCTCTTTATCGTTGTACGCCCAGTCAGGTGCGGTACTGCGTGCGCGATCGTAACTGTTGCTGCTGCCATCAGTATTCCAGCGCGGTAAACCGCCCCAGGTTGGGCTATTAACATCAATGCGCTGATATTCGTAACCGGCTGAAAGCGTCGTAAGATCGCCTAAATCAGCATCAACAATGCCGGAGAAGAAGGTCTTTTCACTGTTGTAGCGGTCCAGCCATGAGTCGTTATTCTGGTAGCCGCCGACAATTCGCGCGCGGATTTTACCATCTTCGGTGAGTGGGCTTTGTAAATCCGCCACATACCGTTCTTTGTTCCAGCTACCGTATTCCGCCGAGACATCGCCTTTAAATTCACGACTGGTCGCGTGTTTTCGAACCATATTAATTGCCGCAGATGGATTACCCGTCCCGGTCATGAGTCCTGTCGCGCCACGCACTACTTCTACGCGTTCAAACAGTGCCATATCAGAAAGTGCGTCGCCCAGATTCCAGCGCGATTCAAAATAGGTGGGGATACCATCAACCATATAGTTATCAATCTGGAATCCGCGGGAATAATAAAGAGCACGATCGGAATCCGCCTGACTTTTGCTGATCCCCAGTGTGTTTTCCATCACTTCGCCCAGCGTTTGTAACTGCTGATCTTCCATCCGCTGCTGGCTAACAATAGTGACCGACTGAGGTATATCACGTTGAGTCATCTGCATTTTGGTACCCGCAGAGGTAGACGTTACGCTGTAATCATTTTCGTCATCAACTGGAGTAGTGGCTGAACCCTCAACAATCACCGTTTCTTCAGTGGCTGGTGCAGCAAAAGCGGCGGAAGGTAAGAGTGCCAGTGCTATGCAGGCGGCAAGCAGTGACGGTTTGGAGGTGGTTTGATGTTGATTATCCCTGTTAAATTGTGTTGAAAGCATCTGAAATCTCTTGGTTTATGTTGTCGTCAGGCTCATGCCGGAGGAGGGTGATGAGCGGTTATATTTAGTGTGCGAATAATTTTGCATGTAAATGCAAATGAGAAATATACGCATTCATATTTGACGTGTAAACCAAACAGAGAATGTCTTTTCAGCGCATTCGCAGGCAGAAATGGGAATAATGGCGATATATACGGCAGCAAAACGATTTTTTGCTTAAGAAATCGTGAGTTAAGGTTGAAAGAGCAGGTTTAACTCGACCATACTCTATACTCGCAGTGTGGCGCGGCGTAGCATGGCGCAACGCATGGCTATTTGAAAAAGGAAAATGTCGTGGCAGAAGAAACTATATTTAGCAAAATTATTCGTCGTGAGATCCCCTCCGATATCGTCTACCAGGATGATCTGGTAACGGCGTTTCGCGATATTTCGCCGCAAGCGCCAACGCATATTCTGATCATTCCAAATATCCTCATTCCAACTGTGAACGACGTGTCTGCTGAGCATGAGCAGGCGCTGGGACGCATGATCACCGTAGCGGCAAAAATTGCTGAGCAAGAAGGTATTGCCGAAGATGGCTATCGTCTGATCATGAACACCAACCGCCACGGCGGACAAGAGGTTTACCACATCCATATGCACTTGTTGGGTGGCCGTCCGCTGGGACCAATGCTGGCGCATAAAGGTCTGTAACGATGAGAAAAGGATGCTTTGGGCTGGTGTCTCTGGCGTTGTTAGTGCTGGTGGGCTGTCGTTCACATCCGGAAATTCCGGTGAATGATGAGCAATCGCTGGTGATGGAGTCATCTTTATTGGCTGCGGGCATCAGTGCAGAAAAGCCCGTCCTTTCGGCGTCTGATATTCAACCTTCAGCATCCTCAACGCTTTATAACGAAAGGCAAGAACCCGTTACCGTTCATTATCGTTTTTACTGGTATGACGCCAGAGGGCTGGAGATGCATCCTCTGGAAAGGCCACGCAGCGTTACCATTCCCGCGCATTCGGCGGTAACGCTGTACGGCAGCGCCAATTTTCTGGGGGCGCACAAAGTCAGACTTTATCTATATTTGTAAGGGGTGAATCTTGATGACAAAAATGAGTCGCTACGCCTTGATTACCGCGCTGGCGATGTTTCTCGCCGGGTGTGTGGGGCAACGTGAACCTGCGCCGGTAGAAGAAGTGAAACCAGCGCCGGAACAACCAGCCGAGCCGCAACAGCCTGTCCCCACAGTGCCATCGGTGCCGACGATACCGCAGCAGCCAGGCCCAATTGAGCACGAAGATCAAACGGCGCCGCCTGCGCCGCATATTCGCCATTATGACTGGAATGGCGCAATGCAGCCGATGGTCAGTAAGATGCTTGGGGCTGACGGCGTGACTGCGGGTAGCGTCCTGCTGGTTGATAGCGTTAACAACCGTACTAACGGTTCGCTGAATGCCGCAGAAGCGACCGAAACGCTGCGAAATGCGCTGGCTAATAACGGTAAATTTACCCTGGTTTCCGCCCAGCAGCTGTCGATGGCAAAGCAACAGTTAGGTTTGTCGCCGCAGGACAGTTTAGGCACCCGTAGTAAAGCCATAGGCATTGCCCGCAATGTCGGCGCTCATTACGTGCTGTACTCCAGCGCCTCTGGCAACGTTAACGCTCCGACCCTACAAATGCAGCTGATGCTGGTGCAGACGGGCGAAATTATCTGGTCAGGTAAAGGTGCCGTTTCGCAGCAATAATCCCATCACGCGCGACGAATTGCTGTCGCGCTTTTTCCCGCAGTTTCATCCCGTCACGACGTTTAATAGTGGGCTTAGTGGCGGGAGTTTTCTCATTGAACATCAGGGCCAGCGTTTTGTTGTGCGTCAGCCGCACGATCCTGATGCGCCGCGGTTCGCGTTCTTGCGCCAGTATCGGGCTTTATCACAACTACCCGCATGCATTGCACCGAAGCCGCATTTATATCTCCGTGACTGGATGGTGGTCGACTATCTGCCCGGCGAGGTAAAAACGTATTTGCCGGATACCAACGAACTGGCAGGCTTGCTGTATTATCTACATCAACAACCGCGTTTTGGCTGGCGAATAACGCTGTTGCCGTTACTGGAACTGTACTGGCAGCAAAGCGATCCGGCGCGGCGGACAGTGGGTTGGCTGCGAAGGTTAAAACGTCTGCGCAAAGCGCGGGAACCACGGCCTTTACGCTTAAGTCCATTGCATATGGATGTCCACGCCGGAAATTTAGTGCATAGCGCGTCAGGGTTAAAACTCATCGACTGGGAGTATGCCGGAGATGGTGATATCGCGCTGGAACTGGCGGCGGTGTGGGTGGAAAATACTGACCAGCACCGGCAATTGGTCAATGACTATGCCACTCGCGCGAAGATTTACCCGGCGCAATTATGGCGTCAGGTCAGGCGATGGTTTCCCTGGCTGCTGATGCTCAAAGCAGGGTGGTTTGAGTACCGCTGGGGACAAACCGGCGATCAACAATTTATCAGGCTGGCCGATGACACCTGGCGGCAGCTATTAATAAAACAATAAGGAGAGCAGTGTGGGTCCAGTAATGTTGGATGTCGAAGGTTACGAACTGGACGCGGAAGAGCGTGAAATACTGGCGCATCCGCTGGTGGGAGGGCTGATTCTCTTTACGCGTAACTATCATGATCCTGCCCAGTTACGTGAACTGGTGCGACAGATCCGCGCAGCTTCGCGCAATCATCTGGTGGTGGCGGTAGATCAGGAAGGTGGACGCGTGCAGCGTTTTCGTGAAGGTTTTACCCGCTTGCCAGCGGCACAATCATTCGCTGCGCTGTTGGGAATGGAAGAAGGCGGAAAACTGGCGCAAGAGGCAGGTTGGTTGATGGCCAGCGAAATGATTGCTATGGATATTGATATCAGCTTTGCGCCAGTGCTGGACGTCGGGCATATCAGCGCGGCGATTGGCGAGCGTTCTTATCATGCCGATCCCGAAAAAGCCCTGGCAATTGCCAGCCGGTTTATTGATGGTATGCATGAAGCCGGAATGAAAACTACCGGGAAACACTTCCCAGGACACGGTGCAGTAACGGCAGACTCACACAAAGAAACACCGTGTGACCCACGTCCGCAAGCGGAGATTCGCGCTAAAGATATGTCGGTCTTCAGTTCCTTAATCCGCGAGAATAAACTCGACGCCATTATGCCTGCGCATGTGATCTACAGTGATGTCGATCCGCGTCCGGCGAGCGGTTCTCCCTACTGGCTGAAAACCGTTTTGCGTCAGGAACTGGGTTTTGATGGCGTGATTTTCTCTGACGATTTATCGATGGAAGGTGCCGCAATTATGGGCAGTTATGCCGAACGCGGGCAGGCATCACTGGACGCGGGTTGCGATATGATCCTGGTCTGCAATAATCGTAAAGGGGCCGTCAGCGTGTTAGATAATCTGTCACCGATCAAGGCAGAACGTGTTACACGTTTGTATCATAAAGGTTCATTTTCGCGACAGGAACTGATGGACTCGGCTCGCTGGAAAGCGATCAGCGCCCGTCTGAATCAGTTACATGAACGCTGGCAGGAAGAGAAAGCAGGTCACTAACCCTGGCTTATGTGAGGAAGCGATGATTATCTATTTACACGGTTTTGACTCTAACAGTCCGGGTAACCACGAGAAAGTCTTACAATTGCAGTTTATTGACCCGGATGTACGCTTGATAAGCTACAGTACGCGGCATCCGAAACATGATATGCAGCATCTGCTTAAAGAAGTGGACAAAATGTTGCAGCTGAACGTCGACGAGCGTCCGCTGATTTGCGGCGTTGGTCTGGGCGGATACTGGGCGGAACGGATTGGTTTTCTTTGCGACATCCGCCAGGTGATCTTCAACCCTAATTTGTTCCCTTATGAGAACATGGAAGGCAAGATTGATCGCCCGGAAGAGTATGCCGATATTGCCACTAAGTGTGTGACCAACTTCCGTGAGAAGAATCGCGATCGTTGCCTGGTGATTTTGTCGCGTAATGATGAAGCGCTTAACAGCCAGCGGACATCTGAAGAGCTGCATCATTATTACGAGATTGTCTGGGACGAAGAGCAGACGCACAAATTCAAGAATATCTCCCCGCATTTGCAGCGCATTAAAGCGTTCAAAACCCTCGGGTAAATGCCCTCGTCGCATCAGGTAACCTTGCCGGTACCTGATGCGCATTTTATCAGGCCTACCAAACGTCCTCCATACACCCCTCACGCTATACCACTCTCATAAATTCGCTCAAATAATAAACAATAAGCTCTGTTTTTTGATCTCGCCCGGTAAAGTCGCCTATCTTTTCAGCAACAAAACTTGATTAACATCAATTTTGGTATGACCAATGCACCATTCATGTTATTCTCAATAGTGAAGAACATTTTCATTGCTGTAACCTGTTGTTAATTAAGAGCTATGTTAATAACCATTAATTAACAATTGGTTAATAAATTTAAGGGGGTCACGTTGACTACTCCATTGAAAAAAATTGTGATTGTCGGCGGCGGTGCTGGTGGGCTGGAAATGGCAACACAGCTGGGGCATAAGCTGGGACGCAAGAAAAAAGCCAAAATCACGCTGGTCGATCGTAACCACAGCCACCTGTGGAAACCGCTGCTGCACGAAGTGGCGACTGGCTCGCTTGATGAAGGCGTTGATGCGTTGAGCTATCTGGCCCATGCGCGTAATCATGGTTTCCAGTTCCAGCTGGGTTCCGTCATTGATATTGATCGTGAAGCGAAAACAATCACTATTGCAGAACTGCGCGACGAAAAAGGTGAATTGCTGGTTCCGGAACGTAAAATCGCCTATGACACCCTGGTAATGGCGCTGGGTAGCACCTCCAACGATTTCAATACGCCAGGTGTCAAAGAGAACTGCATTTTCCTCGATAACCCGCACCAGGCGCGTCGCTTCCACCAGGAGATGCTGAATCTGTTCCTGAAATACTCCGCCAACCTGGGCGCGAATGGCAAAGTGAACATTGCGATAGTCGGCGGCGGCGCGACGGGTGTAGAACTCTCCGCTGAATTGCACAACGCGGTCAAGCAACTGCACAGCTACGGTTATAAAGGTCTGACCAACGAAGCCCTGAACGTAACGCTGGTAGAAGCGGGCGAACGTATTTTGCCTGCATTACCGCCACGTATCTCTGCTGCGGCTCATAATGAGTTAACGAAACTTGGCGTTCGCGTGCTGACGCAAACCATGGTCACCAGTGCTGATGAAGGCGGCCTGCATACTAAAGATGGCGAATATATTGAGGCTGATCTGATGGTATGGGCAGCCGGGATCAAAGCGCCAGACTTCCTGAAAGATATCGGTGGTCTTGAAACCAACCGTATCAACCAGCTGGTGGTGGAACCGACGCTGCAAACCACCCGCGATCCAGACATATACGCTATTGGCGACTGCGCGTCATGCCCGCGTCCGGAAGGGGGCTTTGTTCCGCCGCGTGCGCAGGCCGCACACCAGATGGCAACCTGCGCAATGAACAACATTCTGGCGCAGATGAACGGTAAGCCGCTGAAAAATTATCAGTATAAAGATCACGGTTCTCTGGTATCGCTGTCGAACTTCTCCACCGTCGGTAGCCTGATGGGTAACCTGACGCGCGGCTCAATGATGATTGAAGGACGAATTGCGCGCTTTGTATACATCTCGCTATACCGAATGCACCAGATTGCGCTGCATGGTTACTTTAAAACTGGATTAATGATGCTGGTGGGGAGTATTAACCGCGTTATCCGTCCGCGTTTGAAGTTGCATTAATCGACGTACACTGGCGGATGCGGCGTAAACGCCTTATCCGCCCTGGACAAATGGTACGAGCGGTAGGCCTGATAAGACGCGTTAAGCGTCGCATCAGGCATTCCTTCAGACTCCTCCGAATCCTTAAGTATTTCCAGCCATTCCCGCGCTTTTCATCTTCTGTCTGATAGCTGCTTTTCTCCTTCGCTTGCATGATTGGCATAACTGCAAAGAAGGAGGTGTTCCCGTGAATAAATCAATGTTGGCGGGTATCGGGATTGGTGTCGCAGCTGCGCTGGGCGTAGCGGCAGTGGCCAGTCTGAACGTGTTTGAACGTGGCCCGCAATACGCTCAGGTTGTTTCTGCAACCCCAATCAAGGAAACGGTTAAAACACCGCGTCAGGAGTGTCGCAACGTCACAGTGACCCATCGTCGACCGGTGCAGGATGAAAATCGCATTACCGGGTCGGTGCTCGGCGCTGTTGCTGGCGGCGTGATAGGGCATCAGTTTGGTGGCGGTCGTGGTAAAGATGTCGCCACTGTTGTGGGGGCGCTGGGTGGTGGATATGCCGGTAACCAGATCCAGGGCTCTCTCCAGGAAAGCGATACTTACACGACTACGCAACAGCGTTGTAAAACGGTGTATGACAAGTCAGAAAAAATGCTCGGTTATGATGTGACCTATAAGATTGGCGATCAGCAGGGCAAAATCCGCATGGACCGCGATCCGGGTACGCAGATCCCGCTAGATAGTAACGGGCAACTGATTTTGAATAACAAAGTATAACAAGGCTGTACTCTGCAATTTGGCCCCTCATTCGCTCAGGCTGAGGGGCTTTTTTTGCGACTTATTTCAGCAGTTCCGGCCATAAACGCAAAGTCGTTCGGGCAATTTGCATCAGTTTTTCCAGCGATGCACCTTCGCGTGCGCTGATCGACATCCCCTGAATAATACAATTAAGGAATTCTGCCAGATGCGTCACGTCACAGTGGGTCGGGATTTCCCCGCGCGCTTGTCGTTGACATAAAAACTGCTGCAAAGTGCGCTCTTGCATCGCATGGCGTGATTTCAGCGTATTGGCGATATCTCCGGAATCCGGGGAGAGGGTGGTGCAGTTGTTGATCATAAAGCAGCCAGCCGGGGTGTCTTTGCTGGTAAAGCAGTTGGCGATGGCAGCAAAATAGTCAGCCAGCGCAGACTCCACGCTTTTCTCTTCACAAAACAGCTGTGCTTCATGCTTAGCGGCAAAACGATCGATATAGCGGTCGAGTACGGCGCGGAATAACCCCTCTTTGTTGGTAAATTCCGCGTATAGCGTGGGCGCTTTGGCTCCGGTCGCTTCGACGAGGTCCGCAAGAGAAGTCGCTTCATAACCGTGTTGCCAGAACAATTTCATGGCCTTATCAAGCGCGGCATCCCTGTCGAACACTTTTGGGCGGCCACGGCTTTTTTTTACACATTGTGTTGAGTCAGTTGCCATGATGCCGTTGTACCTGGTGACTGTGAATGAAAGGTTATTATAAAAATAATTACCTCCGTTCACCAGTCCAGATCCCATAAAAATAATTGCTTTCTATTTAACTGAAATTTAAGGATTTTTAAATTAATTAATGATTGTTATAAAAAATATCTTGTATGTGATCCAGATCACATCTATCATTTAGTTATCGATCGTTAAGTAATTGCTTGCGACGTCATTCATCTGCATAAGGCCACTATTATGAAAAACGTAAAAACCCTCATCGCTGCGGCGATTTTAAGCTCAATGTCATTTGCCAGCTTTGCGGCTGTCGAAGTTCAGTCAACGCCAGAAGGCCAACAAAAAGTCGGTACTATCAGTGCTAACGCGGGGACAAATCTGGGATCGCTGGAAGAGCAGCTGGCGCAAAAAGCGGATGAGATGGGCGCAAAATCTTTCCGTATTACTTCTGTAACCGGTCCGAATACCCTCCATGGAACAGCAGTAATTTATAAATAAGCATTAACCCTCATTAATGCCTGCTACTGCTGATTTTTTTCCCCGCGACATGCCGTGTCGCGGGGATTTTTTTATCCAGGATTTACAAAGTTTGTGGGCTCACTTGATGACGGCGGACATCCACCGGCATCCCGGAACGGACATCCATCACATGTTGCATCACTTCAGCGTCAGTTTGTGCTGCATCTTTAAATGATTGCATTGCGCTATTCAGCGTAATTGGCAGCAGCTGCGGATCGTCATCAATCTTCTCTGACAGCGGCTGATGTACTTCAACCAGACGCGCACCGTTTGGTTCGGCAGAGACTTTAATCGGGGTGTTGATGATATTTACTTTGGTACCTGGGGTGACCTGGCTAAAGAGTGTTTTGATATCGTCATCCCGCAGACGAATACAGCCAGAACTTACCCGCATGCCAATGCCGAAATCGGCGTTCGTACCATGAAGCAAATAAACGCCGCCATAGGCCGCCAGACGAATCGCATGATGGCCCATTGGGTTATCCGGTCCAGCCGGCACTACCGCAGGCAACTCAATTCCCTGTGCTTTATAACGGGCGCGGATGTTTGCCGTTGGCGTCCAGGTTGGGTTTGCTCGTTTGTCTGAAACGGTGGTCACCATTGTCGGTGTCAGCGTGTCACCACCCAACTGACCAATACCTATTGGATACACGGTTACCGAATTTTTACCCGGCGGGTAGTAATAGAGACGCAGCTCCGCAATATTGATCACAATGCCTTCGCGCGGCGCATCTGGAAGTAGGGTTTGCAACGGGATCGTTAACACGCTACCCGCGCGCGGTACGTAAGGATCAACGCCGGGGTTAGCCTGTAACAGAGCGAGAAAGCCGACGTTATATTTTTTGGCGATGGCTTCCAGAGAACCACCGTCATTTTCCACCACATGAAATTTGTTTTCGCCAACCAGACGACTGCCCGCTGGCGGCAGCGGCCAGGTGTTGGCTTTTGCCGGCAGCGCCAGCACCACGGCAGCGGCGAACGTAAAAAACGTTAGCCAGCGAGAAAAACGCGTTTTGATCATCACCAAAAATCCATAATAAATATAAGGTTATTGTAATAAACAGATAAGCCTGAATTATGGATGGTGACAGTGTCGGATAGTGCAGGGAAGTGCAAAGAATTTGTAAATGTTGCAGATGGGGGCGCAGAAACGCCCCCGATTTACTATTAAGCGATCGCGTTCTCTTCCAGTTCACGCATAAACTGGCGTACCCATTCGATACGCGTTTTTCGCTCGCTCAAATCCTGAATAAACTTCAGGCGAGTCGGGCCATCGAGGCGATAATGCTGCGGCTGTTTTTGCAGCAAACCAATCAGCCATGCCGGATTAACGTGATTCTTCTCGGCAAATTCGATCACGCCGCCTTTCTCATTACCTTCCAGCTTCCTGATCCCCAGTTTCTGCGCTTGCTGGCGCAGACGGGCAATATCCAGCAGGGTACGCGCCGGATCCGGCAGCAGGCCGAAGCGATCGATAAGCTCGACTTTGATCTCTTCCAGTTCGTTTTCCGTTTTGGCGCTGGCAATACGTTTATAGAACGACAAACGCGTATTCACGTCAGGAATGAAATCATCTGGCAATAGCGACGGCATCCGCAGCTCGACTTCTGTTTGCTGGCTGGTGAGATCTTCCAGCGACGGCTCGCGTCCGGCTTTCAGTGCATCGACGGCGTTTTCCAGCAACTCCATATACAGCGAGAAACCGATGGTTTCCATTGAGCCGCTTTGTTCTTCGCCAAGCAGTTCACCCGCGCCCCGAATCTCCAGATCGTGCGTTGCCAGCGCAAAACCTGCCCCGAGATCTTCCAGCGAGGCAATCGCTTCAAGACGTTTTTGCGCATCGGTAGTCATCGCTTTTGGATGCGGCGTCAGCAGCCATGCATATGCCTGATGATGCGAACGTCCGACGCGACCGCGCAACTGGTGCAGCTGCGCCAGACCGAAGTGATCCGCGCGTTCAATGATAATGGTGTTGGCTGTCGGGATGTCGATCCCGGTTTCGATAATGGTGGTACAAACCAGCACGTTGAAACGTTGATGATGGAAATCATTCATCACCCGTTCCAGTTCGCGCTCACGCATCTGCCCGTGACCGATGGCAATCCGCGCTTCAGGTACCAGTTCTGCCAGCCGTTCGGCGGCTTTCTGGATGTTTTCCACATCATTGTAGAGATAATAAACCTGTCCCCCGCGCAAAATTTCACGCAGGATCGCCTCCCGGACCACCAGACTGTCATACTCACGGACAAAGGTTTTAACTGCCAGACGACGGGCGGGCGGTGTGGCGATAATCGACAGATCGCGCATTCCGCTCATCGCCATATTCAGCGTACGTGGGATCGGCGTAGCGGTAAGCGTCAGAATATCCACGTTCGCGCGCATCGCTTTAATGCGCTCTTTATGACGCACCCCGAAGCGGTGTTCTTCATCGACAATCAGCAGGCCTAAATCTTTAAACTTGACGTCACTTTGCAGCAGTTTGTGCGTACCGATCAGAATATCGATTTTCCCTTCCGCTACTTCCGCAAGGATTTGCGTCTGCTCTTTGGCGCTGCGGAAACGGGAGATCATTTCGATACGTACCGGCCAGTTGGCGAAACGGTCGCGGAAGTTGTCGTAATGCTGCTGCGCGAGAAGGGTGGTAGGCACCAGCACCGCCACCTGCTTGTGGTTATCTACTGCCAGGAAAGCGGCGCGCATCGCCACTTCTGTTTTACCAAAGCCAACATCGCCGCACACCAGACGATCCATTGCCAGCGGCTGACACATGTCGCTAAGTACCGCATTAATGGCCTGCGCCTGATCCGGCGTGGTTTCAAACGGGAAGCTGTCGCAGAACAACTGATACTGCTCACGATCGTGTTTAAACGCGAAGCCCTCTTTGGCGGCGCGTTGCGCGTAGATATCCAGCAATTCCGCCGCCACATCACGCACTTTTTCCGCCGCTTTCTGCCGCGCGCGTGACCACGCATCGCCGCCAAGTTTATGCAGCGGGGCGTTTTCTTCCGCGCCACCTGCGTAACGGCTAATCAGATGCAGTGACGACACCGGAACATACAGTTTGGCGTCGTTGGCATAGGTGAGCATCAAATACTCGCCAGTAATGCCTCCAGCTTCGAGCGTGGTCATTCCGGCATAACGACCGACGCCGTGCTCCAGATGGACCACCGGCTGACCAATATGCAGCTCCGCAAGGTTACGGATCAGTGTATCGGGGTTGATGGCGCGGCGAGAATCCTGACGACGACGGGCAACGCGTTCACCGAGCAGATCGCTTTCGCAAATCAGCGCCAGATTACGTACCGTATCGACAAAACCATGTTCGGCAGCGCCAATCATCAGATAACGCCCACGGTCTTTGGCTTCATCAAGACGCATAATGCGTTGCGGAGCAATTTTAATTCGCGCGAGCAGTTCACCCAGCGCTTCACGGCGACCTTCACTTTCTACCGAGAACACCACCGGACCGTCGAAAGACTCGAGGAACTTACGCAGCGCATCCAGCGGCGCTTTTTGTTGTGCCTGAACGGCCAGGTCTGGCAGTTTCTGGAAACCTAAATTGGCATTCGCGGCTTTTGTCGGTAAATGTTCAGTTTTTAGCTGCACTCGGGGCCAGTTTTTCAGCTCTGAGAAGAGCTCGTCCACCCGCAGCCAGAGCGATTGTGGTGGCAACAGTGGGCGCATCGGATCGACGCCGCGATTCTCAAAACGCGCCAGCGTGTCAGCCTGGAAACGTTCGGCACTGTTTTCCAGATCGCCAGTATTCACCAGCAAGGTATTGGCAGGGAAATAACTGAACAGCGGCGGCAGTGGTTCGCTGAAGAACAATGGCTGCCAGTACTCGATCCCGGCAGGTAATGTGCCTTTACTCACTTGCTGGTAAATATGTTCCGGATCGCGCTTTACTTCGAAGGTATCGCGCCACTGGCTGCGGAACAGTTCAATTGCCGCTTTATCGGCCGGAAATTCGTGCGCGGGCAGCAGATTGATCGCTTCTACTTCCTCCAGCGTGCGCTGGCTGTCGACGTCAAACACCCGCAGACTGTCGATTTCATCATCAAAGAAATCAAGACGATAAGGCAGCTCACTTCCCATCGGGAAGAGATCCAGCAACGCGCCGCGCGTGGCGTATTCGCCGTGCTCCATAACCTGGTCAACATGGCGATAACCGGCGCTGTCCAGTTGGGTTCGTAATGCATCTCGTGACAGGCGCTGACCTTTTTTCATCACCAGCGCATGACCGTGGAGAAAACTGTGCGGGCAAACGCGCTGCATAAGCGTATTCACCGGAACAATCAGTACGCCACGCTGCATCGTCGGTAGCTGGTAAAGGGTGGAAAGGCGCGAGGAGATAATGTCCTGATGAGGCGAAAAACTGTCGTAGGGAAGGGTTTCCCAGTCCGCCAGATTCATCACCATCTGATCGGTAAACTGGCTGATTTCATCATGCAAACGCAGGGCATTTTGCATATCTGGTGCAATGAGTACCACCGGACCGGCGTGACGTTCGGCAATTTCCGCTACCAGCGTCGCGCAGGCAGCGCCGGTTAACTCGCCCAGCAGACGCTGCTCACCCGCTTTGACGGGCAGCGTATAACGATATTGTTCAGGCATAACGGTTGTCAGATTCTCGTTAGGATATGCCTCAACATATGGGGGCATATCTCTGATAAGCAATGCTGTTCATTATCCGTAATCGACATGGTTTAGCAAATTGAATCGCCCCGGCTGGGGCGATGGCTTAGCGGGAGTAACTGACGGCCGCGGGCAGAGAAGGCGGGGAGAACAACAGATCGCTGAATGCGCGCTGTGAAAGTTTTCTTACCAGCAAGCCCGCAACAGTACAGATGAACAAACTAACAAAGGGGTAAACCAGCAGGAGTGTCAGTTCGACTTGCGGCGACCAGCGTGCTGCGTTCATTTGCGCAAGCAGAGTTAAGCTGAATATTTCAACCAGAATGCGATGGGTGGTGTAGATAGCAATGGTGTTGGAACCAATCACATTCAGCAGGATGGTGGAGCGCATACCGAAACGTTGCTCGTATTGATAAAACAGCTTCATGATCACCACAATCGATACCAGCGACAACAGCAGCGAGATAGTAAACAACCAGGCACCGACCGCCAGAACGGTAAGCAAAGAAGCCATCAGCAGATGGCGGCGCAACGGCACCTCTTTAACACAGGTCATTATTGTTGCGCCAAACCATGCGCCAAGGCTGTAATAAGGCAAATTGCGGATCACACTGTTCATTCCCCACCACGGCGTGGGAACGAAATTAACCGCCACACTCAGCAGTACAAACAAGGCGAATAGTGGCAGCGCCAGACGGCTAAAAATTTTACATACCACGAAATAGACAATTAACGCATACAGATACCACAAGCTGGTGCTGGCGGTGATCATCCCGTGCAGGAACTCACCGGTGGAATCGGCATAAGCGGCATTGGAGGCATTGCTTAAATCGCGCTCAGGTGCCAGCCACTGGTTCAGCGCACTTAACGCCAGCCACTGCACCACGCCCCAAAGCGCCAGCACCCAGAAGATGTTCCAGATCCGTTTATCGAGACAATTTCCCCACGGTACGCTGTCGATATAGCGGCGAATCAAATAGCCGGATATAAAGAAAAAAACCGGCATACGAAAGGGTGCAAGGTAAAGATTGAAATAGATCCAGCATTTGCTCAGGACTTCCGATAACGGATGCTGGAAAGTGGTCAGATGCGGATAAAAGGTAATAACCGAGTGATAAATCACCACCAGACAAATACATAACCCTTTGATCTGGTTAATCCATAGCTCTTTTTGTTTCATCAGGACAACACGCTCTTTTTATTTAACATGCTGTTGATCCTGAGGGGCCAGTCGCGTGGTGTAATGCGTATCTGTCTGTATTTGGTTATTTTTCAGATAAAGATCAGGCTACAAGGCCGATGAGAAAATGAGGCCCTTTAGCCGATTGATTTGCTGGCACTTTTCAGATTAGCCCTGACGATCACTTACAGTTCAGACGTTTACCCATCCCGCTTTCGCTTATATACTCGTGTCTTTGCTAACAGCAACCAGACGGATTTCATGTACCAACCTGTCGCTCTATTTATTGGCCTGCGTTACATGCGTGGGCGTGCAGCGGATCGCTTCGGTCGTTTCGTCTCCTGGCTTTCTACCATCGGCATTACCCTCGGGGTGATGGCGCTGGTCACAGTATTGTCAGTGATGAACGGCTTTGAGCGCGAGCTGCAAAACAACATCCTTGGCCTGATGCCACAGGCAATTCTCTCTTCTGAGCATGGCTCTCTTAACCCGCAGCAACTCCCGGAAACGGCCGTCAAACTGGACGGCGTTAATCGCGTCGCACCTATCACTACCGGTGATGTGGTACTGCAAAGCGCGCGCAGCGTGGCGGTCGGGGTGATGCTGGGTATCGACCCGGCGCAAAAAGATCCACTAACGCCGTATCTGGTCAATGTGAAACAAACTGACCTCGAGCCGGGGAAATATAATGTCATCCTCGGTGAACAGCTTGCCTCACAGTTGGGCGTCAATCGCGGTGATCAAATCCGCGTGATGGTGCCATCTGCCAGCCAGTTCACGCCGATGGGGCGTATTCCAAGCCAGCGCCTGTTCAATGTGATTGGCACTTTCGCCGCCAACAGTGAAGTCGATGGCTATGAAATGCTGGTGAATATTGAGGATGCCTCGCGTCTGATGCGTTATCCGGCAGGCAATATTACCGGCTGGCGTTTGTGGCTGGATGAGCCGCTGAAAGTTGACTCATTAAGTCAGCAAAAACTGCCTGAAGGCAGCAAATGGCAGGACTGGCGTGACCGTAAAGGCGAGCTGTTCCAGGCCGTACGCATGGAAAAAAATATGATGGGCTTGCTGCTGAGCCTGATTGTCGCCGTTGCAGCGTTTAACATTATTACCTCACTAGGGCTGATGGTAATGGAGAAGCAGGGCGAAGTCGCGATCCTGCAAACGCAAGGCTTAACTCCGCGACAAATCATGATGGTCTTTATGGTGCAAGGGGCCAGCGCCGGGATTATCGGTGCGATCCTCGGAGCGGCGCTTGGCGCACTGCTTGCCAGCCAGTTAAATAATCTGATGCCGATAATCGGCGTCCTGCTTGATGGCGCGGCGCTGCCGGTCGCTATCGAACCTTTACAGGTCATTGTTATTGCGCTGGTGGCGATGGCTATCGCGCTGCTGTCTACGCTTTACCCTTCATGGCGCGCTGCCGCCACTCAACCCGCTGAGGCTTTACGTTATGAATAAGATCCTGTTGCAATGCGACAACCTGTGCAAACGCTATCAGGAAGGCAGTGTGCAAACCGATGTACTGCACAATGTCAGTTTCAGCGTCGGCGAAGGTGAAATGATGGCGATCGTCGGTAGCTCTGGTTCCGGTAAAAGTACCTTGCTGCACCTGCTGGGCGGGCTGGATACACCAACCTCCGGTGATGTGATCTTTAACGGTCAACCGATGAGCAAACTGTCTTCGGCGGCGAAAGCAGAACTGCGCAACCAGAAGCTGGGCTTTATTTATCAGTTTCACCACCTGCTGCCGGATTTTACTGCCCTGGAAAACGTGGCTATGCCACTGCTGATTGGCAAGAAAAAGCCCGCTGAAATCAACAGCCGTGCGCTGGAGATGTTAAAAGCGGTGGGTCTGGAGCATCGTGCGAATCACCGCCCATCTGAACTTTCTGGTGGCGAACGCCAGCGTGTGGCGATTGCCCGTGCGCTGGTCAATAACCCGCGTCTGGTACTGGCGGATGAACCTACCGGTAACCTTGATGCGCGTAACGCCGACAGCATCTTCCAGTTACTTGGGGAGTTGAATCGTTTGCAGGGCACCGCCTTCCTGGTGGTTACTCACGACCTGCAACTGGCGAAACGTATGAGCCGCCAACTGGAGATGCGTGATGGTCGTCTGACGGCGGAACTGAGCCTGATGGGGGCGGAGTAATGGCGATGCCTTTATCGTTATTAATTGGCCTGCGTTTTAGTCGCGGACGGCGGCGCGGCGGCATGGTGTCGCTGATCTCCGTCATTTCTACCATCGGCATTGCCCTCGGCGTGGCGGTATTGATCGTCGGCTTAAGCGCGATGAACGGCTTTGAACGCGAACTGAATAACCGCATTCTGGCGGTGGTGCCGCATGGTGAAATCGAAGCGGTGGATCAGCCGTGGACTAACTGGCAGGAAGCACTGGATAAAGTGCAGAAAGTGCCGGGTATTGCCGCCGCTGCGCCATATATCAATTTCACCGGACTGGTAGAAAGTGGTGCCAATCTGCGCGCAATCCAGGTGAAGGGCGTTAACCCGCAACAGGAACAGCGTCTGAGCGCATTACCCTCGTTTATTCAGGGGGATGCCTGGCGCAATTTTAAAGCGGGCGAACAGCAAATTATCATCGGCAAAGGCGTGGCGGATGCGCTGAAAGTGAAGCAGGGCGATTGGGTGTCGATTATGATCCCCAACTCGAATCCTGAGCATAAACTGATGCAGCCAAAACGTGTGCGTTTGCACGTTGCCGGTATTTTGCAGTTGAGTGGTCAACTCGATCACAGTTTTGCCATGATCCCGCTGGCAGATGCCCAACAATATCTTGATATGGGTTCCAGCGTGTCAGGTATTGCCCTTAAAATGACGGATGTTTTCAACGCCAATAAGCTGGTACGCGATGCGGGTGAAGTGACCAACAGCTATGTTTATATTAAAAGCTGGATTGGTACTTACGGCTATATGTATCGCGATATCCAGATGATCCGCGCCATTATGTATCTGGCGATGGTACTGGTGATTGGCGTAGCCTGTTTCAACATCGTCTCCACCTTAGTGATGGCGGTGAAAGACAAGAGTGGCGATATCGCAGTATTAAGAACGCTGGGGGCGAAAGATGGTTTAATTCGCGCCATCTTTGTCTGGTATGGATTGCTGGCAGGGCTGTTCGGCAGCCTGTGTGGTGTGATTATCGGCGTAGTTGTTTCACTGCAACTTACCCCGATTATTGAGTGGATTGAAAAGTTGATCGGTCATCAGTTCCTCTCCAGCGATATCTATTTTATTGACTTCCTGCCATCGGAATTGCACTGGCTGGACGTCTTCTACGTACTGGTCACAGCATTGTTGCTGAGTCTTTTGGCAAGTTGGTATCCGGCGCGGCGCGCCAGTAATATTGACCCTGCGCGAGTCCTTAGCGGCCAGTAAAGGCAGTACATTAAAACAAGGAGCGGCAATGTATTACGGGTTTGATATTGGTGGAACGAAAATTGCGCTTGGCGTGTTTGATAGCGGTCGGCAGTTGCAGTGGGAAAAGCGGGTGCCGACACCGCGTGACAGCTATGACGCATTTTTAGATGCAGTGTGCGAGCTGGTGGCTGAAGCCGATAAGCGTTTTGGCTGTGAAGGTTCTGTCGGCATCGGTATTCCGGGAATGCCGGAAACAGAAGATGGTACGCTGTATGCTGCCAATGTACCCGCTGCCAGCGGTAAACCGCTGCGTGCCGACCTGAGCGCACGTCTTGATCGCGATGTCCGCCTTGATAACGATGCCAACTGTTTTGCCCTTTCAGAAGCCTGGGATGATGAATTTACTCAATATCCACTGGTGATGGGGTTGATTCTCGGCACCGGCGTTGGCGGCGGGCTGATTTTCAACGGTAAACCAATTACCGGTAAAAGCTATATTACCGGCGAGTTTGGCCATATGCGTCTGCCGGTTGATGCGTTAACCATGATGGGGCTGGGTTTCCCGTTACGCCGCTGCGGCTGTGGTCAGCATGGCTGCATTGAAAATTATCTGTCTGGTCGCGGTTTTGCGTGGCTGTATCAACACTATTATCATCAACCGTTGCAGGCTCCCGAAATTATTGCGCTTTATGATCAAGGTGATGAGCAGGCAAGGGCGCACGTTGAGCGTTATCTGGATTTATTAGCGGTTTGTCTGGGAAATATCCTGACCATTGTTGACCCTGACCTGGTCGTCATTGGTGGTGGCTTATCGAATTTCCCGGCAATCACAACGCAACTGGCGGACAGGCTGCCTCGTCATCTCTTACCTGTAGCTCGTGTTCCGCGCATTGAACGCGCGCGCCACGGTGATGCGGGGGGAATGCGTGGTGCGGCCTTCCTACATCTAACCGATTAATCAACAGAGGTTGCTATGCTGTCGCGTCGGGGTCATCGGTTAAGTCGTTTTCGTAAAAATAAACGCCGTCTGCGCGAGCGTTTGCGTCAGCGTATTTTTTTCAGAGATAAAGTGGTGCCGGAAGCAATGGAAAAACCAAGAGTACTCGTACTGACAGGGGCAGGGATTTCTGCGGAATCAGGTATTCGTACCTTTCGCGCCGCAGATGGCCTGTGGGAAGAACATCGGGTTGAAGATGTGGCAACGCCGGAAGGTTTCGATCGCGATCCTGAACTGGTACAAGCGTTTTATAACGCCCGTCGCCGACAGCTGCAGCAGCCAGAAATTCAGCCTAACGCCGCGCATCTTGCGCTGACTAAACTGCAAGACGCCCTCGGCGATCGCTTTTTGCTGGTGACGCAGAATATCGACAACCTTCATGAGCGTGCCGGTAACACCAATGTTATTCATATGCATGGGGAACTGCTGAAAGTTCGTTGTTCACAAAGTGGTCAGGTTCTCGACTGGACCGGAGACGTTACCCCAGAAGATAAATGCCATTGCTGCCAGTTCCCGGCACCCTTGCGACCGCACGTAGTGTGGTTTGGCGAAATGCCACTCGGCATGGATGAAATTTATATGGCGTTGTCGATGGCCGATATTTTCATTGCCATTGGTACTTCGGGGCATGTTTATCCGGCGGCTGGGTTTGTTCACGAAGCGAAACTGCATGGCGCGCACACCGTGGAACTGAATCTTGAACCAAGTCAGGTCGGTAATGAATTTGCCGAGAAATATTACGGCCCGGCAAGCCAGGTGGTGCCAGAATTTGTTGAAAAGTTGCTGAAGGGCTTATAAAGCAGGAAGCATTGCCTGATGCGCTACGCTTATCAGGCCTACAAGGGGACGCAATTAATTGAATTTGCGGGTTTTGTGGGCCAGATAAGGCGTTCGCGCCGCATCCGGCATAATACATGCGAACTTTACTGCCTCTTTTACCGTTTACTCGTCCATAGTAACGCGGCAATAAACGTACAGACACCAATCAGCCCTGCCCAGAGTGGCGATATTCTGGTAATCGCAAAGCTGTTATCGATATACAAACATAAAGCCTGATAACCCATATTGGCAACAGCCATCGCCACTGAAAATTTTAACGCATAATAAAGGCGCGTTGTGTAGTTAAAAAATGCAGCAAAGACGATGAATGCAACTGCCCAGGCAAAAAGACCTAATATCGTGGTACTGCCGGGAGGATCATTCTCCTGCTGTTGTCCGGGATGCGGATAATATGTCAGTGGCGGCGTCGGTTGTTTTAATATCTGTGCTTGTAAAACAGCCAATGCATTATTGATTCCCTGATACCAGAGGTCCGCATGTAAATAAGCCTGAGTGTGATTTTCTACCAGAAGGCCGAGATGTTTATCGTCCAGACCGCTTTCAACCTGGCCGTTGGTTATCATAATTAACCGTGGCTCGCGGGTGGTAAAAAGTAACAGGACGCTGCCTTTTACATCACTCAATGAAGATGACGCATGCGCCAGCATCGCTTTGCCATTTTGCCTGAAGCTTGCTTCATTAACGCCAGGTACAACCACGATAAACGGCGCAATCCCGGTTTGTTGACGAAAAAGCTCCGCTTTCCGCGCAATCTCCTCAGCATCCGGTACAGTACCTGTAACATCCGTAAAAAGTGTCTTCATTATTGGGATTAAGGGCTTACTGGTTATCGTCAGAGGCAGGAGTATCAGTAAACTGAGCAGTATTATGATTTTTTTCATGGGCGGGACTTCCGTTTCCTGCGTGTCTTTTTAGAGGAGGACATACTGATTAATAAACCGACGGAGATAAAAATAACGCCCATAATGCCGATAAACCCCCATTTAAAAAAATTAACCCACGGGTTATTTATCTCAGCCTTTTCAGGATGTCCTGGAGAATAATAAACATTAACTTTATCGCCTTCGCTGTCTTCATAAAAATCGCTGCCAATACTCGAATTGAAAATTAGCGTGTAATCTGGCGTCGGGCGAAAGGCAACGACGGGATACCACGAACCATTTTTACCCGTGCGATGAGAATGACTGGAGTGCCAGACGGTATCAACAATGACGCCTTCAGTATGAATCGCGTCTTTGCTATAGGTGAACTGGTTATAAAAGATAACAACAGAAATGAGGATCAGTACCAGACCGATACCGAGGAATATACGAAAGAAAACTTTACTGTCCTGACTCATTAGCCACATCCTTGCTAAATAAAAAGCGGGCGGTAATACCCCGCCCGCTTGCTGAATTAACGTCCTGCTTTCAGCTTCTGATAATACTCTTCATAAATGCTGCTGGCTGCGCCAACGTCATTCTGCCATTCACCATTTTTAATGGTTTCAGCATCCGGGTAGAGCGTTTTATTGTTCGCCACTTCCGGACTTAACAGCTTACGCGCCGCAAGGTTTGGCGTTGGATAACCGATAGTTTCAGCAACCTGTTTTGCCACATCCGGGCGCAGCAGGAAGTTGATCAATTTCAGCGCGCCTTCTTTGTTTTTGGCATTTGCTGGGATCGCCAGGCTGTCCATCCAGAAAATACCGCCTTCTTTCGGCCACACCACGTCAATAGGCGTACCCGCCTGGCGTGCAACGAAAGCAGAACCGTTCCAGATCATGCCGAGGTTAACTTCGCCTTCCATATACGGGTTAGCGGGGTTATCGGAGTTAAACGCCGCGACGTTTGGCATC
The DNA here is from genome assembly GCF_046487585.1 of Escherichia sp. WS1265. NCBI lineage: Bacteria > Pseudomonadati > Pseudomonadota > Gammaproteobacteria > Enterobacterales > Enterobacteriaceae > Escherichia > Escherichia sp. WS1265. The sequence goes on from NZ_JBJQJE010000004.1 coordinate 171,982, forward strand.
AGTTTTTTCAGCTCGTTGTATGCAGCTTCAATCTCTTTCGGATCGGTGGTGTTACCGGAGTAGCCCAGCTTACGCAGCGCCATCTGGAACACTTCACGGGCATCGTCGGTCAGCAGCAGGCTGCCTTTGTACTCAGGTTTCCACAGATCGGCCCAGCTGGTGACAGATTTCGGATCCACCGCATCACCGTTAACGCCAATCGCCGTTGCACCCCAGATATACGGAATGGAATAGTCGTTATTCGGGTCAAACGGCTTGTTGAGCATGTCTGGATCGAGGTTGCTGAAATTGCTTAACTTCGACTTGTCGATCTTCTGGATCATCCCTTCTTTACGCATTTTATCGACGTAATAGGTTGAAGGAACCACCAGGTCATAGGCACCGTCTTTGTACGTTTTCAGCTTGGCGTACATGGTTTCGTTCGACTCGTAAGTCGAATAGATAACCTTAATACCGGTTTCTTTGGTGAACTGTTCAAGCAGTCCTGGCGGCACGTACTCGGTCCAGTTGTAGAAATACAGCGTGTTGTTGTCATCGGCGTGAGCGGCGCTCATGCCCAGTGCCAGAGCACCCGCCGCGAGCAGGTGGCGTGACCATTTTTTCATTTAACGTCCCCTGTGTTACCTTTCGTTTTATCACGAGCAATAAGCTGGCTGGCAATTACCATCACCAGCGACAGCACCAGTAATATGGTTGCCAGCGCGTTAACTTCCGGCGATACGCCGACTTTGACCATCGAATAAATTTTTAACGGCAGTATTTCATAACTCGGCCCGGTGACAAACGAAGAAACCACCACATCGTCCATCGACAGGGTAAAGCTTAACACCCAGCCCGCCGCCACCGCTGGCATTGCCAGTGGCAGAATGATTTTTCGCAGAATGGTAAATTCGCTGGCACCGAGATCTTTCGCCGCTTCCAGCATTCGCACGTCAAAACCTTTCAGGCGCGAATACACCGTCACCACCACAAATGGCAGGCAGAAGGTGATATGCGAGAACAGCAGCGACCAGAAGCCAAGCTGAATACCCAGCAGCATAAACAGCACCAGCAGAGAAATCGCCATCACAATATCTGGCGACATCATCACCACAAACAGCATTCCGCTAACGAACGGCTTACCGCGAAAGCGATAACGGTACAGCGCAACTGCCGTCAGTGAACCGATAAGCGTAGCAAACGTCGCTGAAAACACCGCCATCGTCAATGAATGCTGAGCTGCCTGCAACAGACTGTCGTTGTTCATCAGCAGGCTATACCATTTAGTGGTAAAACCCTGCCAGTTGATGCCAAAGCGCGAGCTGTTAAAGGAGTTCACAATCAAAATAATGATTGGGATATACAGGTACGCGTAGATAGCGGTCATAAAACCGCCGCGAAGCAGTCGACCGATCATTCGAGTTCCACCTTCTTATTCAGCAAACGAGAAGCGCGCCAGTAAACCAGCAACATCAGGCCCATTACGATAGTCAGCGTAATGCTGGTGGCTGCACCAAACGGCCAGTCACGAATATTGAGGAACTGTACTTTGATGACGTTACCGATCAGCAGGTTTTTCGCACCGCCCATCAGGTCGGACACATAGAACAGGCCCATCGCTGGCAGCATCACCAGCAGACATCCGGCAATAATCCCCGGCATCGTCAGCGGAATGATAATGCGGATAAAGGTCTGCAACTTGCTGGCACCGAGATCGCGCGCCGCCTCCAGCAACGGCTTATCCAGTTTTTCGATACTCGAGTACAGCGGCATCACCATAAACGGCAGCAGAATGTAAACCAGACCGATAATCACCGCACTGGGTGTGAACATGATGCGAATTGGTGTATCGATAACGCCCAGCCAGAGCAAAAACTCGTTGAGATAGCCTTTGGTGCTGAGGAAAATTTTCAGCCCGTAGATACGAATCAATGAGTTGGTCCAGAACGGAACAATCAGCAGAAACAGTAGCAGCGGACGCACCTTGTGTGGCAGCTTCGCCAGAAACCAGGCAAAAGGATAGCCCAGCACCAGGCAGGCGAAGGTGGCGATCAGCGCCATATTCAGCGAGTGCAATAGCACTTCAAAATAGAGCGGATCGAGCAGACGCGTGTAGTTATCCAGCGTAAAGACCATTTTGACGAAACTGGCGTCGTCGCGGGTCAAAAAGCTGGTGCCAATGATCATCAGGTTGGGCAGAAAGACAAACAACACAAGCCAACCGACAATAGTGACAATCACTACATTCTGGAACTTACTTGTGTTCTTCATCAGCCAGTACGACCTCCCAGCTTTCTACCCAATTAATGGCCATTTTTTGGTCGAGAGAGTGGTCAAAGTCAGGGTCGTCTTCATTGAAGAATTCGCTGACCATCACCATCTTGCCATTTTCCAGTTCAACAACCGACTCCAGCGTCATGCCTTTGTAGTTACGCTCGCGAACGTAACCAATCAGCCCTTCAGCGTGGTTGTCGTCGTTAATCTCTTCAACACGTAAGTCTTCCGGGCGCAGCAGAACATGCAGTTTTTGCCCCGGTTCAACGCCGAAGTTAACGTAGATATTACACTCGCGGCCTTCAACGTTGGCGCGTACGCGCTGCTCGTCGAGACGTTCGATGACCGTGGCATTAAACATATTGATTTCACCGATAAACCCGGCAACAAACAGGTTTTTCGGCTCTTCGTAGATTTCACGCGGCGTGCCGTCTTGCTCAATGCGACCATCGCGCATCACCACAATTCTATCCGACATGGTGAGTGCTTCTTCCTGGTCGTGAGTCACGAAGACGAATGTAATGCCAAGCTTACGCTGTAGCGCTTTCAGCTCGTTCTGCATCTGTTTGCGTAGTTTGTAATCCAGCGCTGAGAGCGACTCATCCAGCAACAACAGACGAGGCTTGTTAACCACCGCGCGAGCAATGGCGACGCGTTGCTGTTGACCACCAGAAAGCTGATGCGGTTTACGTTGAGCGAAGGTTTCCAGCTGCACCATCCGCAGGGCTTCCATCACGCGGGGCGTAATTTCAGCAGCGGGGGTTTTTTGCATGCGTAACCCAAAGGCCACATTTTCGAACACGGTCATGTGGGGGAAAAGTGCGTAGCTTTGGAAAACAGTGTTCACATAGCGGTTTTCCGCCGGAACGTGGGTGATGTCCTCGTTATCCAGCATGATGCGTCCGGAATCAACAGTTTCCAGACCTGCAATCAGGCGAAGAACGGTTGTTTTACCGCAGCCAGAAGGGCCAAGCAGCGTGAGGAACTCGCCATTGTTGATAGTCAGATCCAGCTGGGGAATGACCTCTTTACCATCAAAGCATTTGCGAATTCCCGCCAATTGCACCAGCGGTGAAAGCGAACTCGGTTGTTTATTCAATTTTTTACTCTGTCCCATGTAAACGCAACGGATGGCTTACCGATGCGGGGTTTGTGGTTAACCACCTTGGTGACTCTTAATGAGGGCGGTAATTCTACGGCAAACCGCTTGAATCGCCAATCTTTGTTGTGAATTACTGGCTTAGCTTTATATTCATTAAGGTAATGCTGATAAATATTCCCGCTTGCAGGGGTAAAAGTGACCTGACGCAATATTTGTCTTTTCTTGCTTCTTAATAATGTTGTCACAAAAAGTGAGGGTGACTACATGGATAAACTACTTGAGCGATTTTTGAACTACGTGTCTCTGGATACCCAATCAAAGGCAGGGGTGAGACAGGTTCCCAGCACGGAAGGCCAATGGAAGTTATTGCATCTGCTGAAAGAGCAGCTCGAAGAGATGGGGCTTATCAATGTGACCTTAAGTGAGAAGGGCACTTTGATGGCGACGTTACCGGCTAACGTCCCTGGCGATATCCCGGCGATTGGCTTTATTTCTCATGTGGATACCTCACCGGATTGCAGCGGCAAAAATGTGAATCCGCAAATTGTTGAAAACTATCGCGGTGGCGATATTGCGCTGGGTATCGGCGATGAAGTTTTATCACCGGTTATGTTCCCGGTGCTGCATCAGCTACTGGGTCAGACGCTGATTACCACCGATGGTAAAACCTTGTTAGGTGCCGATGACAAAGCAGGTATTGCAGAAATCATGACCGCGCTGGCGGTATTGCAACAGAAAAACATTCCGCATGGTGATATTCGCGTCGCCTTTACCCCGGATGAAGAAGTGGGCAAAGGGGCGAAACATTTTGATGTTGACGCCTTCGATGCCCGCTGGGCTTACACCGTTGATGGTGGTGGCGTAGGCGAACTGGAGTTTGAAAACTTCAACGCTGCGTCGGTCAATATCAAAATTGTAGGCAATAACGTTCACCCAGGCACAGCGAAAGGTGTAATGGTGAATGCGCTGTCGCTGGCGGCACGTATTCATGCGGAAGTTCCGGCGGATGAAAGCCCGGAAATGACAGAAGGCTATGAAGGTTTCTATCACCTGGCGAGCATGAAAGGCACCGTTGAACGGGCCGATATGCACTACATCATCCGTGATTTCGACCGTAAACAGTTTGAAGCGCGTAAACGTAAAATGATGGAGATCGCCAAAAAAGTGGGCAAAGGGTTACATCCTGATTGCTACATTGAACTGGTGATTGAAGACAGTTACTACAATATGCGCGAGAAAGTGGTTGAGCATACGCATATTCTCGATATCGCCCAGCAGGCGATGCGTGACTGCGATATTGAACCGGAACTGAAACCGATCCGCGGCGGTACCGACGGCGCGCAGTTGTCGTTTATGGGATTACCGTGCCCGAACCTGTTCACTGGCGGTTACAACTATCATGGTAAGCATGAGTTTGTGACTCTGGAAGGTATGGAAAAAGCGGTGCAGGTGATCGTCCGTATTGCCGAGTTGACGGCGCAACGGAAGTAAGCGAAAAGGGATGCGGCATGTGATGCCGCATCCGGCTTAAATCCAAACTTACCCTTCGAAGAACCAATACCCGCTATTGACCAGCGCCGCGAGCATCGCGAGGAATGACGGATCTTCCAGCGCATCGCCAAAATTCTCCGCGGTCAGCGCAATATTGCTGGCGAGCGCATCCAGTGCCGGACGGTGTGGGGAATCGATCTTCTCACCATTGGCATACACGTCGTCGCCAATGCGCAATACGCGCAAACCACCCAGTCGCACCAGCACATCACCTTGTTTCAGCGCATCGTAGATTTCATCCGGCTGATAAGGCGGCTCTGGTGGCGCGATATCCAGTTCATGACGTGACTGGGATATAAACTCGCCAAACCATTGCTTAAAGTGTTCCGGCTGGTTGATCAATTCGAGCATCATCTCACGCAGTTTATCCATCTCTTGCGGCAGAACGTCCGCAGGATGAGCGCGAGGTGGAACATCCGGATCGCTGTAGTAGTTGCCGCCCAGTTCACGTTGCAGCACATAATCGGCAAATCCGCTAATCAGTTCCCGCGTATTTGGCGCGCGAAAACCCACGGAATAGTTCATTGCATTTTCCAGCGCGTAGCCTTCATGCGGGAATCCTGGCGGAATATAAAGGATATCGCCAGGCTCCAGCTCTTCATCGATGATGGCTTCGAACGGATCGACCTGTAACAGATCCGGGTGCGGGCAGTGCTGTTTCATTTGCAGCTTTTCACCCACTCGCCAGCGACGACGTCCGGTACCCTGAATAATAAACACGTCGTACTGATCGAGATGTGGGCCGACGCCGCCGCCAGGTACGGAAAAAGAGATCATCAGGTCATCAATACGCCAGTCCGGCAGTTCACGGAACGGTCGCATCAGCGCGGCGGTCGGCTCATGCCAGTGGTTCACTGCCTGTACCAGTAACGACCAGTTGGTTTCACCGAGATGATCGTAGCTTTCGAACGGGCCGTGGCTGACCTGCCATTTGCCATCCTGGTGACTGACCAGTCGACTGTCGACTTCGCTTTCCATCGCCAGACCCGCCAACTCGTCTGGAGAGATCGGGTCAATAAAATTATTAAAGCCGCGTTTTAACACCACCGGACGTTTCTGCCAGTGACGTTCAAGAAAATCGGGCCAGTTAAGAGTGAGTTGGTATTCCATGTTAAGCATCCACAGGCTGGTATCTGCAACCGATTATAACGGATGCTTAACGTAATGCGTGAAGTATGAACATATTTATTCATCTTTCGGCGCAGAATGCTGGCGACCAAAAATCACCTCCATCCGCGCACCGCCCAGCATGCTCTCTCCGGCGACGATTTTACCCTCATATTGCTCGGTGATTTCGCGGGCTACCGCCAGCCCTACACCTTGCCCAGGGCGTAAAGTATCAACCCGTTGACCACGGTCGAAAATGACCTCTCGCTTGCTTAATGGAATACCGGGGCCATCATCCTCGACCACAATATAGAGATGCTCGTCTGTTTGCCTTGCAGATATTTCGACAAACTCGAGGCAATATTTACAGGCATTATCCAGCACGTTGCCCATCACCTCGACAAAATCGTTCTGCTCACCGACAAAGCTGATCTCTGGCGAAATATCGAGAGAGATATTGACCCCTTTGCGTTGATACACTTTGTTCAGCGCCGAGGTGAGATTGTCCAGCAGTGGGGCGACCGGATGCAGCTCGCGGCTGAGCAATGTCCCACCGCGCATACTGGCACGATGCAGGTAGTAGCCAATTTGCTGTGAAATGCGGCTGATTTGCTCCAGCATTACCGGTTCAGCATCACTGACGCTCATCTTCTCACTACGCAGAGAACGCAGCGTACTTTGCAGCACCGCCAGTGGCGTTTTCAGACTATGGGTCAGGTCGGTGAGCGTCGTACGATATTTGTCGTAACGTTCGCGTTCACTTTTTAACAATCGGTTCAGGTTTCGTACCAGACTGGTCAGTTCTCGCGTTGTGGCTGGATTGAGCAATTCGCGGTTATGTTCTTCCAGTTCGCGGACTTCTTTTGCCAGGGCTTCGATGGGGCGTAAACTCCACCAGGCGGCGACCCACAGCAGCGGGATCACTAACAGCAGATTGGCTGAGAGCACATAGATAAACCAGCTCCAGACCATATAGGAACTTTTTAGCTCCACCGGAATGGTATCCACCACCACAATGGTCAACTTTGGCATCCGCGATGTTGCCGGGTAGACGTTTACCGCCACCGAGTGGGTCATCTCCGCGTCGTCATCATCTTCCCGCACTTCCTGCAACTGTTGCTGTATCGAATGATCTCCACTCAGCAAGAGGCTGGTATCGTTAACATCCGCTTCAATTTCATGAAAACCATTCGATTTCAGCCAGTCAGGCTGGATCATCTTCATCAGCCAGGGCACGTCACGTTGCGCCCATAAAAGCTGCCCGTTCTCATCATAAATTAGCGTCATGGTGGGGCTTTGCTTGTCGATATTTTCGGGTAACTCGACATGCAACTTATTGTTTTCCCACTTCGCAAGGGTATAGAACAGATTGCTCTCGCCACGTAACAGCCGAAACGTAGTTTTATCGAAACTGACGCTATAACCGATCAGCGCGACCATTCCGTAGGCAAGCGAAAGCACCAGTACTACCGCTGCCGTTGCCAACAGAAAACGTACCCGCAGCGAGAGCGGGAAAAAAAGACGCAGTAATTTTTTCATCAGCGCAATTCGAACAGATAGCCCTGGCCGCGAACGGTGGTAATCACTTCTTGCGGATATTGTGCCTGAATTTTTTTGCGCAGACGTCCCATCAGTACATCAATGGTATGGCTTTCCCGCAGCTCCGCATCCGGATAGAGTTGGAGCATTAACGAATCTTTGCTCACCACTTTGCCATTATTGCGTATCAACGTTTCCATAATGGTGTATTCGAACGCGGTCAGTTTGATCACTTCGTCATTAATAGATAATTCACGGCGGGAGAGATCAACCTGAAACGGAGGTAGCGAAATGACCTGTGAAGCCAGACCGCTATTACGCCGCATTAATGCCTGCATTCGCGCCATCACCTCTTCAATATGAAACGGTTTAGTCACGTAATCATCAGCACCGGCACTTAATACTTCGACTTTGTCCTGCCAGCTTTCACGGGCGGTTAATACCAGAATCGGCAGTGAAACATCATTGCTACGCCAGCGGCGAATCAGTGACAGACCGTCCTCGTCAGGCAAACCGAGATCGACAATCGCAATATCCGGTAAATGTTCATTGAGATAATAATCGGCTTCTTTGGCATCTTCTGCGTCATCGACCTGATGACCAGCATCCTGAATCTGAACTTTAAGGTGGTGACGTAACAACGCATTGTCTTCAACAACCAGTACGCGCATTTTTTATTTCTCCCTGTCTTAATTATTAAAATAGTGTAACGCGATTATGTGTTTATGGGGGTAAACATTAAATAAACCAGCGGGGAGGGGAGGTAAAGTGAAAAAAGAAAAAGTGGATAATCTTAATAAGCAGGCCGGACAGCATCGCCATCCGGCACTGATTTGAGGCTTATTTCAGCTCATCAACCATCGTGATAGCTCGACCAATATAGTTAGCCGGCGTCATCGCTTTCAGGCGGGCTTTCTCTTCTTCTGGCAACGCCAGACCGTCGATAAACTGCTTCATGCCTTCGGCGTCAACGCGCTTACCGCGAGTCAGCTCTTTCAGCTTCTCGTACGGTTTTTCGATGCCATAGCGACGCATAACTGTCTGGATTGGTTCAGCCAGCACTTCCCAGTTGTGATCCAGTTCATCCAGCAGATGGTCACGGTTTACTTCCAGTTTGCTCACGCCTTTCAGGGTGGATTGATATGCAATCAGCGCATAACCTATACCCACGCCGAGGTTACGCAGCACGGTGGAGTCGGTCAGGTCACGCTGCCAGCGGGAAACCGGCAGTTTGCTTGCCAGATGCTGCAATACCGCGTTGGAAAGGCCCAGATTCCCTTCGGAGTTTTCGAAGTCGATCGGGTTAACTTTATGCGGCATGGTGGAAGAACCAATCTCACCAGCAATGGTTTTCTGTTTGAAGTGGTTAAGGGCGATATAACCCCAGACGTCACGGTCAAAGTCGATCAGAATGGTGTTGAAGCGCGCAACGCAATCAAACAGTTCGGCAATGTAGTCGTGCGGTTCAATCTGGGTAGTGTACGGGTTCCACTGAATACCCAGCGAGGTGACGAACTCTTCGCTGAACTGATGCCAGTCAACTTCCGGGTAAGCGGCGATGTGGGCGTTATAGTTACCGACCGCACCGTTGATTTTGCCGAGGATCTCCACCTGGTTAAGCTGGCGGTACTGGCGCTCCATACGGTAGGCGACGTTTGCCATCTCTTTACCGATGGTTGACGGCGTGGCTGGCTGACCGTGGGTACGAGACAGCAGCGGGATATCGCGGTACTGAACGGCGAGATCTTTAATGCCATCAATCAGTTGACGCCAGTACGGCAGGATCACTTCATCACGCGCGGTTTTCAGCATTAACGCGTGGGAGAGGTTATTGATATCTTCCGAAGTACAGGCAAAGTGGATGAATTCAGAAACCGCGTGCAGTTCCGGGATCTCCGCCACTTTTTCTTTCAGGAAATACTCAACCGCTTTAACGTCGTGGTTAGTGGTACGCTCGATGGTTTTGATGCGTGCTGCATCTTCTTCGCTGAAACTGGCGACAATTGCATCAAGGTAACCGATTGCGTCGGCAGCAAAAGCAGGAACTTCCTTGATCGCTGCGTGCGCGGCCAGTTTTTGCAGCCAACGTACTTCAACTTGTACACGGAATTTCAGCAAACCATATTCGCTGAAAATCCCGCGCAGCGCGCTGACTTTATCGCCGTAGCGTCCATCGACAGGGGAAACGGCGGTCAGTGAGGATAATTCCATAGATCACAACTCCGGGGTTAAATGAGCAAGAATTTGTTTTGCCTGAGTGGTCAGGCGATTACGAGAAAACATCAGTTGCAGACGTCCGCCGCCGACCTGGTGCCAGAGCACGGCAGCGCGAATGCCTGCCAGCAGGGTGGCGCGAACTTTCGCCTGCACCTGTGGGCTTTGCAGTACAGCAGGGGAACCAGTGACCTGAATGCGCGGGCCTAGCGGGCTGATAACATCAACATAGATGGCGGCCATCGCGCTCATCAGCGTTTCGGACTGTAAATCGAAGTGTTCGAGCTGGCGTTGCAGGCCGTTGATCCGGTTGCCCAGAGTGTCGAGCGCACCTTTCGCTGAGGAGAGTTTGCGCTCAAGCACCATCAGGCTGAGTGTGTAGCGGGTTAACTCCGCGTTTAAGCCCTGGCGACTGCTGGCATTGAGCACGCCGAGCAAGGTTTCCAGTCCGACGCGCAGGTTGGCTTCGCTGCCGCCAAAAACCGCCAGCGTCGAGCTGGGGTTCATATCAATAATACTGTTGAGTGAGACGTGTAGCGCATCGGCATCACAATGCCCCTGGTGAGCGAGTTGTTGCACCAGGCGTGCCGACTGACAAATACCGGCCAGGGCGAGGGTGATGTCATAGTAATTCTTTGCCACGTTCACTGCTTCCTTGTTTTAAGTAAAGATAATAATCAGACCGGCAGCGGCAGACGCTGCTCAATAATACCGCCTCCGAGGCACACCTCACCGTTATAGAAGACGGCAGACTGGCCCGGCGTCACGGCGGCAACCGGCTCATCGAAAGTCACTTCAATGCGATCATCGTCCAGCGCCTTGACGGTGCAGGGGATGTCGGTCTGGCGATAGCGGGTTTTTACCGTGCAACGCATAGTGCCGGTGAATGGTTCGCGATCGACCCAGTGCAGCTGCTGGGCAATCAGACCGACAGACATCAGACGCGGGTGTTCATGGCCCTGCGCAACAATCAGAATGTTGTTTTCGACGTCTTTATCGACCACATACCACGGTTCTTCGGTGCCTTCTTTCGTACCACCGATACCCAGACCTTTACGCTGACCGAGAGTGTGATACATCAGCCCCTGGTGCTCACCAATTTCATCGCCATCGACGGTAATGATTTTGCCCGGTTGCGCCGGGAGATAACGGCCCAGGAACTCGCGGAATTTACGTTCGCCAATGAAGCAAATGCCGGTAGAGTCTTTTTTCTTCGCGGTGACCAGACCAAGATCTTCAGCAATCTTACGCACCTGCGGTTTTTCCAGTTCGCCGACCGGGAACAGGCTTTGCGCAATCTGCTCATGGCTAAGCGTATAAAGGAAGTAGCTCTGGTCTTTATTGCTGTCCAGACCACGCAGCAGGCGGCTCTTGCCATCGACATCTGCCCGACGTACATAATGACCGGTAGCGATATAATCGGCACCTAAATCTTCGGCGGCAAATTCGAGGAAGGCTTTAAATTTGATCTCTTTGTTGCACAGAATATCCGGATTCGGCGTGCGACCGGCTTTATATTCGGCAAGGAACAGTTCGAAGACGTTGTCCCAGTACTCGGCAGCAAAGTTAACGGTGTGCAGTTCAATGCCGAGCTTGTCGCAGACAGCCTGGGCATCAGCCAGATCCGCTGCCGCTGTGCAATATTCCTCACCGTCGTCTTCTTCCCAGTTCTTCATAAACAGGCCTTCGACCTGATATCCCTGTTGTTGCAACAGCCAGGCAGAAACGGAGGAATCGACACCGCCGGACATGCCGACGATTACTTTTTTTGCGGTTTCAGACATTGGATCACTCACGACATTGAACTTCAAGGCGGCGTATTCTATCACGCAGCCTTTTAGATGACACCCTTTGTAAAAGGCCAGTTAAAATCGCCAATCATCTCTAGCGGATAGCGTTGTCCGCTTTGATAACAACGAATACTTTCCGCCACCAGTGGCGAACGAAGATTTGACGCCTGTAAAATTTCTTCGGCGCTAACCCAACGGCAGCAGTCGATATCGCTGTCATGAGGCTGGGTCGGGCATATTTGCTCAAGCTCAATGGCAAAGAGGAAACGCAAAAACGGCGTTTTATCTGGCGCAATCCACTGATGCATACGAATAAAGTGTTGCGGCTGCGCGCTGATGCCGGTTTCTTCCCACAGCTCACGGGCGGCGGCTTCCACTAAGGTTTCATCGGCTTCCAGATGCCCGGCAGGTTGGTTCCATAACGCTTTACCATTAATCGTCTCTTCAACGACTAAAAATTTGCCTTCTGCGTGCACCACGCAAGCAACGGTAACGTGCGGTTTAAACATTTTGCATCCTTAATCTGTCACTTCTCGCCATTCGCCATTGGCAAGATTATCCAAAGAGTAATCACCCATCGCATAGCGAATCAGTCGCAGCGTGGGGAAACCAACATGGGCGGTCATGCGGCGCACCTGGCGATTACGTCCTTCATATAAGGTGATCTTCAGCCAGCTGGTGGGAATACTTTTGCGTTCACGAATTGGTGGATTCCGCGGCCATAACCACGCGGGTTCGTCAACCAGCTCTACGCCTGCGGGCAGGGTAGGGCCATCATTTAAGGTTACGCCATTGCGCAAGGCTTCAAGTGCGTCTTGTGTGGGAATACCTTCCACCTGCACATAATAGATTTTTCCGGTGCGTTTACCCGGCTGGGTTAAACGCGCCTGCAACGCGCCGTTATTGGTCAGCACCAGTAACCCTTCGCTATCGCGGTCAAGACGACCTGCTGCATACACGCCCTGAACCGGGATGAATTCTTTTAATGTTTTGCGTCCGGCTTCATCGGTGAACTGCGGAAGAACATCGTAGGGTTTATTGAACAGGATCACACGCGTGGGCTGGTTTTCAGGTTTACGCCTGGTAGAACGTTGCGAGCTGAATCGCTTAACCTGGTGATTTCTAAAAGAAGTTTTTTGCATGGTATTTTCAGAGATTATGAATTGCCGCATTATAGCCTAATAACGCGCATCTTTCATGACGGCAAACAATAGGGTAGTATTGACAAGCCAATTACAAATCATTAACAAAAAATTGCTCTAAAGCATCCGTATCGCAGGACGCAAACGCATATGCAACGTGGTGGCAGACGAGCAAACCAGTAGCGCTCGAAGGAGAGGTGAATGGAAAGTAAAGTAGTTGTTCCGGCACAAGGCAAGAAGATCACCCTGCAAAACGGCAAACTCAACGTTCCTGAAAATCCGATTATCCCTTACATTGAAGGTGATGGAATCGGTGTAGATGTAACCCCAGCCATGCTGAAAGTGGTCGACGCTGCAGTCGAGAAAGCCTATAAAGGCGAGCGTAAAATCTCCTGGATGGAAATTTACACCGGTGAAAAATCCACACAGGTTTATGGTCAGGATGTCTGGCTGCCTGCTGAAACCCTTGATCTGATTCGTGAATATCGCGTTGCCATTAAAGGCCCTCTGACCACTCCGGTTGGTGGCGGTATTCGTTCTCTGAACGTTGCCCTGCGCCAGGAACTGGATCTCTACATCTGCCTGCGTCCGGTACGTTACTATCAGGGCACCCCAAGCCCGGTTAAACATCCTGAACTGACCGATATGGTTATCTTCCGTGAAAACTCGGAAGACATTTATGCGGGTATCGAATGGAAAGCTGACTCTGCCGACGCCGAGAAAGTGATTAAATTCCTGCGTGAAGAGATGTGCGTGAAGAAAATTCGCTTCCCGGAACATTGCGGTATCGGTATTAAGCCGTGTTCGGAAGAAGGCACCAAACGTCTGGTTCGTGCAGCGATCGAATACGCAATTGCTAACGATCGTGACTCTGTGACCCTGGTGCACAAAGGCAACATCATGAAGTTCACCGAAGGCGCGTTTAAAGACTGGGGCTACCAGCTGGCGCGTGAAGAGTTTGGCGGTGAACTGATCGACGGCGGCCCGTGGATGAAAGTTAAAAACCCGAATACCGGCAAAGAGATCGTCATTAAAGACGTGATTGCTGACGCATTCCTGCAACAGATCCTGCTGCGTCCGGCTGAATATGATGTTATCGCCTGTATGAACCTGAACGGTGACTACATTTCTGACGCTCTGGCTGCACAGGTCGGCGGTATCGGTATCGCCCCAGGCGCAAACATCGGTGACGAATGCGCCCTGTTTGAAGCCACCCACGGTACTGCGCCGAAATATGCCGGTCAGGACAAAGTAAACCCAGGCTCTATTATTCTCTCCGCTGAGATGATGTTACGCCATATGGGCTGGACTGAAGCCGCAGACTTGATTGTTAAAGGTATGGAAGGCGCAATCAATGCGAAGACCGTAACCTATGATTTCGAACGTCTGATGGAAGGTGCTAAACTGCTGAAATGCAGCGAGTTTGGTGATGCGATCATCAAGAACATGTAATTACTACATGTGTTAAATATTGTAACGGGCGTATAACACGCCCGTTGTTTTATTTATGTGGATATTATTAATATCATGTCGAGAATATTTATATGAAGGCCATTACTTGAGTCCATATGGGCATATTTTTATAATACAACTATTATGTAAACATTTATTTGTTATTTCGCTTTCTCCTGGAGGACACTCTTGACTGCTTTTGAGTAAACTCCATAAATTCTTGTTGAATGGTGCAATGTTATAAATAGTAATAGGATATTCTTTATCCTCAAGGATAATACCAGGCTTAACCGGTGTAAATATACTTCCAGGAGGAAGAAATATAGTAGATTGATACCAGATGATCATTTTCATATCACCCCATATGGCTGAAAAAGATATGCCGCATGTAGGTTGAATTACCGTGTCAATTACTACCCACTTCATTTGTTATGTCTTATCCCACGGTATTTAATATAGTTCATTTGGATGTTCATTTCTTTATTTTGCATATGAGTATATTACCCTTCAAAAAAATAAATTAATTAAAACGATTGCTTATATAAAACAAAATTTAAAGCAAGTAATCTCAATAGAGATTAAACAAAATGAGATTTAGTGAAAACATTAAATCATTCACTTCGTTTTAGATTTGTTTAGTTAAAATGTTATACATTCAAATGACTGAACATCCTGTAATTAAAACATAGCCTTTATGCTACTTTGCGCTAATTTGCTAAACATTATGATTGGCCTTTTTATATAACGATAATGATGAATATAAGCATGACATGAGAATAAGGTTTCAATTTTTGAGTTATATAGGAATGATTTAACCTGTTCCTGGCTAAAATACATATAACCGGATGATGACTAAACCAAAACACATGTGCGTTAAGTATTGAAACGGACGTATGGCACGCCCGTTGTTTTTATAAATATGTTAACCGTTATAAAATAACGTATAGAAAGTCAAGTAATCACATTTCAAATATCAATTTGATAGTATTGATCTGGTGATTATTTATGGGTGGCAATAAAAAGATAGTATTACTCATCCATATGAATAGTCTCTGCACTTTTATTTCCATTATGCTAATGCCTTACTGAATTATGAAGTATTTTTTAAGCATCCAACTTTAGCTAGATTAATGGTTTATTATTTTCTACATCTTCAATATATAAAAGCGTATTATCAATGGCGTAGTAACTGCGTTTGTTATGATTAACATCAGTAACCCACCGGAAAACGCCCGCGTCTGCCAGTGTTGAACAGTATTCCCGAAATGTTGATTTTCCGCAAATATGAAGCAATGCGGCCTCTTTTATTTTAGCAGGGTTCTTGGTCGTACTAACTTTTAACAGGTTCCTGGTTCCTCTTAATAACAAAACCGTGTCATCGTGAGTAATAATTCTGATGTTATCCGTAGCCAGATAATAAATGTAATGTGCAATACGGTGATGTTTTAATTCTGAATAAAACCAGGAGAAGTTTTGCTCTTTTCTCACTTGCTCAAACATCTTTTGAAAAACAACAACCTGATCCATCAGGATAATAACCTCTTGTTAGTTGTGAGACTGCGTAGTGTGCACGATCGGTTTTACCACTTCAATCTGGTCTGTCCTTTGGCTGTGATATGTACAAAGTGTGAAAGGGGGATTACCTGAATTCTCCCGGTGAGCATTTTGCAACGGACCAGCTCCGGTACAAACGCTGTTGTGGGTTCAGATTATAAGATTCTGTCTAAGGGGCGGGATAAAGGTGAAATTAGGGGGCATGAAAGATGACTTTATAACCTTGCTCACCCCAGTGTTGTAAAAGTTCGTTTTGCCTTCTCGTTGGTGCCATGCCTGTCCAGACAATCAATGTTTGCGTTGGGAACAGTTCCGGGCGCGGCGCTTCAATGGGATCAGCAAGAACAGAAATGTGCCATCCTGACAATGATAAACGCCATGCTTCCAGCCACAATCGTGCTCTCTCTTCAACATTCCACGCCATCAGAATGGCTTCTTTACCGGGCTTACGGCGCATTTCGAAAAGCGAGGCTGCTGCGTATTCAATTAATGCGCCGTCAAACATACTGCTCATAATGCGGGAGGTGTTGTGATCAAGCACGAGACGCTGACGAACAGGAAGGTAAACATGATTAATCAATTGATCTACCGGGTACTCTCGACCCAGTGAAATAATTCTCGCGCGTAGTTTGGCAGGATTAGCCATACGAAGAATTGACATCATCTCTTCTTGCAGGCGGCTCCAGTCATCTTCCGTATCCTGGCTGGTGGTTTCCAGTAATGCTTTAACTTTGCCTACAGGGACGCCATTACTTATCCAACGCTTGATCTCTTCGATGCGTTGTATGTCTTCTTCATCAAAGAGTCGGTGTCCGCCTTCACTGCGCTGTGGTTTTAACAAACCGTAGCGGCGTTGCCAGGCCCGGAGAGTGACAGGATTAATCCCGCAACGTTCAGCAACATCACCAATGCTGTAATAAGCCACAATTCCTCCTTGCGGTCATAAATCTCCGTCGCCTGTACACGACCCAATAATACTTTGTACAATATACGCTAAAATTGTACAAAGTATAAATAAGATTTCAGCTAAATTGGATGAAACATTATTTTTAATGTGGATTAAATTAAAACATAACGTATTCATTTTCACGATAATTTCTAGAAAACATGCAAAATAATGTGCTGAAAATTATTTTTTCTCCGGCCACGCAACTGAAGGGATACCATTCAATTTAGCTTTTGCAAACAGATCTCCCTGAAACATCTCAATTCCTGCAGATTCAAGCCACATCCACTCTTCTGGTGTTGCCACGCCCATAGCAGAGACTTGAATTTCAAGTGATGTACAGCATTTCATGATCGCCTGAATAATTGCCTGTCGTGGTCCGCTTTTATGAACATTGGTAATCAATTCCTGACTGATTTTAATTCTGTCAGGCTGGAAGCGTGACAGGAGTAACAAACCAGCAAAACCTGCGCCAAAATGATCAATTGCTACACTGATACCGGCAGCCTTTAGCGATTTAACCGCTTCGGCAAACTCATCAAACCGAGATATGACTTCACTTTCAGTAAATTCAACGATGATTTGTTCAGGCACCAGACCATTGGCCTTTATTTCATCAAGTAAAAAAGAGACTGCGTCAGGCTCGTTAACCAGGGTCATAGGTAATAGATTGATTGATATCATTTTATCACCGAGCTCAAGTGCGTGTGCCATCGCGAATGCAAGCGCCTTACTTTTGAGATCCGCTTTGTAGATTTCCCCGTCTTTACGCTGCCCAACCGCTATAGCTGATGGGCTATCTTCATTTTTTTGCACAATGGCTTCAAAAGCGATTATCCGCCGCGATAAGGGATCGACAATAGGATGAAAGGCAAAGTGGTCGTTTATAGTTGGTGAAAGGGTACAGGAATCAAGTTCTTTATCAGATCCGTCAGCGATAAAAAGCCAGGAGTCTTCGGCAGGGATCTCGAAATAGGTTGCTTGTTCGGTTGCAAGGACAAAAGTACGAAAAAATTGTAGCGCTCTGTCATCATAAGTTAGCTGAAATTTTGATGTGCCTTTGTCGAATACGGCCTGTAAAACGTCATCTCGCTCGTGCAGGCGCAAATCAAATAATTCCATTCCCGCTTTGCCAAAACGGCGAGCAGGCGCGTAATCGCACATCAGCTCAACAATATTATAGTGCCGTGGATCCTGGCATATAGCCCGATATATCATTTTAACCTGTTCTTCCGGACCTTCCAGAAGCTGGAAAAAATGAGAACCATTAAACAGTAAGATCCCTGTTACGTCAGACTGAATGTTCCTGCGATTTGCTATCGAAACCATTTCTTCGATTTTTTTGACAGGTTCGTCGTCACGTATATGGCTACGATAAATAAGGGTGGTAAGCATTAACTGTCCAGGGTAATGGGAGAGGCGAGAGTAAGACGGTAACAGACATATCTTCCGGTGTCTTTCTTTTAATACCAAAACATAACTGTTTCTTTACATTGATAAAAAATGGAAAAAGTTGAAGATGAGTTAGCGAAAATTCTTGTATAGGTTGTCATTTAAATGATGCAATATTTTTTATCATAAGCTGTTGTTTTATATGTATTAGCACTAAATGCAAAAAATTAATTTATCATTCTGTACACATATTTCGTACAAGTTTGCTATTGTTACCTCACTTAACATTGATTAACATTTTTAACAGAGGCGTAGCATGCATCAAAATTCAGTGACTTTAGATTCTGCGGGAGCAATCACTCGTTACTTTGCAAAAGCTAACTTGCCTACTCAGCAGGAAACTCTCGGGGAAATTGTGACTGAGATTTTGAAAGATGGACGTAATCTGAGTCGAAAGTCGCTTTGTGCCAAACTTCTATGCCGACTGGAACAAGCGACAGGGGAAGAGGAACAGAAACATTATAATGCACTAATTGGGTTGCTTTTTGAATAATGCAACAGCCTGATTATTTAACAGGTTAGCTATGAAGTCGTTATGAAGACATCTGATAATGAAAGTACAAAATATGAAATTACTGGCCAGGCGGTGCTCCATATACTGCGCATGAAGATAAATTTTTCGTTGCAGACTCTTATTAAGCAATTACTCGTAATGAAATCGGCTGAGGAAAATGCTTTCCGACGAGATTTAATTGACAGCATAATTCGTGATTTTAGCAACAGTGATACAGGAGAGCCAAACAGAAGAACAGCGATAGCTGACAATAAAAGTATGTTCAATGGTAAGAAAATAAACAGAATACATTAAAATTTCATAAGTAAGATGAGAGGTTACCATGCTTGAAGATACTACAATTCATAATGCAATAACTGATAAAGCGTTATCAAGCTACTTTCGCAGTTCGGGTAATTTGTTAGAAGAAGAGTCAGCTGTGTTAGGGCAGGCTGTGACCAATTTAATGCTTTCAGGCGATAATGTTAATAATAAAAATATTATCTTAAGTCTGATACACTCCCTGGAAACAACAAATGATATCCTCAAAGCTGATGTGATCAGAAAAACACTGGAAATCGTGTTGCGATACACAGCGGATGATATGTGACTTTTAATTATTAAGTATAAGTTTATAGAAAACTCATTCATCTTATTTTTGTCTGTCGCTTTAGACTATACACAGCATAATTTTATTGGGTTAATATTTCTACGAGGCTGACATGAATAATTCAATCCCAGAGAGATTTATTTTGCAATGTGCGTTGTTTAAAAATCTCGAGAGGGAGGTGTTCATGACGCATGGATATGTTGATAGTCATATTATTGATCAGGCTTTACGCTTGCGTTTAAAAGATGAAACTAGTGTGATTCTTTCTGATCTCTATCTGCAAATCTTGCAGTACATTGAAATGCATAAGACTACACTAACGGATATCATTATTAATGACAGGGAATCCGTGCTCTCTTAGAACTTGTGTAAGTTTTCAGAATACAGATCTGATGTATCACCATGTTGGTGCAAAGTGAGCATTTCAGGCGTTATGCTTTCTTAATATATCCACAATATCAGGGAGCAAACAAGAATGGAGAGCACTCGTTTTCCATTCTTGACGCCTGATATCCCGCCTAATTTGTTTAATTCTGCCTACATTATGCTCAATAATTAATAGGTTAGATGAAGATGGAGAAAATTTTATCTTGGGCGTGGATATTTGTGATGCTCTCTACCATGCTCTCTGTAGACGCCAGCGCGAGCGAATGAATGTCATTTTTATGTATTAAACCCTTTGGCGGGGACAAGTGAATGCGCAATACACTCATACCCATCCTCATTGCGATATGCTTGTTTATAACCGGTGTCGCTATTTTGAACATCCAGCTCTGGTATTCCGCAAAAGCAGAGTACCTGGCGGGAGCGAGATATGCCGCCAACAATATCAATCATATACTTGAAGAAGCGTCACAGGCGACTCAAACGGCGGTTAACATTGCCGGGAAGGAATGCGACCTCGAGGAGCAATATAAGCTTGGCACTGAAGCAGCTCTGAAACCTCACCTGCGCACAATCATCATTCTCAAACAGGGAACGGTCTGGTGTACATCCTTACCGGGGAATCGGGTCTTGCTGTCTCGTATTCCTGTTTTCCCGGACAGTAATTTACTGCTGGCTCCGGCAATCGACACCGTTAATAGATTACCTATCCTGCTCTATCAGAGCCAATTTGCAGATACGCGCATTTTGGTTACGATAAGTGATCAGCATATTCGCGGGGCGCTTAATGTACCCTTGAAAGGGGTAAGGTATGTATTACGCGTGGCAGATGACATTATTGGACCTACGGGTGATGTGATGACGCTTAATGGACACTATCCCTATACCGAGAAGGTTCACTCCACAAAATATCATTTCACTATTATCTTTAACCCGCCGCCACTCTTTAGCTTCTATAGACTTATCGATAAAGGCTTTGGGATTTTGATATTTATTCTGTTAATCGCCTGCGCCGCTGCCTTCCTGCTTGATAGGTATTTCAATAAAAGCGCAACGCCTGAAGAGATCCTGCGACGGGCTATAAATAATGGGGAGATCGTCCCATTTTACCAACCTGTGGTAAATGGTCGGGAAGGGACATTGCGGGGAGTTGAGGTGTTAGCCCGCTGGAAACAACCTCACGGTGGATATATATCACCCGCGGCATTTATTCCACTTGCTGAAAAATCCGGATTAATCGTTCCGCTTACGCAAAGCCTGATGAATCAGGTTGCCAGACAGATGAACGCTATCGCGAGTAAACTGCCGGAAGGTTTTCATATTGGGATTAATTTTAGCGCCTCGCATATTATTTCGCCGACATTTGTCGACGAGTGCTTAAATTACCGTGACAGTTTTACCCGTCGCGATTTAAACCTCGTTCTGGAAGTTACCGAGCGTGAGCCATTAAATGTTGATGAAAGTCTGGTTCAGCGGTTGAACATTCTGCATGAAAATGGTTTTGTCATCGCGCTGGATGATTTCGGTACTGGCTACTCAGGGCTTTCTTATCTGCATGACCTGCATATTGATTATATCAAAATTGATCACAGTTTCGTTGGCCGCGTAAACGCAGACCCAGAATCAACTCGGATTCTGGATTGTGTATTGGATCTGGCGCGTAAACTTTCGATCAGTATCGTCGCTGAAGGTGTCGAAACGAAAGAACAACTTGACTATCTGAATCAAAATAATATCACATTTCAACAGGGTTATTATTTCTATAAACCGGTAACATACATCGACCTGGTCAAAATTATCCTTTCTAAACCGAAGGTGAAGGTTGTGGTTGAGTGAAAATCGATCAGTAAGGCCATAGTGCGGTGTAATTATAGACAGCTAATTAGCTCGTTGCCTCTTGTTACTATTGTTCATTATTTTGTTTGCTATAATTGTTTGAAAGTTTTGACAGGATTGCCATTAGTAGCATGAACAATAGTAATAATCTGGATTATTTCACTCTCTATATCATCTTTTCCATTGCATTTATGCTGATCACTCTCCTGGTCATCCTTATTGCAAAACCCAGTACCGGGCTGGGAGAAGTGCTTGTGACGATAAATTTGCTTAATGCCCTTGTTTGGCTGGCGATCAATCTGATTAATCGATTAAGGGAAAGACTCGTCAGCCACAGGGATCAGCAATAATCTTTCAGTTTCTCACTGTCAGTATGCGGCTGAATGGGGTGCTGACAGTGAACGCCTGGATCATTTAAGGAAAGGAATTATTGCGCAAATAGTTGTCAACCCTGGTGTTATCACAGTTGGTTTTATATATCATCGAAATAATTTCTATGGCAACTATTAATAATTTTGATGTCGAAGAGTTATTTGTTAAACAAAATCGTCACCCCAAAGTGATCAATGTCATGAAAATAAGGTGAAAAATGATAATGCCGCCTTATTTATCATTTATATATTGTCGCTGTTTATCTATTTAAATTTTTTGTGCTTTTGTTTTTGTCTTTACCCTCCGTTTTGGTAATCTGAACTCATAGGTTATTTGACCAGGAATGTTTGTTAATCCAATGAATGGATGGTTAATCTATGAAACTGAAAAAACTCCCCGGGTTTAGTTTAGGACTTATTGCTTTGGCGGTGGGTAATGCATATGCAACACAATTGTTGGATGATTATAGTATACTTTCCTATATAACTGATGAAGAATCGCCGATTGAAATCAAAGATAATAATTCGATAAGTAATGGAGAGTATCTAACCACTAAAGACGAAAGCCATGCTGTGAAAGTGGATGACGGTGTAACTGGATATATAAATAATGCCAGTGTGATGACTAGTGGTGATGGATCTTATGGTATTTCTGTTGATAGTCATAACAAAGTATTATATATAAGCGATAGCGATATTAAGACCTCTGGAAGCGTATCTGACAAAGGAAATAACCAAGATGTTAATGGAGGGATAACAGCCAGCGCAGTAGTCAGTGAATTTGGTGGCACCATCGTTATGAATGGTGATAATTCAGTCGAGACGAGGGGGGCATATTCAGCGGGACTTTTAAGTCAGGTTAATGATTCTGGGATTGTGGAAAATAACACCCGTCTTGAAACCACAGATAAAACGAACATTGTTACCTATGGGGAAAATGCAGTAGGTGTTCTTGCATGTTCAAGTCCTGGAGAGTCTCGAACATGTGTCGATGCTGTAGATGATGAAGTTAGTGATTCTAACAGTTACGAAGTTATTAGCCGTGCTGATTTAAAAATGAATGGTGGTTCCATAACAACTAATGGCACTAATAGCTATGGTGCTTATGCTAATGGGGAAAAAGCATATATTAATTTAGATTATGTGGCACTTGAAACCGGGGAGCATGGAAGTTATGCAGTTGCTATTCGACAAGGTAACATTGATATAAAAAATAGTTCTATTACAACAAAAGGCACTAAAGCCCCCATTGCAAAAATATACAATGGTGGAGAGTTATTTTTTTCCAATGTCACCGCGGTATCAGAACAAGATAAAGGAATATCAATTGATGCATCAAATATCGATTCTCAAGCCAAAATAGCACTATCAAGTGTCGAACTTTCAAGTGCTTTGGATAGTATTGATGTTAACAAAACTACAACGGATGTAAGCATCCTTAATCGAAGTATTATCACGCCTGGTAATAATATTCTGGTTAATAATACTGGAGGTGGCTTAAACATAATTTCGTCCGACTCTACTCTAAATGGAGCGACTAAACTCGTTAGCGGCACAACTACACTGAAGCTTTCAGAAAACACAATCTGGAATATGAAAGATGACTCCGTTGTTACCCATCTGACTAATTCAGACAGTATTATCAATCTTTCGTATGATGATGGTCAAACATTTACCCAGGGAAAAACGTTAACCGTAAAAGGTAATTATGTCGGTAATAATGGTCAGCTTAATATCCGCACCGTATTAGGTGATGATAAATCGGCTACTGACAGACTTATTGTTGAGGGTAATACTTCGGGTTCAACTACCGTCTATGTGAAAAATGCTGGAGGAAGCGGCGCGGCCACGCTAAATGGGATCGAACTCATAACTGTGAATGGCGATGAATCTCCAGCAGATGCCTTCAGACAAGGTGATGCAAGGATTGCAGCTGGAGCTTTCGAATATCAACTAAAACAACAAGGCAAAAACTGGTATTTGACAAGTTATCAGTCAGTGAATGAGGAGGATAACAGCTCAGAGGGAAATTCAGAATCAACAGAAACGCCTACCCCCGTTCTGCGCCCCGAAGCTGGAAGTTACGTCGCCAACCTGGCAGCCGCTAACACTCTTTTTGTTATGCGTCTGAACGATCGTGCAGGTGAAACGCGCTACATCGATCCTGTAACTGAACAGGAGCGTTCAAGCCGACTTTGGCTACGTCAAATTGGCGGGCATAATGCCTGGCGTGACAGCAACGGACAGTTGAGAACGACCTCGCATCGCTACGTCTCGCAGTTAGGGGCGGATCTGTTAACCGGTGGTTTTACCGACAGTGACAGTTGGCGTTTGGGAGTGATGGCTGGTTATGCCCGCGACTACAACTCAACTCATTCCAGCGTGTCGGATTATCGTTCGAAAGGGAGTGTCAGAGGCTATAGCGCAGGGCTGTATGCCACCTGGTTTGCCGATGACATCAGTAAAAAAGGCGCATACATTGACGCCTGGGCGCAATATAGCTGGTTTAAAAACTCGGTGAAAGGAGATGAATTAGCCTATGAATCCTATAGCGCGAAAGGTGCAACCGTCTCGCTGGAAGCGGGTTACGGTTTTGCCCTGAATAAATCCTTTGGTCTGGAAGCGGCGAAATATACGTGGATCTTCCAGCCACAGGCACAGGCTATCTGGATGGGCGTCGATCATAATGCGCACACGGAAGCCAATGGCTCACGTATTGAGAATGACGCAAATAACAACATCCAGACCCGACTTGGTTTCCGCTCCTTTATTCGTACTCAGGAGAAAAACAGCGGTCCGCACGGTGACGACTTTGAACCTTTTGTTGAAATGAACTGGATCCATAACAGTAAAGATTTTGCTGTCTCAATGAACGGTGTGAAAGTCGAACAAGACGGGGCGCGTAATCTGGGGGAAATTAAACTTGGCGTAAATGGCAATCTGAATCCGGCGGCCAGCGTCTGGGGTAATGTGGGCGTGCAGCTGGGTGATAATGGCTACAATGACACCGCAGTGATGGTGGGCCTGAAATATAAGTTCTGATCCCCGTTAGCTAAAATACCGCGTCGAATTCATCGACGCGGTAACATATTAAATATTATTTTTTGCCGATAGCACGCATGGTGTCATCAATTGCCGTGATCAACAGCATTTGCGGGTCTTTAGCGCAAACCTGATTCAGTTTTTCTACCACTTTGGCGCTCAGTTCCGGAGATTGCTCAATTTTTAAATCACGGCTGGCAACGCTGGCATTACCCATTACCGCAACAATTTCTGCAACCTGTGCGCTGTCAGTTTTTGCCATTTCGTTGGCTTCTGCGCAAGTAATATAGGTTTCTGACGGCAAACCGTTTTTAATATTGTAGTCCTGCGCCCAGGTCATTGGTGCGAAAACAAACAGACCCGCCAGTAAAGCAAATTTTTTCATCATCATTCCTTATTTCATTTTACCCAGAATTGCACCACCCGTACCGCCAATCACGGCACCTTTAATCGCCCCTTCGAGGCCATTGCCGGTCAGAACGCCAGTGACAGCACCAACGGCGGCACCCACTTTTGCACCTTTACGCGCATTTTTACCGTCGCGGCCTTTTTCTGTTACTGCACCAACACCAGCGCCAACAGCTGCACCTTTCAGTACGCCATTAACACCATTGCCAGTAAGTAAACCAACGCCTGCGCCTAGCAATGCACCTTTCGTGGTGCGATTCATATCCGCCATCGCTGGCGTGGAGCAGAACAATGCTGAGATAAGCCCGAAGGCAAGTATTTTTTTCTTCAACTTAGATGTCCGGTATTAAGTAAGTTGCACACACAATAATTTCGTCTTCAATTAAGATCTGCTTAACTAAAGAACGCTCGCTATTATTCAGATAATTCAAAATGAGCGTGACTGTGATGATAGGAATTATGTTTTTTACGGGAATGAGAATAATCTCAAATGAGAAATAACTCATTGATTGACAATATTTTTATTCAAGAAGTGTTATTGACTGTTAATACAATGTTGTAAAGGTAAGATAATCTGATTTATCAATATTATTGTGTGATTTTTATGTGAGCAGAAGATATTCATCAGCAACGATTACATTAGTCATTTTATTTTGCCGACGGCCTCATTGTCGAAAAATAAGCGTACGACAGTATTATCAGAAAAGAGTGATTTTTTATCCAACTACACTTCAGCGCACTGCGTTTAAAAAGTGCCTCTTTCTTATGCGGGATATCATCATTTCATCATGATGTCTTTGATGAGCGGTGAACACAATACACCTGCGCTGTCTCTTCAGGATGAATCCCCTGGTCTGGTGCCTGCGGGCTGATGTTGCAGCAGAGCTTAGGTCACTTAGACGCTACTCAGTATTCATTTTTCAGAGGATGAAATTTAGGAACAGAACCAGTCGCTATTATTTTCACCGCTCAGTACTTTCCTTATTGATAGCTGCCATGATATATGCCCCTCCCGGGATGACGGCTTTCACTTCTAATGTTATTGGTGTTGTAAATGATGAGACTGTAGACGGCAGCCAAAGAGTAGATGAACGAGGTACAACAAATAATGCTCATATCATCAATCACGGCAATCAGGAGGTATATGGCGGGATTTCTAATGGAAGTGTTATTGATACTGGTGGACATCAAGAGGTATCTGGTCATGGCTCTTATCAGGGGCAGGCTAATAATACAGTCATTAACGGTGGCAGCCAGACAATTAGTGAGGGAGGAATTTCTACAGGGACGATAATTAACGATAAAGGAACAATGTCAGTTTTAACGAATGCTAAAGCTGATGCGACCCGAATAGATAACGGCGGGGCCATGGATGTTGCCGGGAACGCGACTAATACCATCATTAATGGTGGTACACAGAATATTTATAATCATGGTATTGCTACGGGAACTAATATCAACAGTGGCACGCAAAATATCAAGAGCGGCGGGAAAGCTGACACAACAAATATCTCTTCCGGGAGCAAGCAGGTTGTTGAGAAAGGAGGTACGGCAACTGGCAGCAATATTCGCGCCGGAGGCACGCTGATTGTCGATACCGGCGGTATCGCACATGGGGTTTACCTGGACACGGGGAGCGCTTTAGTTGCCAATACGGGCGCGGGGACTGATATTGATGGATACCAGAGGTCATCTCACTTCACTATTACCGGAGGCAGGGCTGAGCATGTTGTGCTGGAAAATACCGGCCAACTGACGGTCGTAGCTCAAACCTCGGCGGTAGATACCATCGTTGATGCTGGCGGTAAGCTGATTGTCCACGAGGAGGCCGTAGCATATACCACCAGACTTAACAATGGCGGCATACTCGATGTGCGGGAGAAAGGCAGCGCAACGGGGATACAGCAGAGTAGTCAGGGCGCGTTGGTTGCAACCACCAGGGCGACGCGGGTCACAGGGACACGCGCTGATGGCGTCGCGTTCAGCATCGAGCAGGGTGCGGCGAACAATATCCTGCTGACAAATGGCGGCGTGTTAACCGTGGAGTCAGACACCACTTCCGCCAAAACACAGGTCAATGCGGGCGGTCGGGAGATCGTCAAAACAAAAGCCACTGCGACAGGCACGACGCTCACTGGCGGTGAACAAATCGTCGAGGGTGTGGCAAATGAGACAACAATTAACGACGGCGGAATACAAACAGTTTCAGCTAACGGAGAGGCAATAAAAACAACGATCAATGAAGGCGGAACGCTGACAGTCAACGATAATGGCAAAGCGACAGATATCGTCCAGAACAGCGGTGCCGCTCTCCAGACGAGCACGGCTAACGGTATTGAAATCAGCGGTACGCACCAGTACGGCACCTTTTCCATTGCCAGCAATTTAGCGACCAATATGTTGCTGGAAAATGGCGGTAATTTATTGGTATTAGCAGGTACCGAAGCCCGTGACTCCACGGTTGACAAGGGTGGTGCAATGCAAAACCTGGGTCAGGACTCCGCCACAAAGGTTAACTCTGGTGGGCAATATACCCTTGGGCGGTCAAAAGATGAGTTTCAGGCTCTGGCCCGGGCAGAAGATCTACAGGTCTCTGGTGGGACGGCAATCGTCTACGCAGGTACGTTGGCGAATGCATCGGTCAGTGGCGCGACAGGAAGCCTGTCGTTAATGACGCCACGGGATAATGTTACGCCAGTTAAACTTGAAGGGGTGGTCCGGATTACCGATAGCGCGACATTAACTATCGGAAATGGCGTCGATACGACGCTTGCCGACCTGACGGCTGCCAGCCGGGGCAGTGTCTGGCTTAACAGCAATAATTCCTGTGCAGGCACCAGCAACTGCGAATATAGAGTAAACAGTTTGCTACTCAACGACGGTGATGTTTATTTATCAGCGCCTGCCACAACTAACGGTATCTACAATACGCTGACCACCAGTGAACTTTCCGGCAGCGGTAATTTCTACCTGCATACCAACGTTGCAGGCTCCCGGGGCGATCAACTGATCGTCAACAACAACGCCACTGGTAATTTTAAAATCTTTGTTCAGGATACCGGCGTCAGCCCTCAGTCTGACGATGCGATGACGCTGGTGAAAACAGGGGGAGGGGATGCGTCGTTTACGCTGGGCAATACCGGCGGTTTCGTTGATCTTGGGACCTATGAGTATGTCCTGAAAAGCGACGGCAACAGCAACTGGAACCTGACTAATAATGTCAACCCAAATCCAAATCCGAACCCGAACCCAAATCCGAACCCAAATCCGAACCCAAATCCAAATCCAAATCCGAACCCAAATCCAAATCCAAATCCAAATCCAAATCCAAATCCAGACCCGACTCCCGAGCCAACGCCGACACCCGTTCCGGAGAAACGCATCACGCCTTCTACGGCTGCCGTACTCAATATGGCAGCAACATTACCGTTGGTCTTTGATGCTGAGCTAAACAGTATTCGCGAGCGGTTGAACATAATGAAAGCGAGTCCACACAACAATAATGTCTGGGGGGCGACGTATAACACCCGTAATAATGTCACCACCGATGCGGGGGCTGGGTTTGAGCAGACGCTGACCGGAATGACAGTGGGGATCGACAGTCGTAATGATATTCCTGAGGGGATTGCGACGCTGGGCGCTTTTATGGGTTATTCCCATTCACATATCGGTTTTGATCGTGGAGGACATGGCAGTGTGGGCAGTTATTCTCTGGGGGGCTATGCCAGCTGGGAACATGAAAGTGGTTTCTATCTGGACGGTATCGTGAAGCTGAACCGCTTTGAAAGTAACGTAGCCGGTAAAATGAGCAGCGGTGGAGCCGCCAACGGCAGTTATCATAGCAACGGGCTGGGGGGGCACATTGAAACCGGGATGCGATTTACCGATGGTAACTGGAACCTGACGCCGTATGCATCGTTAACGGGGTTCACCGCTGATAACCCCGAATATCATTTATCCAATGGCATGGAATCGAAATCAGTCGATACCCGCAGTATATATCGTGAACTGGGCGCAACGCTGAGTTACAACATGCGTCTGGGGAACGGCATGGAAGTTGAGCCGTGGCTGAAGGCGGCTGTGCGCAAAGAATTTGTCGATGATAACCGGGTGAAAGTGAATAATGACGGTAATTTTGTCAATGATTTGTCGGGCAGACGTGGAATATATCAGGCAGGTATTAAAGCCTCATTCAGCAGTTCGTTAAGCGGGCATCTCGGGGTGGGGTATAGCCATGGTGCCGGTGTGGAATCCCCGTGGAACGCGGTGGCTGGTGCGAACTGGTCGTTCTGACCATCAACGATTAAACTGCGCTTCGGCGCAGTTTTCGTTTACAGGGTGTTAAAAGGAAAAATTCTGCGGCAAAAAAAGCCCGCCAGTTACGGCGGGAAACCTCATCCTATGGGAGAACAATGAATAATGAAATTGCGGGGTTATCATCACCCAGTATACCCATACTAACAATAAGGTTATTTACTCAGCCAGGTACAAACAATTTGTTCTGTGTGGGGGGAACGGCATTAAGGTGTAAAGGGGGGGAAGCAATGAGTAGCATCAGCAAGAATACTCGCCGCTCTTATCAAACGTGGATGAGGGGGATGAAAAACGCAAGGCAGAGATGACTCTGCCTTGAAGAGAAATGCGCTTTTACAGCGGGCCTATTTCAGCTCTTCTGCTTCCGGCAAGGTCACGTTCAGCTCAAGAATAGAAATATCGCCATCTTTTTGCTCAAGCTGTACGGTTACCATCTCAGGATCAATTTGTACGTATTTACAAATGACCTCAAGAATATCTTTACGCAACTGCGGCAGATAATGCGGTTCTGCATCGCTGCGACGGCGTTCAGCAACAATAATCTGCAGCCGTTCTTTTGCAATGTTGGCCGTGTTTTTCTTCCGCGAGAGAAAGAAATCGAGTAATGCCATAACTTATCCTCCGAACAAGCGTTTGAGGAAGCCTTTCTTCTCTTCTTCAATGAAGCGGAAAGGACGTTCTTCTCCCAACAGACGTTCTACGGTATCTGCGTAGGCTTTACCCGCATCGGCGTTAATGTCGAGAATGACCGGTTCACCCTGGTTAGAGGCGCGCAATACTGATTGATCCTCTGGGATCACGCCGACGAGTTTGATGCGCAGGATCTCCAGCACATCTTCCATGCTCAGCATGTCACCTCTGCTTACGCGGCCTGGGTTATAGCGCGTTAACAGCAGGTGCTCTTTAATAGGCTCTTCGCCATTTTCTGCGCGGCGTGATTTCGACGCCAGAATGCCTAAAATACGGTCAGAGTCGCGTACTGAGGAGACTTCCGGGTTGGTGGTAATAATGGCTTCGTCTGCAAAATAGAGTGCCATTAGCGCACCGGTCTCAATCCCTGCCGGGGAGTCGCAAACAATAAATTCAAAGTCCATCGCTTTCAGATCATCAAGAACTTTGGCGACCCCTTCACGGGTGAGGGCATCTTTATCGCGAGTTTGCGATGCCGGAAGAATATAGAGATTTTCAGTACGCTTATCTTTAATTAACGCCTGATTTAGCGTTGCATCGCCCTGAATGACGTTGACGAAATCGTAAACGACCCGACGTTCACAACCCATAATCAGGTCGAGATTACGCAGGCCGATATCAAAATCTATCACGACAGTTTTCTTTCCCTTCTGGGCCAAACCAGTGGCGATGGCCGCGCTGGAGGTTGTCTTACCAACACCCCCTTTGCCCGAAGTAACAACAATAATGCGTGCCATAGAAATTCCTTGTTAAAAAGGGATCAATTTAACGGTTGAACGGTCAAAGCGTTTTCGACTAACTGCAGTCGCGCCGCTTTGCCATAAAATTCTGCTGGGATTTGATCACTCAGCCAGTATTCACCTGCGATGGACACCAATTCCGCCATCAGGTTCGTACAAAATATTTGCGTTTCCCGGTCACCACTTGCCCCTGCCAGCGCACGACCGCGCATCATGCCATAGACATGAATGTTCCCATCGGCAATCAATTCGGCCCCAGCGCTAACGTGGCTTGTAACAATCAGATCACATTGTGGAGCATAAATACGCTGACCGGAACGCACCGGGGTATCTATTAAACGCGTTTTTGTGACCGGCGTTGTATTTTGCGCTGGAGCCTGCGGTGCGGGAGCTGGACGCGGCGCTTTTTCCTTTCCTTCCGTCAGGATAGGCAGCCCCATTTTTTCAATTTCGGCTTTAAGTTGCGCATCTTTGCAGCCACTTACGCCAATAACCCGCAAACCGGTTGCCGAAACCGCCTTATGCATCGCTGACCAGTTTACCGGGTCTTCCAGTGCACTGACGTTGAGTACAACGGGGGCATGTTTTAAAAATGCGGGGGCCTGAGCGATTTTGTCTTCCAGCGCCTGATGGATAACCTTAGGTTCTGCCTCATGCAGATGAACCACAGATAAAGTGAAGCTACTGCCTTTAAGCTCGATTGGCGTGTTTGACATCCTGGCCTTACTCAATTAGCTATTAATCATCGCCAGCGCGCGATGATGTTCCGAAGACTATAAGGCATGTTATAGTCTGGATTATATTGAGGCAAGTCACCCTCCCATTTATTCAGAGTAAAAGTCTATTCTGTGATAAATGGCGCTGATTCATAGCTTAAAAAATACCCTTGTCAATCAACCCATTGCCGTCGTACTTTTGATTGTTCTTATTTACGCTTCCTTTTTCCGCACCCTAATCGTGACAGCATCTTCAGAACTGTTTAAATATCCAGTGTTGAGGCGAGTGTATTTTTTCACCACGCCAGGCTTTCTTAACTTTCCATTTTTTGCGGCATCATTAAAGAACAGATACCCGTTATCTTAATATCCGCCACAGAATTGCTCTATCATAGAAACCGCAGAAGACGTCTGATACTTCTGTCAGGTCATCGTAACTCGTCCAGGTCAGCGGTTTTGATTACGGATTGATGATGAAATGAGCATAAGTGTTGTACGGTTGGATTATCAGGATGTGCTATGAATATGATGCGTATTTTTTATATCGGATTGTCAGGTGTGGGGATGATGTTCTCATCAATGGCGTCTGGAAATGACGCTGGCGGACTTCAATCTCCGGCGTGCGGCGTTGTTTGCGACCCGTATATTTGTGTGAACTCAGATGGCATTTCCCCAGAGTTAACAAGGAAATATCTCGGCGAAAAAGCCGCTGAAAACTTACAATCATTACAAGGCTACGATCCCAGCGAATTTACATTCGCTAACGGTGTATTTTGCGATGTTAAAGAAAAATTATGTCGTGATGATCGTTATTTTGGTGTGGATGGTAATCGGAGTGGAAAAATCAATCAAACCACCACAAAGATGTTATTTATGTGTCGTGAGTGATGCCTTGTTTACATTATGTTCTATTCGGCATTGTCTGCTATTCGTCATTAACCTCTTGAGCGACAGAGAGGAGTGGGGCGTTAACGTTTATGACGGGGAGAGTCCCCGTCGGTTGACATTTACTTAATTTGAATATCGACGTTATATTTTTTGGTTTTGTTTTTACGGGCGTCGTTTCGGGTTTGCAGCACTCGCAGCTCATATTTGCCAGAAGCAGGGAGTGAGTATTGTCCGTGACTATCGAGTTCTGGGGAATATCTGGATAAATCAACAGAATCATCGATTCCTGGCCCGAAGAGGTAAGTATCAGCGCCTTCATTAGAGATACTCACATGCACTTTCTGACCTTTTTTGGCATAGAAGGTATATGTATCGTAATCGTATCCCTTTATTTCGCCGGAGTACTGAGCGCTGCTATGGCCTTTTCTGAACTCAACATTGACATTCTTACCCGCAGCAAAGCTCGTGGAGGTTAGCAGTGCAAGCAATAATACAGCCTTACTGATGCCCTTGATTTTCATAGGTAGTCTCCTGTTCAGAATGAGGATGATGAACTGTTATAATATAACAATTCATCACAGGAGAATTCCAGTGGCTTTCCTGCGTTCGGTTAAATCCCGGCGCGGCATTTTTGCCGGGGGATCACTTATTAAGGGCGCATGGACTGAACAAACCGCAGAAATCTACAGCTGGCTGGCTTGTGGCGCGGGTTTCATTGATGTTAGCTTATGCCAAAACTTGGCATCTTAAAGAGTAAAAGTATGTTTTGTGTGATTTATCGAAGCAGCAAGCGTGACCAGACCTATTTATATGTCGAAAAAAAAGACGATTTTTCGCGTGTACCTGAGGAACTGATGAAAGGTTTTGGTCAGCCTCAGTTAGCGATGATTCTGCCGCTGGATGGGCGGAAGAAACTGGTCAATGCCGATATTGAAAAGGTTAAACAGGCATTAACCGAGCAAGGTTACTATTTGCAGTTACCGCCACCACCCGAAGATTTGCTGAAGCAACATCTTTCCGTCATGGGGCAGAAAACAGACGACACGAACAAATAACCGATATCCGGCGGTGGCATTATCTTTGTCGGCGCGGGTTTTCATATCCACGATAAGGTGAGGGGAACGTTATGTATCAACATCACAACTGGCAAGGTGCGCTGCTGGATTATCCGGTGAGTAAAGTAGTCTGTGTTGGCAGTAACTATGCCAAACATATCAAAGAGATGGGCAGCGCAGTGCCCGAAGAGCCAGTGCTGTTTATTAAACCAGAAACGGCACTGTGCGATCTGCGGCAGCCATTGGCGATCCCATCCGATTTCGGTTCAGTTCATCATGAAGTCGAACTGGCGGTATTGATTGGCGCGACGCTGCGTCAGGCTACGGAAGAGCATGTCCGTAAAGCCATTGCCGGTTACGGCGTGGCGCTCGATCTGACATTGCGTGATGTTCAGGGAAAAATGAAGAAAGCCGGGCAGCCGTGGGAAAAGGCCAAAGCGTTTGATAACTCTTGTCCGCTTTCCGGGTTTATTCCCGCGGCGGAATTCACCGGCGATCCGCAAAATACAACGCTGGGCCTGAGCGTAAACGGCGAACAACGCCAGCAAGGTACGACTGCGGACATGATCCATAAAATCGTTCCGCTGATCGCTTATATGAGCAAGTTCTTTACCCTCAAGGCCGGTGACGTTGTGCTGACAGGCACGCCTGATGGCGTCGGCCCGTTGCAAAGTGGTGATGAGCTGACAGTCACTTTCGATGGGCATTCTTTGACAACTCGCGTTTTGTAATACTTTTTGCCGCCTGAAAGCGGCGGCAAAACTTGCATCGCTGTGCCAGACTGGTTATAAGGTGCGTTTTAACGTAATGGCGGAACACCTGATGAGCGATGTACCTTTCTGGCAAAGTAAAACCCTGGACGAAATGAGCGATGCGGAATGGGAGTCGTTGTGTGATGGTTGCGGTCAGTGTTGCCTGCATAAACTGATGGATGAAGACACCGACGAAATCTACTTCACTAACGTCGCCTGTCGCCAGCTCAATATTAAAACCTGTCAATGTCGGAACTACGAACGTCGTTTCGAGTTTGAACCTGACTGCATTAAATTAACCCGTGAAAATCTGCCAACATTCGAATGGCTGCCAATGACCTGCGCTTATCGCTTGCTGGCGGAAGGTAAAGATTTACCTGCGTGGCATCCGCTGCTTACTGGTTCGAAAGCGGCAATGCATGGCGAACGTATCTCTGTGCGTCATATCGCAGTGAAAGAATCAGAAGTGATTGACTGGCAGGATCATATCTTAAATAAACCTGACTGGGCGCAGTGATAAATTTAATAGATGTTGATGGGGGCTTTCTTAATATACGTCTGGATGCTCGCCATTTCGTAGCCCTGTTTTTGAAAGCGCTCTGTCATAATGAGAGTTACCCGATACCTTATTATCAGCAGGTAACTCTCAATCTTTAAAAAACGGCTGTATTTTTAAATGTGATAAACTTTATACCTTGAGTACATGGAGAGAATAATCGCTTATCAGACTTCAGGTACCTCAAAGAGTGTCTTCTTACCGTGTCTTTTCTGATACTCATTACAGGTGTTAATCATTTTTTTTGCCGCTTCTTTTAGCAAAGAAAGCATTAAATCATCATAATCAACGTAGAATCTGGTTGTTTCAGTTTCCGTTTTTATCTCCCCGATGGCGGCTATTTCGGTGGTTAATTTCAATTTGGCGGCATCGATATCTTTATTCGCTTGTTTAACCGTGTTAGACAGGGTGGTAAAGAAACTCTGCACAGATTTTAACTTGTTCTTCAATTCTGGAATCAGTTTCCCTTCAACTACGCCCGCAGCAATAGAATAGGAAATGATTAATCCAAATGGACCGGCGACGACACCGGCTGCGGCACCGGCATACGCTTCCTTCCTGATTTTATCTACCTGTGACTGGAAATAGCTGCTTTTTTCTGAAAAATCATTGGTTAACTGGCTATCTAACGCCAGCAGTTTCCCGGAAGCGTTGTTGAAACTTTGTGAGCTTACCAGCAGGGATTTTTGCGCTTCATTCAGCTTCGTGATGCCGTCATCCAGTACCTTAATGAGAATGTCTTTCTGGGCGGATGCTTTCTTCTCATTGTACTCATCAAATAGCAAAATATACGCTGCGAGCAATTGCGTCGCAACACCACACCATTCATACACCGTTTGGGTTGCTTCAAAATACTTATCCTGGCTATCCATAAGTAAGGTTTTAATATCGCCAACTAAAACGGAGGCTGCCTGTGAATACTCCTGTTTAAAGCGACTTAACTCTTTTATGGTTTCATCGAAGGTCTGCCAGGTGATGACCTGATCGAGATATTTATTATAAAGGTATAATGCTCCATCTGCGGTTTCGATTGCGTTTTTAACTACCTCTACCGTTTTATCTGCAACGATTTCAGTCATAATCATTCGCCTCTTTAAATATATAAATTGTAATGAAACTCCTGTTTTACAACTATTAATGAATTTTACTTCATCTAATTCATAGTTAGCCGGGCGAGATGCGTCAATGTCTTTATTTCTATTAATATGATAAATATCAAACAATGTTTAATGTCATTATGGCGAATGCTTCTATTCTATTTTTTAGCCAGGTGATATTTTTCATTTCTGCTGGATGAGCGTCGTCGCCAGAAGGCGCGTGAGCACAGGATAAGAGAACGAAAAATCAGCAGTCTATGCAGCGACAAATATTGATAGCCTGAATCAGTATTGATCTGCTGGCAAGAACAGACTACTGTATATAAAAACAGTATAACTTCAGGCAGATTATTATGTTGTTTATCAAGCCTGCGGATCTCCGCGAAATTGTGACTTTTCCGCTATTTAGCGATCTTGTTCAGTGTGGCTTTCCTTCACCGGCCGCAGATTACGTTGAACAGCGCATCGATCTGAATCAACTGTTGATCCAGCATCCCAGCGCGACTTACTTCGTCAAAGCAAGTGGTGATTCTATGATTGACGGTGGGATTAGTGACGGTGATTTACTGATTGTCGATAGCGCTATTACCGCCAGCCATGGTGATATTGTCATCGCTGCTGTTGACGGCGAGTTTACGGTGAAAAAATTGCAACTACGCCCGACAGTGCAGCTTATTCCCATGAACAGTGCATATTCACCCATTACCATCAGTAGCGAAGATACGCTGGATGTCTTTGGTGTGGTGATCCACGTCGTTAAGGCGATGCGCTGATGTTTGCCCTCTGTGATGTAAACGCGTTTTATGCCAGCTGTGAGACGGTGTTTCGCCCTGATTTATGGGGTAAACCGGTGGTTGTGCTATCGAATAATGACGGTTGCGTTATCGCCCGAAACGCTGAGGCAAAGGCGTTGGGCGTTAAAATGGGCGATCCCTGGTTCAAACAAAAAGATCTGTTTCGCCGCTGTGGCGTGGTTTGCTTTAGCAGTAACTATGAGCTTTACGCCGATATGAGCAATCGGGTGATGTCGACGCTGGAAGAGTTATCGCCCCGCGTCGAGATTTACAGCATTGATGAGGCATTCTGCGATCTGACCGGTGTGCGTAATTGTCGCGATCTGACTGATTTTGGCAGAGAAATTCGCGCAAAGGTGCTACAACGTACCCATCTTACTGTTGGCGTGGGGATCGCCCAGACCAAAACGCTGGCTAAGCTTGCCAATCATGCGGCAAAAAAATGGCAGCGGCAGACGGGTGGGGTGGTGGATTTATCAAATCTGGAACGCCAGCGTAAATTAATGTCTGCTCTCCCCGTGGATGAAGTCTGGGGGATTGGACGGCGGATCAGCAAAAAACTGGACGCGATGGGGATCAAAACCGTTCTCGATTTGGCGGATACAGATATCCGGTTTATCCGTAAACATTTTAATGTCGTGCTCGAAAGAACGGTGCGTGAACTGCGCGGTGAACCCTGTTTGCAACTGGAAGAGTTTGCACCGACAAAGCAGGAAATTATCTGTTCCCGTTCGTTTGGTGAACGCATCACGGATTATACGTCGATGCGGCAGGCCATTTGTAGTTACGCTGCCCGGGCGGCGGAAAAACTTCGCAGTGAGCATCAATATTGTCGGTTTATTTCCACGTTTATTAAGACGTCACCATTTGCGCTCAATGAACCTTATTACGGCAATAGCGCGTCGGTAAAACTGCTGACGCCCACTCAGGACAGCAGGGATATCATTAACGCCGCTACGCGATCTCTGGATGCCATCTGGCAAGCGGGCCATCGCTACCAAAAAGCGGGCGTGATGCTGGGAGATTTCTTCAGTCAGGGAGTCGCGCAGCTCAATTTATTCGATGACAACGCACCGCGCCCCGGGAGTGAGCAATTGATGGCGGTAATGGATACGCT
This sequence comes from Escherichia sp. WS1265, assembly GCF_046487585.1. Classification (NCBI taxonomy): domain Bacteria; kingdom Pseudomonadati; phylum Pseudomonadota; class Gammaproteobacteria; order Enterobacterales; family Enterobacteriaceae; genus Escherichia; species Escherichia sp. WS1265. Next base: position 209,947 of record NZ_JBJQJE010000004.1, read on the forward strand.
AAATGCTAAAGAGGGCAGAGGAACACTCTATTTTGCCGGGCAGGGGATCCAGCAACAATGGCAGATGAAGCGTGCCATGCTTTCACCACGTTATACAACGCGAAGTTCTGATTTACTGCGGGTCAAATAAACATAGCGGCAGGAAAAAAGCGCTCCCGCAGGAGCGCTGAATGGATTAGCGACCGAACAGGTCACGTTTTTTCGCTTTAAACGGCTGGGAAATCACCACTAGCACCGCGACAATCAGGTAAGCGATAAAAATACCGAGCAACCACTGCGGCATTTCCAGACCTAAAAAATCCCACTGACGCTCGGCGCAATCGCCAGAGGCGACAAACACTTGCGGCACCCATTTATCCAGCGGCAGCCATTCCGGGAAACGAACCATAAAATCACAGGTCGCAAACGGCGAAGGATAGAGCTGAAGCATGGTGTGCTCGTAAGTTAACTGCACACCGCGGAACGCACTATACAACCAGATAACCATCGCTACATAACGCAGCGGAGTTTTCGGGGCGATCGCGCCAATCAGCGCAGCACCCAGAACGCCGAATAATGCGCAGCGTTCATAAATACAGAGCACGCAAGGTTTCAGTAACATCACATGCTGGAACCACAGTGCCGTCAGTTCCAGTGCCAGAGCGGTAAACGCCATCAACAGCCACGCGCCCCGGCCTTGTGAACATTGGTTCAAAAATCGCAACATAATCATTTCCCTGCAATATGCATAGAGTGCGCAGTTTAAACCAATTCATTCGCTGCGCCACCAGGAGGCAGCAAAAATAGGACGCAATTGGACAATTATCGGGCGAAAAGGCAAACCGGGCATTTATATGCCCGGTAAGTTGTTATCAAAGCGTTGCTATCCAGCCCATTTGCATAAACCATTCGGTTACAGGGGCAAGCGTAAACTCGACGCAAAGTAGTCCGACGAGTGTCAGGACGAGGGTGTAAGGCAGGGCCATCCACACCATGCGCCCATAAGAGAGGCGAATCAATGGCGCGAGTGCAGAGGTCAGCAGGAACAGGAACGCAGCCTGACCGTTCGGCGTAGCGACGGAGGGCAGATTGGTACCGGTATTAATGGCGACCGCCAGCAGCTCGTATTGCTTCAACGTGATAGCGCCACTTTCCATTGCCGCTTTCGCTTCGTTGATATAAATCGTCCCCACGAAGACGTTATCCGAAATGGATGACAGCAGACCGTTGAAAATATAGAACAGCGACAGCTGAGCATGTTCCGATGCCTGCAACACAAACTGAATAATCGGCGAAAACAGTTGTTGGTCGATAATCACCGCGACTACCGAGAAAAACACCGTCAACAGTGCGGTGAATGGCAGAGATTCGGTGAAGGCTTTACCGATAGCATGTTCATCGGTGACACCGGTCAATGATGTCGCCAGAATAATGACCGACAAACCAATCAAGCCAACCTCCGCCAGATGCAACGCCAGCGCAGTCACCAGCCAGACGCCAATAATCGCCTGGACAATCAGACGGATTTTATCCTGACGGGTACGCTGGTGGCGGCTTTGATCGTCAAACTGTTGCAACACTTCGCGGACTTTCTCCGGCAGCGTTTCACCATAGCCAAACCAACGCAGCTTCTCTACCAGCAGGCAGGTTAACAGGCCACAAATCAGAACCGGAACGGTCACTGGCGACATGCGCAGGAAGAAATCGCCAAAATGCCAGCCAGCCGCTTTAGCGATGATCAGGTTCTGTGGTTCGCCCACCATGGTCATCACGCCGCCTAATGCGGTGCCGACACCGGCATGCATCATCAGGCTACGCAGAAAGCCACGGAACTGTTCCAGAACCACTTTGTAATGCTTGTCGATATGACTATCGTCTTGCAGGTCGGTATCTTCGGTACGGGAAGAGGCTACGCGGTGATAAATCCCATAAAAACCGACTGCAACGCTGATCACCACCGCCACGACGGTTAAGGCATCGAGGAACGCGGAGAGGAACGCCGCCGCCACGCAAAAAGAGAGCGACAGCAGCATTTTGGAGCGAATGCTTAACAGCAAACGGGTAAATATGAACAGCAATAGCTGTTTCATAAAATAGATACCCGCCACCATAAACATCAGTAACAGCAAGACTTCAAGATTTGCCGCCACCTCTTCACGGACGTGTTCCGCGCTGGTCATGCCGATGAATACCGCTTCGATAGCCAACAGACCACCGGGGAGCAGCGGGTAGCATTTCAGGGCCATCGCCAGAGTGAAAATAAATTCCGCTACCAGCAACCAGCCCGCGACGAAAGGGCTGATGAGGAAAATTAACGGATTTACGATTAAGAAAATGATGAGGGCGAGTTTGTACCAGTCGGGGGACTGGCCCAAAAAATTGCGCCATAGCGCGCGGCCCCAGGAGATCTCCATGATGGTTTCCCTTACCTTACAAATAATCAATGATGTTTTTATGTTTAAACGCAAAGCTTAACGGTCAGGCAGGAGTGAGGCAAGTCTTGATAGTCAAGGGTAAAGAGATGCGGAAAATGAAGCCTTGATCCCTTTTTTCTTCTTTTTGTCTGCTATCAGCGTAGTTAGCCCTCTGGTATGATGAGTCCAACTTTGTTTTGCTGTGTTATGGAAATCTCACTATGGTCATTAAGGCGCAAAGCCCGGCGGGTTTCGCGGAAGAGTACATTATTGAAAGTATCTGGAATAACCGCTTCCCTCCCGGGACTATTTTGCCCGCAGAACGTGAACTTTCAGAATTAATTGGCGTGACGCGTACTACGTTACGTGAAGTGTTACAGCGCCTGGCACGAGATGGCTGGTTGACCATTCAACATGGCAAGCCGACGAAGGTGAATAATTTCTGGGAAACCTCCGGTTTAAATATCCTTGAAACACTGGCGCGACTGGATCACGAAAGTGTGCCGCAGCTTATTGATAATTTGCTGTCGGTGCGTACCAATATTTCAACTATTTTTATTCGCACCGCGTTTCGTCAACATCCCGATAAAGCGCAGGAAGTGCTGGCTACCGCTAATGAAGTGGCCGATCACGCCGATGCCTTTGCCGAGCTGGATTACAACATATTCCGCGGTCTGGCGTTTGCTTCCGGCAACCCGATTTACGGTCTGATCCTTAACGGGATGAAAGGACTGTATACGCGCATTGGTCGTCACTATTTCGCCAATCCGGAAGCGCGCAGTCTGGCGCTGGGCTTCTACCACAAACTGTCGGCGTTGTGCAGTGAAGGCGCGCACGATCAGGTATACGAAACAGTGCGTCGCTATGGGCATGAGAGCGGCGAGATTTGGCACCGGATGCAGAAAAATCTGCCGGGTGATTTAGCCATTCAGGGGCGATAATCCCTTCCGTTTAAAAAGAAACCCCTCAAACGAGGGGTTTTTGTTGTTTTTACAGATTTCCCATTCTCGGCGGGCAACGTTCCAGCAACTCGACGCTGCCGTCTTCGTTTTGCTGTTCCAGCATTACATCAAATCCCCACAGGCGATGCACATGCTTCAGTACTTCTTTGCGCCCCCGATCCAGCGGTGCGCGATTATGTGGAATGTAACGCAGCGTCAGCGAACGGTCGCCGCGCAAATCCACGTTCCAGATCTGAATATTCGGCTCCAGATTACTTAAGTTATATTGCGACGATAGCCGGTTACGGATCTCCCGATAACCTTCTTCATTATGAATAGCGGAAATCTCCAGATAATTATGCCGATCGTCATCCAGCACGGTGAAGAAGCGGAAATCACGCATCACTTTCGGTGACAGGAACTGGCTGATAAAACTCTCATCTTTGAAATCACGCATCGCGAAATGCAGCGTTTCCAGCCAGTCGGAACCGGCGATATCCGGGAACCAGTATTTGTCTTCTTCCGTTGGCGACTGACAAATCCGTTTAATATCCTGGAACATGGCGAACCCGAGGGCATACGGGTTGATGCCGCTGTACCACGGGCTGTTATAGGGCGGCTGGAAGACCACATTGGTGTGGCTGTGCAAAAACTCCAGCATAAAACGTTCCGTTACTTTCCCTTCATCATACAGTTGGTTAAGGATGGTGTAGTGCCAGAAGGTCGCCCAGCCTTCGTTCATCACCTGAGTCTGTTTTTGCGGATAAAAATACTGGCTCACCTTACGCACAATACGCAGAATTTCACGCTGCCATGATTCCAGCAGTGGCGCATTTTTCTCCATAAAATAGAGCAGGTTTTCTTGTGGCTCGGACGGATAGCGGCGCGCTTCAGCAACCGTTTTCTCTTCCTCGCGCTTCGGCAGGGTACGCCAGAGCATATTGACCTGACTTTGCAGATACTCTTCGCGACTTTTCTGCCGGGCTTTCTCTTCTTGCAGCGAGATTTTTTGCGGACGTTTGTAGCGGTCCACGCCGTAGTTCATCAGTGCGTGGCACGAGTCCAGAAGCCGTTCAACTTCATCAACGCCATAACGCTCTTCGCACTCGGTAATATATTTACGGGCGAAAATCAGATAATCGACAATGGAACTGGCGTCGGTCCAGCTACGGAATAAGTAATTGTTTTTGAAAAAAGAGTTATGTCCATAGCAGGCGTGTGCCATCACCAGCGCCTGCATGGTAATGGTGTTTTCTTCCATCAGGTAAGCGATACACGGGTTAGAGTTAATGACGATTTCATAGGCCAGTCCTTGCTGACCGTGCTTATACAGCCGTTCAGTCTCGATAAACTTTTTACCGAATGACCAGTGCGGATAGTTAATTGGCATGCCGACGCTGGAGTAGGCATCCATCATCTGTTCTGAGGTTATCACTTCAATCTGGTGCGGGTAGGTATCCAGCCGATAGAGTTTCGCCACCCGGTCTATCTCTGCCAGATAAACATCCAGCAGGTCGAACGTCCAGTCGGGTCCATCGCTCAAACGTGTGGTGTCCTTATTCATAGAATCGATCGTCGCCATACGCGCACCTCATTGTTGTCGGCGCTCTCTTTGTGGAGCACCTCATTTCAAGCATAGAACACCTGTTAAAAACCGCGTCGCCGGAGAATTTTTTTCTTTGCGATTTCTTATTATCAGAGTGCCACTAATCCGCTTCTGAACGGAATTTTATGCTGGATAAAAAGGCCGTTCAGCAGGAGATACTAAAGACGTCATATTGCCGCAGAGTCAGGGAGATGTGAGCCAGCTCACCATAAAAAAGCCGTATGTTGAATAATATTTTCAACTGAGTTATCAAGATGTAATTAGATTATTATTCTTTTACTGTATCTACCGTTATCGGAGTGGCTATGCGAGTTGTCATACTGGGAAGTGGTGTGGTAGGCGTTGCCAGCGCCTGGTACTTAAATCAGGCAGGACATGAGGTCACCGTCATTGATCGGGAGCCGGGGGCCGCCCTGGAAACCAGTGCCGCGAATGCCGGGCAAATCTCCCCCGGATATGCAGCACCGTGGGCGGCACCAGGTGTGCCTTTAAAAGCGATTAAATGGATGTTCCAGCGCCATGCGCCGCTGGCGGTTCGTCTCGACGGTACGCAGTTCCAGTTGAAATGGATGTGGCAAATGTTACGTAACTGCGACACCAGCCACTACATGGAAAACAAAGGGCGGATGGTGCGTCTGGCGGAATACAGCCGTGATTGCCTGAAAGCATTGCGCGCCGAAACCAATATTCAGTATGAAGGGCGTCAGGGTGGGACGCTGCAACTGTTCCGTACCGAACAACAGTATGAAAATGCGACCCGCGATATCGCCGTGCTGGAAGATGCTGGCGTACCGTATCAACTGCTGGAATCCAGCCGCCTGGCGGAAGTGGAGCCCGCGCTGGCAGAAGTAGCGCACAAACTGACGGGTGGTCTGCAACTGCCCAATGACGAAACCGGAGACTGCCAGCTGTTTACCCAGAATCTGGCGCGGATGGCGGAGCAGGCGGGGGTTAAATTCCGCTTTAATACGCCCGTTGACCAACTGCTTTGCGACGGCGAGCAAATCTACGGCGTGAAGTGTGGCGATGAAGTGATTAAGGCCGATGCATATGTGATGGCATTTGGTTCTTACTCGACGGCGATGCTCAAAGGCATTGTTGATATTCCGGTGTATCCGCTGAAAGGCTACTCGCTGACTATTCCGATTGCGCAGGAAGATGGTGCGCCGGTGTCTACTATCCTTGATGAAACCTACAAAATCGCCATTACCCGTTTCGATAACCGCATTCGTGTTGGCGGAATGGCGGAAATTGTTGGCTTTAACACCGAGCTGTTGCAACCGCGTCGTGAAACGCTGGAGATGGTGGTTCGCGATCTCTATCCACGCGGCGGTCATGTCGAGCAGGCCACATTCTGGACGGGTCTGCGCCCGATGACGCCAGACGGCACGCCGGTTGTCGGGCGTACACGCTTTAAAAATCTGTGGCTGAATACCGGTCACGGCACGCTCGGCTGGACGATGGCTTGCGGTTCCGGTCAGTTGTTAAGCGATCTGCTCTCTGGTCGCACGCCAGCGATTCCGTATGAGGATCTAAGCGTAGCGCGCTACAGCCGTGGATTTACGCCATCACGCCCGGGCCATTTACATGGCGCGCATAGCTAAGGAAACGAGATGACCCGTCCGATACAGGCCAGCCTCGATCTGCAGGCATTAAAACAGAATCTGTCCATTGTCCGCCAGGCCGCGCCGCACGCGCGCGTCTGGTCAGTGGTAAAAGCGAACGCTTACGGGCACGGTATTGAGCGTATCTGGAGCGCGCTCGGGGCCACCGATGGCTTTGCATTACTTAACCTGGAAGAGGCAATAACGTTACGTGAGCGCGGCTGGAAAGGACCGATCCTGATGCTGGAAGGATTTTTCCATGCTCAGGATCTGGAGATTTATGACCAGCACCGCCTGACCACCTGCGTACACAGCAACTGGCAGCTCAAAGCACTGCAAAATGCACGGCTAAAAGCCCCGTTGGATATTTATCTTAAAGTGAACAGTGGGATGAATCGGTTGGGCTTCCAGCCCGATCGCGTGCTTACCGTCTGGCAGCAGTTGCGGGCGATGGCGAATGTTGGCGAAATGACCCTGATGTCGCATTTTGCCGAGGCGGAACATCCTGATGGAATTTCCAGCGCGATGGCGCGTATTGAGCAGGCGGCGGAAGGGCTGGAGTGTCGGCGTTCGTTGTCCAATTCGGCGGCGACTCTGTGGCACCCGGAAGCGCATTTTGACTGGGTTCGGCCTGGCATTATTTTGTATGGCGCTTCGCCGTCCGGTCAGTGGCGTGATATCGCCAATACCGGATTACGTCCGGTGATGACGCTAAACAGTGAGATTATTGGTGTCCAGACGCTAAAAGCGGGCGAGCGTGTGGGCTACGGCGGTCGCTATACTGCGCGCGATGAACAGCGAATCGGCATTGTCGCCGCAGGATACGCCGACGGTTATCCGCGCCATGCGCCTACCGGTACTCCTGTTTTAGTGGACGGCGTGCACACCATGACGGTGGGGACCGTCTCGATGGATATGCTGGCGGTTGATTTAACGCCTTGCCCGCAGGCGGGGATTGGTACGCCGGTTGAGCTGTGGGGCAAGGAGATCAAAATTGATGATGTCGCCGCCGCTGCCGGAACGGTGGGCTATGAGTTGATGTGCGCGCTGGCGTTACGTGTCCCGGTTGTGACAGTGTAACTTGTTGTAAGCCGGATCGGAGGCAGCGTCTTCTGGTTGCGAAAAAATCATCCATCCGGCTGGTCAGCAACTGTAGTTGTTGATGTGACAGAGCCATTTCCCATGATAGTGTCCATTAAAAGGATGGACACTATTTCCCCGGAACCTGAACTCACCGCACAGGCGTTCTACATAAAACGCTTACGTTTCATTGTTGACTCGAACTCGACTTCAGATAAATCACGCTTCACATTTGATGCAGGTTCGGGTTCATGTTCAGAATGTTGATTAACAGGCTGCGAGTCCTGTTTTCTTTCCAGACTCAACAGGCCCAACTGCTGATTCAGGAGTTCCAGGTCCTCCTGTACCTTCACGCGCTCCAGGAGTACCGGGTCATCCAGGAGCTCCAGATCCATAAGGTCATCCAGGTCCTCCAGCTTCTCCAGCTTCTCCAGCTTCATCTGGCCCTCCTTGTGCAAAAAGCCCAAAAGGTCCTTCAGGCCCTGCTGTTTTTTCAGGCCCTCGACGGCTTTGAGCAGCGTCGGTAAATTGTCTTTGTCCCACGGGTTACCATTACAGTCAAACACCTTCAGGCTCTGGGGCTGCGGCACCTGTACCGTTTTAAACTTGTTTTCTCCACAGTAGTAAATTATTAGTTTGGGCGGCAGCCGTGGTGAAGAGATCAAATCGTTACTAGAACAGTCAAATACTTTCAGGCGAGTCAAGTTCTCCAGCATCTCATCAGGTATTGAGTGAATATTGTTGCCAGCACAGGATAGTTTATACAGGTACTGGGGCATCGACGGCGGTAAAAATTGCAAGAAGTTTGCAGAATAGTTAATCACTCTCAGGTTAGTCGACAGCTCAGGCAGCCAGATAATACAGTTGTCATAGCAATTCAGTACCATCAGTTTTGAGGGCTGCACCTTCGGTAACAAGATCAAGACGTTATCTGTACAGTCAAGCACCAGCAGCCACTTTGGCATCACCTTCGGTAACGCGGTCAACACGTTTTTACTGCAATAAAATTCAATCAGATGTGGAGGCAAATTTTCAGGGAGTGAAGTCAATCCAAGGTTGCTAAGATTGAGCATACTCCGTCTTGTAATGAGACATTCCTTCATTCTGCGCAATGCTTCTGCCCGGTTTTCAATCCGGCTTGCTGGCAGGTTTTCTTCCAGGATATTTACCTTGATTTCTTCCAGACTTTCTTTCAGGTCTTCTTGGGGAATTTCTGACTGTTTGTTTTGCTGGTTTTCTTCCAGGATTTCGTACAGGTTTTTTTGCAGGTTTTCTTGCAAACCATCCCGCTCCATAGCCCATTGGCACCATTCGGCGACCATCATGAACTCGTTATGTTGCGGATTCGGATTCAGGCGCTCCAACATGATGATGGTATTGTCTACCATATGTATTTTCACTTCGCCCGCGGTACTGAGGTCAATGATCTGCCGGTGGTCATCACCCCAGCTAAATATTTGCGGGCCGATATACTTCATGTTCCGCAAAATTTCATTCTTGAGTTCCACCGACAGGAAGAGCCGCCCTGGCGGGCGTCGTACGCCTGGGTTAACGGAAGATGGGGAAATGGCGGGGGCGAAGGGGTGGATGTCTTTAAAGCTGGCCATAGTGCTACGTATCCTTGAAATAAATATCCTCTGGCAGCGCCGGAGACGTGAATGTGGTCACCGCAAAGGAGCCACAGGACGTCATTTGCGCTGATATAACGACTCATCGTTGACTTTTTCCCTGGTCAGAAATGCCGTGTCGGGTCTGGTACATGCTGTATTACGGCCCAGGCAGCTCTGACGTAATAAAGAAAATACGAGAGCGAACGACCCGGAAATAATCGTTATTAAGCAAAGGAATAACTATAAGAAATCGCTCATGCATCCGGTGCTACAAGCGGATGAAACGCCTATTGTGTGGGCTATGTCAGCGCGGCAGGTTGCGTGGGGGAATATGTTCGGGCGATGTCAGGCAGGGGCCCCTGATGGTTGACGGGTATACAGATAATATGGGGCAGGTTTTTCTTCACCTGTTGCAGTCGGAAGAAGCCCTTACGCTGACTTTCTTGAGCCGGTGTTTTGAATTTATTAGCCAGAGCCTGCAATGGTTTGTCATCCATAATTTAACCCTCTTCTGATGTTGGAATGTGCATATCAAAATCAGGAAATGACAAGTTTATATACAGGCTCAGGCTGCGTTAAGCAAAGCATCGCAACCGGCGATAGATGCTGCATTAAATTTAAGATTCAGCTTCCTCTTCAGCCACTCGAACGCCAATCTTCAACACTTCATTATCTTCTTTCTCGGCCACCGTCCAGATCATCCCGGCAAACTCTACCTGGTCACCGACAACCGGTGCCGCGCCTAACAACTGCTGGACAATTTCACCCAGCGTTTGCTGCTTATCACGATATTCTCGCCCGTCTTCCAGGCCATATATCAGCGCCACATCAGCATATTTAGCGCTGGCTTCGAGAATGAAGTCACCAAAGAAGCGTTGATCCAGCGCGACAGGTGGCGACTGGCTGAACAGTTTACCGAGCGCCGGGAGATCGCGTTCCCGACCAATTACACACAACACATCGCCTTCGCGCAGTCGGGTGCTGCCAGTAGGATGAAGCAACTGGTTATCACGAAACAGTGCCGCAATACGCGTCTCTTTTGGCATATGCAGATCGCGCAGTGCCGCGCCCACGCACCATTTATCGGCACTCAATTGATAAACAAACTGCTCCCATGGATTTTCCGGATGAATATCCAGGCCAACGCGTGACACCGGACGTCCGACGGGCGGAACCACCACTTTGGCTTTTTTCGCCGCCCACGAGAGAGATGTTCCCTGCAAGAGCAGTGAAACCAGAACCACAAAGAAGGCGACATTAAAGAACAGACGCGCATTCTCCAGCCCCGCCATCATCGGGAACACGGCCAGGATGATTGGCACCGCTCCGCGTAATCCCACCCAGCTGATAAACACGCGCTCACGCAGATTAAAACCACGGAACGGTAGCAATCCGGCAAATACCGAAAGAGGACGAGCGAAGAATATCATCCATGCGGACAAAATGAGCGCCGGAATGGCAATAGGCAGCAGATCGCTTGGGTTAACCAACAGCCCCAGCACCATGAACATGGCGATTTGCGCCAGCCAGGCAAGGCCGTCGAAATTTTGCAGAATGCCGTAGCGGTTGCGAATCGGCCGATTACCCAGCAGAAAACCGCACAGATAAACAGCCAGAATACCGCTGCCTTCCAGCGCCGTGGTTAAAGCAAAAATTAAAATACCGCCGCTTAATGCCAGCAATGGATATAAACCGGCGGGCAGGGCGATGCGATTAATCATTTGCAGCAGTAAATAACCACCGCCAAGACCGATGACAATCCCGAGGCCAAATTGCTGCAAAATATCGACCACGAACATCCAGCTGACACTGCTTTCATGCTGCTGGATCATCGCAATCAGGGTAATCGTCAGAAAGACCGCCATTGGATCATTACTGCCGGATTCAATTTCCAGCGTCGAGCCAACGCGTTCGTTAAGCCCCTTACCACCCAGCAGAGAAAAGACCGCTGCAGCATCGGTGGAGCCGACGATAGCGCCGATTAATAAGCCTTCAATCAAATCAAGATTAAACAGCCACGCCGCCATCATGCCGGTTAAACCAGAGGTGATAAGCACGCCCAGCGTCGCCAGCGACAGCGCCGGTCCTAACGCCACACGAAAGGAACTGGCCTGAGTGCGCATCCCGCCGTCGAGCAAAATAATCGCCAGCGCCAGGTTACTTACCATGTAGGCGAAGGGGTAATTATCAAACGGGATACCGCCGACGCCATCGACTCCCGCCAGCATGCCGATCGCCAGAAAAATAACCAGAATAGGAATGCCAAGACGGGAAGAAAATGAACTAAGTAATATACTGCTGGTGACAAGGATGGATCCTAAGATGAAAAGGCTAATTATTGTTGTGGCATCCAACGGTCGGTTACTCCTGATTACGCTGTCTCTTATATAAACCCTACCATATTAGCGGCAGAGACAGCGTTTTACTTAGCCCTGAAGCGTGATTTTTTTACATTTTAAGAACAGGATGACCGCTAATCGTCAACTGAGTGCCTTCCCGGGTGTTAGTAAGAATGGCATGTGCGCCCAACGGCAGCGTAACCGTGCGTGGTTCATGACCAAAATCGAGGCCGGTAATGAGTGGAATCGACAGGCGGGAACGCAAAAACGCGTACACTGACTCCAGGTTGTAACCTGCGTCATAATCATTGGGCGTGCTGCCGCTAAAGCTACCGAGAATAATCGCCTTCTGACGTGGCAAAATTCCAGCATGATAGAGCTGCAACAGCATACGTTCGACGCGGAAAGGGTGCTCGTTAATATCTTCCAGCACCAGAATACCGTTTTCGATTTGCGGCATCCACGGTGTACCAATCAGTGAAATCAGCATCGCGAGATTGCCTCCCCATAACGTGCCTTCGGTCTGACATGTCGGGCCTTCCCCTTGCCATTCAATGGTGAAGGTTTCATTGCGTAACGCCAGCCAGAAATGGTGCTCGGTAAAGGCGTTCAGTTCATCCGCGCCAAAGTTTGCTACCAGCATGGGGCCGCTAAAGGTGATGACATTGCCATGCGCCAGAAGACCGCACTGAATGGCGGTAAAATCGCTATGTCCGCAAATGAGCAACGGGTCATGTTGTTGGCGAGCCACCAGTGCCTGCCAGTCAATATCCGCCAGTAAACGACTGGCACCGTAACCACCGCGTACAGCCAGCACGATAGTGTTGGGGGTAGTCAGTCTGGCAAGGGAATTGAGATCTTCCAGACGCTCCGTTTCCGTACCCGCAAAACGCTCACAACGACGGGCAATAACATCGACGTTATTGACCTGATGCCCCGCGTCGGTAAGGCGCTGGATACCACGCAGCGCGGCGTGCTGTTTAATGCAGTAACCCGATGGGGCAATTAAGTGAAACAGAGACATGGCAATTCCTTGCTGACAACAGAAACGAAATGTATATCATGCCGCTTAGGTGTGCCGTTGTCACCTCAACGGCGATTCCAGGCTATAAGGATAGAAGAAGTGAAATTGAGATGGTTTGCCTTTTTGATTGTGTTATTAGCAGGTTGTTCATCAAAGCATGACTACACGAACCCGCCGTGGAACGCGAAAGTTCCGGTGCAACGTGCGATGCAGTGGATGCCAATAAGCCAGAAAGCCGGTGCAGCCTGGGGCGTCGATCCACAATTGATCACAGCGATTATCGCTATCGAATCGGGTGGTAATCCGAATGCGGTGAGTAAATCGAATGCCATTGGTTTGATGCAGTTAAAAGCTTCAACCTCCGGACGTGATGTTTATCGCCGAATGGGCTGGAGTGGTGAGCCGACGACCAGCGAGCTGAAGAATCCGGAGCGTAATATTTCAATGGGCGCGGCTTACCTGAATATTCTGGAAACCGGCCCGCTGGCAGGCATTGAAGATCCGAAGGTACTGCAATATGCGCTGGTGGTGTCATATGCTAACGGGGCAGGTGCGCTGCTACGGACTTTCTCGTCAGATCGGAAAAAGGCGATCAGCAAAATCAACGATCTGGATGCTGACGAGTTCCTCGATCACGTAGCGCGAAATCATCCTGCGCCGCAGGCTCCGCGCTATATCTACAAACTTGAGCAGGCACTGGACGCGATGTAAATCAGTCGCGCACTTTGTCCGCTTTCTCCCGGGCTTCCCGCTCGAGAGAGAAAATAATCCGCTGTAATTGCCGCTCCACCGTCGGGCTGACGTTAAGAAAACGGAAGCTCAGACGGGGAGTGGTGATGGTTTCATTCTTGCCATCAATCACTTTGCGCTCGCTGATTGAGATTAACTGGGCGTCAAAGTGAAAAACACCCCATTGCCCCATGTTGACTTCAATCTGAGCGAAGCGCATGCCTTCGTGCAATCCGGCAGGCTTTGCTGTTTCCAGTAATGCGCCCATGCCGCCTAACGACAAATCATACAGGCGGAAACGTAACGTACTGTTATCCGCCAGTTTGGTCTGGCAAAAATAAGGCGGATGGAGTGGGGCGGAGATGCGGAAATATCGGCGTCGTTGTACAAACCACAAGGTGGGAGGCGGTACGGTAATAAATGCCGGAAGCTGCAAGTATTCACTCTGCTGTAGTTGTTCAACAGTAAATTCGACTTTCGCGCCCTGGGTTTCGGCGGTAATGATAATGTGCTGCGCCTTTAACACAGCGTTGTTATCTTCGGCTTGACTGCCGAAATCCAGCACCAGTTTATCCGGGGTTATTGCCAGTATTTTGCTGATCAGCTGCCCGCCATTCCAACTGATACGCAAAGGAATTGCGGCTTTGTGCAAATCGCGTAACACGCCCAGGACGGCTAACGGATTTTGTTTCAGGAACTGCTCATGGTAATGACTCACGCGGAAAAACTCCTGACTGACAAACTGTCTTTGGTTTATCGGTCACAGTTAACAAAACTTAATACAAATGCATGAATATTTTTTACATGTTGTTCTTAAATCAGCCGACATACGCCCAGCATCGATTCCGCCCTTGCCTATACTTAGAGCGTTGACGTAAGCATTTCTTGCGTCCGATTCATCGAAACGAGGGCCTGAACATGGGAATTATTGCCTGGATTATTTTTGGCCTGATAGCCGGCATTATCGCCAAGCTAATCATGCCGGGGCGTGATGGTGGTGGATTTTTCCTGACCTGTATTCTCGGGATAGTCGGTGCGGTGGTCGGCGGCTGGCTGGCGACCATGTTTGGCATTGGTGGCACCATCAGCGGTTTTAATTTGCACAGCTTCCTGGTGGCGGTGGTGGGCGCTATCCTGGTGCTGGGCGTATTCCGCCTCCTGCGAAGAGAATAAGATTTTCATAAGGCGGATAGCGATACAGATGCCGCTATCCGCTTTCACATCAGAACGTATACTCGATACCTGCCCAGAAATTGCGACCTTCTTCAATAAACCCTTCACTGTAGGCATATTTGGTATCAAACAGGTTATTGACCGACGCATTGACGCTGAAGCCATGACCTAAGGTGTAATCGGCTCGAATGTGGGTCACCGCAAAACCGGCGGCTTTTTGTGAACCGTCACTGTTGCTGTAGCTGGAGGAACGCGCCTCTTCCGACAGCGTTACGCTTAACGGCTCCCACGGTTTGAGAGTCATCCATGCGGTCATTGTCTGCGTTGGCAGATCGGTTATCTTGCCGATGTCTTTGCGTTTGGCATCAGCGTGGATCAGGGCATAGCTCAATCCTACATCCAGTATATTGCTGATTTTCCCCTTAATACCGGCATCCAGACCGCTGTAATCCACCGTGCCGCTGTTCTGATTTTGAATGGTATCGGCATCGATATTGTGCGAGAGGATGGCATCACTCACCCGGTTATAGTAAATGCTGACCTCAAACCCCCAGTCGTGCGTGAAGGCACCATTCCAGGTTAAATCCACCCCGCGCGCGCGTTCCGGTTTGAGCTGCGGGTTAACAATCGCTATCTGGTTATACGCAGGTTTGGACGTGGTATAGCGTTCTTTCAGCGTCGGAAAGCGTGTGCGGTCATAGTACGAAAGCGCCAGCGTGTCTTCATTGGCAAAGTGGTATTTCCCCATCACCTGCCAGTTAAAAGCTGACTGATTGTTGTCGTCATAATGGGTGATGCTTCCATCTTTCTCATGTTTTTTCGCTTCTACGCTATCGCGCCAGTCATAGCTGATTCCAGCCACGACATCGACATTATCGGCAGCAGCCCATTGATATTCACTGGCGAGCGACCAGGTACGATCTTCATAGCGATCGTAAGCGGCGTGCGGCGCACTTTTTTCCCGGTGTACGTCATCTTTCCAGTTAACGGCAAACGACAGCAGATCGTTTTCACGTACATCGGCTGCCAGTTGTAACCCGGCACCGTCGCTGTAATCGGAATAATGGCTGTAGCTGCCTTTTTTATTTTTCAAATCAGCCAGCGAGTTGTACATCATCAGCGTATTTTCAAAGGTGTCGCGATATAGCCGACTTTTCAGGGTAAAACGATCGTTTAGTTGGGTCGTTCCCTGATAATAAAAACTTTCTTTGTCATACTCTGGCCACTGCCAGTAGCGTGATTTTTGACCACTATTTCCACTGTATGGCGGGTTATCTTTTTCACCATCCTGCTTAATGTAAGTCAATGTGTATTCATCGTTTTCGCGTGGTGTAAAACCGAGCTTCACAATGCCGCGTTTATCATCAGCCGATGAATTAATCATCTTGCCGTGTTTGCCTGCAATATCATTATTTACACCATGCGGCAGGCCGAGAAAATCCTGCTTTAGCTGGCTACCGCTGACTTGCAAATACCCCAGATCGCTGCTGGCGGCAAATGAAGCATGCATATCGTAGGCATTGTCCTGGCTACGGCTCCATCCCTGGCGATATCCCAGACTTGCTTCCAGAGGTTTTGTTGGCTTCTGGGTGGTGATATTAATGGCTCCGCTCATCTGATTAGGCCCCTGAAGCAGCGACGAATACCCTTTGGAAACTTCAACTGCCCCCAAATTGTTGGTCAGAATCCGCGCCAGATCGAGGTTGCCGTCATAGGGAACATAAATGGGCACACCGTCGAAATAGACCGGCACCTGACGACTATCAAAGCCACGAACTTTGACCTGTTCTTCGTTGCGGCTACCTGACTTTTGCAGCACCACGCCGGGGACGACACTTAATGCCTGAGCGACATTCTGTTTATCCAGGGCCTTCATGATGGGTTGATCGAGAACGGTGGTCGTCGTTGATGATACCGGACTGGACCATACGGTCAGCGTGTCACTCTCCTGAGCCGCTACGGCCTGCTGGGTAAAGGCAAGTGATAATGCTGTGCAGAGATAACGTTTTTTGAGTCTCATAGAATAAATTCCGTTTAACAAAGAATTAAATAGAGGCTGCGGGTTGCAGACTGACTTTAATGTCAGCTGGTGTCGCGTAATAAGGCGCGGAGGTAATAAAAAGGCGAATGCCGCAGTCGAGGTAATTTTTGAGTGTTGTCAGATTAATTCCGCCGGTCAGAGCCAGCGTGCAGTGGGGAGCCAGCGACGGTGCTATTTGCGCAATTTCAGTTGCCTGTTGTGGACTAAATTTGTCGAGCTGAAGTACGTCTGGTTGCGCGCGTAACGCGGCGATTGCCTCTTTCGGCGTGTCGGCTTCAACAACTATTTTCTTCTCGGGTGCGTGGCGACGTAACTGATTGATTGCGCCTGACCAGTCCTGATTGTCATGAAGAAAATGACGGTGGTTGGCAAACAATAATATGGTTTCCGCACATCCGGCACGATGAATCAGTCCTCCGGCAGCCAGAATTGCCTGCGAGGCCAGTAAGCGGGTGCCCGGAATTGCTTTTCGGGTGCAGGCGATATTGCCATCAGGGTAACGTTCACGAAGTAACGCCAGCATTTGAGCGAGATAATCAGAAACACCGCAACTCCACTCCAGCACATTCTGGACTGCCTTCCATCCCTGATGAAGTGCTGCGGCATTACCCTGCGCACGGATTAGCCGCTGACCCGCGTTCGCTTGTGAACCGTCGCTGACTGCGTCATCAATAGTTAATCCCAGCGTAGTTAACATCTTACACGCGACAGAAATTCCGCTGACGCAGCCGCCCTGACGGTGAAAAAACTCTATATAGCCATGCTGGTGTCCAATATTTAATGCTCGCGTGGTCAGGTCACCGCCCTGGATATCTTCCAGAAGTAACGCATCGATTTGTGCCTGAGAAAGGAAAATCATCGCAGTGCCTCTTGCGGTACGCTATCCCACCAGATGAGCGCCCAGTCGCGGCTGGCAGGGGCGAGGGCACGAGCATCTTGTTGTTGATACCAGCGATATAACCGCTCACGCTCATCGTCGTTAAGCGCGCCCAGACTCCAGCTGACGTTCTGCTCAAAACGTTCCCAGGTGCTGTTATCCTGTTGGCAATTTTGTCCACGGATAAAATCAACGTGAGCATAAATTCCCATCTGATACAGGACGTTGAGCGCAAAGATATAGTTGGGTAATTCGATCACTTCCCGACCAGCCGCCCGCTGAATGGCTGGAGAGACGAACGAGGTGCTGACCAGATGAGTCGTATAGACGCGAAGCCGTGCCTGATTATTCAGTTTGCTCATTGCCTGGCGCATATCAGCCACCAGAGTGGAGCGGGAAGCCACGGCAATATCGCAGCGTGGCAGGTCACTCCAGTCCTCTTCCCAGGCGCGCTGGATCCAGTGGACATTGTCTGCCTTTAGCGCGGCGGCGCGACGGGCGGCAACCTTCAGCATCCCCTGACTGTAATCAACGCCATAAATCGTCGTGAGTTTGTCAGCCAGCGCCAGCGATACTGTACCCGGTCCGCAGCCCATATCGAATAAGGTCTGCGCGCCTTGCAGATCAATTTTAGCGGTCAGTTGTTGCAGGTAGCTGTCCGTAGGCGAGGCGCAATTTTCCGCCATTTTTTCCGCCCGTTGATCCCAGTGATCCGGCGTTTTTTCTGTGCGGTGGGCCAGTTTGAGTTGCTGCAGGTAAAGGTCCGCAAAATCAATATCATCAATGAGCATGATTGTTCCTTAGTGGCTAATTGCAGAGAGGTGATGATGAATCTGGTCGGCAGAAACCCGATACAGGGCAGCCAGTTTGTTCGTTGTTAACTGTTCGGTCGGAAAGCCTTGTGTTACTCGTCCATCTGGCTCTACCTGGATAATGCTGTCGGCAATGGCGTTGGCATGGAGCGGATGATGAGTCGACATTAGCATTGTCATGCCGTTATTTTTGAGCTGCGCCAGCGTGTCCAGTAGTTGGATCTGATGACCGAAATCGAGGCTGGAGGCAGGCTCATCCAGTAATAACAAGCGCGGTTGCTGGACGAGTGCACGGGCGATTAAAGCCAGCTGACGTTCACCGCCGCTAAGCGTATTCCAGCGTCGTGTCGCCAGATGCAAAATGCCCAGCTTTTCCAGTTGCTCCGTTGCTTTCAGGCGTTCTTGCTTACCGGGAACGGAAAAAGCGCCTATGGTGGGGGCCAGGCCCATCAACACCATATCCAGCACACTAAAAGCAAAAATGCCGTCGTGCGCCTGCGGCACCCAGGCAATAGCCTGCGCGCGCTGGCGATGGCTGAGTGTCTGCACAGGGAGGCTATCCAGTAAGATCTCGCCTTTTAATAACGGTATAACGCCAAGAATGGAGCGCATGAGTGTGGTTTTGCCGCAACCATTGGCTCCTAACAGACAACAAATTGTTCCTTGCGACAGGGTGAAGGACACGTCGCGTAGCACCGGATGGCGGGAGTAACCCAGAGACGCATGACGGACGGCAAGCAAAGTCACTGGCGACCTCCGCGTAACAACAAAAACAGGAAAAACGGTGCACCAACAAAAGCGGTCAGAATGCCAAGTGGGATTTCTGTTGTTCCAATGCTGCGTGCCAGCGTATCGGTAAGCAGGAGCAGAATCGCGCCAGTACACATTGCCATGGGCAACAGCTGCTGATGGTTATGACCGGTCAACAAGCGGGCAATGTGCGGAACGACCAGGCCGACCCAACCAATTATGCCCGCTATTGCTACCGTGCTGGCGGTGATTAGTGTGGCGCAGACAATTAATCCAAAGCGCAGACGTGTCACGTTCAGTCCCAGCGAACGGGCTTCGTCGTCGGAAAGCGTGAGTAAATTCATGCGCCAGCGGAGAAAAAACAGGGGCAAGGAGCCTATGAGAATGATCGGTGCAGCATAGCAGAGATCGCGTAAGGTCACGGTGGACAGCCCCCCCAGCAACCAGAAGGTAATTGACGGTAACTGGGTGTAAGGATCGGCCAGCGTTTTTATTAGCGATATCCCCGCTCCGCACAACGTTCCTAACGCAATGCCTACCAGCACCAGGGTTAAGATCGGATCGTGGCGGGTCACCCGACGCGTAATCAACCAGACGCCCGCGACCACCATCAGCCCGCCGCAAAATGCGTACAGCTGGATGTAAACAATGGATAATCCCCACAGGATTGCCGCGCAGGCACCAAGTCCGGCACCGGCGGAGACGCCTAAAATATCCGGTGACACTAAGGGATTACGGAACATTCCCTGATAGGTGGTTCCGGCCCCTGCCAGCGCCGCGCCCAGAAACAGCGCAGCAAGAATACGCGGCACGCGGATTTGCCAGAAGACAATTTGTTCCTGCACAGGAACATTTTCTTGACGCAGAATGAGCGCCAGCAGTTGCTGTATATCGAGATGATAAGCCCCGCTTACGGCGGCAAAAGTGATACTGATAGCTGCCAGCAGCAAAATACATCCGTTTACGGTTCTCATTAGCTCGCCACCAATTTTTGATAGTCGGCGTCACTGAGTGAACAATGCCAGAACAGTTGGGCGTAATGCTGCATGTCACTTTTAAACTGGCGATTGATGGCGGGATCCAGCCAGGCGTGAAGTCTGCGTAATCCCAGAAGACGGTTGATTCCCGGCGGGGCATCCAGCCAGCCAAAGGGCAGGCCACTTAAAAATAAGATGCGTTGTTCCGCAACCGCTTTCACGCCCTGCCAGAGAGGATCACGACGAATAAAATCTGCAGTAACGGCCTCCTGAACCAGAATAATATCCGGCTGCCAGCGCAGGAGATTTTCCATGGAAACCTGTGTCAGACCGTGGCGATCGGCTATTTGCGCGACGTTGTGCAAACCTAATAATTCCGCCGCCTCGGTATGCAACGAACCCTGTAAGCCCGTTTCCAGCCCTCGAGGACCGCGCGCAGCATAAAAGCTGAGGTTAGCGGCGGGTGAGGTGGCGAATGCCTGAGCTTCACCAACGAAGCGGCTGGCGAGATTGGCTTGTTCTGCGGCGCGGTGCTCTTCGCCTAACGTTTTGCCAAGCGTTGTTAACTGTTCTGCTGATTGTTCCAGTTTCCCGTTAAGCAATAACCAGGGTATTTGTGTCTGTTCGCTAACCTGCCGTGCCTGGGAGATCCAGGTTTCATCCGTATTGCCGCAATCAACGACCAAATCGGGATGTAACGCCATAAGCCCTTCCAGCGAGAGTGTGCTGGCGCGCCCGGCGAGTCGTCCCAGCCTGGGGAACTGGCGAATGTGCTCTGGCAATGGAATTAATGCCTGACGGGCAAAATCAAAAGAGGAAAAACCGACCATTTTTTCTGGCGCGACAGCCAGCAATAGCAAATCGGCGGGCGCACCTGCGCTGACGATGCGTGTAATGTTTTGGGCTTCGGGAAGCGTCAGTGAGGCCCAGAATTTGACTGATTGTGCAAAAGAAGGCAGATGATGCAGGAACAACGTCGACGCAAGAATCTGTGTAAACCTCCGTCTGGTTAGTGACATAAGTTATATCCTGATAATTAAAACCGCTATATATTTACATATATATCGAAAAAAAATCATGTTTGATGTCAAAATTTGTCTAAAGAGACAGAATGATTTGCTTGTTGCTTAAATAACACTTTGTTCCACAAGAAAATTGTCAGGGAGAATGGCGGAGTGGCGAAAAATATAAATAGAGGTGTAATGATTAACAAATTGATAAAATAAAATTAAAATCTTCTCTGATAAAAGAAAATAAAGGCATAGACCGTAGAATGGGGGGCATTTCGTGGCGAAAAAAGAGCAATGCCAATTTTATGCACATAATGGCATTGCTCGATATACAGCAAAGTTAAGGCGTAGGTTCCGCCTCTTTTTGTTTTACCGGCTGTGTTGTTGATTCACTGAGTGGACGCGTCGCCGGAACATTGTCGCACGGTTGCTCTTTCGGGCAGATCAAATCCAGCATTTTCAGCGTCACGCCATTGGTCCAGCCAAAGCCATCCTGTAATGGATATTCGCCACCGCCGCCCCCCGTTCCGGTGGTGCTGACATCATATTTTTCCACCAGCTTTTTCTCCCGGTCATAGGTGTGCTGAACATTGGTCAGGAAGTGCCAGCTAATGTCCATAGCCACCTCTTTTTGCCCGTAGTTTTGTAATCCTTCTGTCGCGACCCACTGCAACGGTGCCCAGCCATTTGGTGCATCCCATTGTTGCCCACTTTTTACCGACGTGGTGTTCAGGCCGCCTGGTTGCAGCAGATGTGTTTTCGTCGCCGTCGCCATTTTGCTGGCGCGATCTTTCGCTGCCGCATTGACGTACAGCGGGAACAGGGCGGCCGCGGTTAACTGATTGCGCACTTTATGACTTTTCAGGTCGTAATCGGCATACCAGCCTTGTTGATCGTTCCACAGGTATTTTTCGATCCCTTTTTGACGGGCATTTGCCAGCGTTTCGTACTGGTTTGCCATCGCGTTATCTCCGGCAGCTTTGCTGGCGCGGGCGAGGATTTTTTCCATTTTAAACATCAGGCTGTTCAGATCGACCGGTACGATGCTGGTGGTGCGTAAGGTATTTAACTGCTGCGGGTTGTCCATCCAGCGCGAGCTGAAATCCCAGCCAGACGCAGCGGCAGAGCGCAGGTCGCGGTAAATTTCAGTGGCAGGTCGATTCGGATTGCTTTTGGCGGTGGCAATATCTTCCACCCATGACTCTGGTCGTGGCGTATCGCGATCGTCCCAGTAGCGGTTGAGAAGGGTACCATCCTGAAGTTTGACAACGCGTTTTTCCTGTTGTCCGGCTTGCAGGTTTTCAACACCGTCCATCCAGTAAGCATATTCTTTTTGCATTTGCGGCAGGTATTGCTTCAACGCGGCATCGCCTTCATGCTGCGCCAGTAACTCTACCATCAGGGCAAAGAAGGGCGGTTGCGAGCGGCTTAAATAGTAACTGCGGTTGCCGTTGGGAATATGCCCGTAAGTGTCTATTTCATGAGCAAAATTGGCTACCATATCCGCGACTTTATCCCAGTGACCGCTTTCGGCAAGCCCTAACATGGTGAAGTAACTGTCCCAGTAATATACCTCGCGAAAACGTCCGCCCGGCACGACATAAGGTTCCGGCAGCGGTAACAGAGAATCCCATTTTTCGGTATTTTCGGTAGAACGCGTTAATACCGGCCAAAGTCCGTCAATATGTTCGCGTAGTGATTGCCCCTCTGGCGGAACATATTTCTCGCCCTCTTTCGGCAGGGTGAAATTGACGTTAACGAAATGGCGCAGATCAAATCCGCTCTGGTTTTGCTGCATCCGATAATCAGCAAGGATCATCAACGGATCGCTGTTCGGCACGGCATCGGCAAAGGTTTTTTGGTCCGGAAAAAGTTTGGCGTTTTGCACATCATTAAACAGCGGCCCTAATAAAATATCAGGCGGCTGTGGCGTTACCGGTGTTTCTTCTGCCTGCACCGATAGCGCAGCGAAACACAAAAAAATGCAGGCTGGAATTAACGCCATTTTTAGCGGGCGAGAAGCTGCGGGGGATTTCATCAATCATTCTCCTTTGGCGAAACCGAATAAAACGGTATTCAAGTATCAGAAAACCTTAGTTCAGGATCGCACTAGCTGCATGATCGAAATCTCATTCTGCGAACGGTCAGGCATTTTAGAAAAGGGAATTAAAGGGATAAATAACGGCGAAATAGAGTGATCAAATAACGTCTGTTTGTTAGCCAGTCAGCGGCGTTGGGTTCGCGATTAGCGAAGAAAAATCATCATAAATTGGTGAAAAATATAACAGGTAGTTAAAAAACATTAGTGCAGAGTAAATAGCCGGATGGCATCAGAACGATGCCATCCGAACGGTGGTTTAACCCTGACGGCTGAAACGTTGCGTTTTAACGTCCAGCGTTAGCGTTTCTTCTGGTTGTATCGCATACAGTTTCTCACCTTGCTGGCAAATCCAGCCAATCCCCAGTTCACGGGCGATCAGGGCGCTGTGGGATAGCGGACTTCCGGCGCTAAGGCAGATACCTTTTACAACCGCCGGATCCAGTTGCAGTATTGTGGAGGGATAGATGTTCTCCGCCAGTAGAATAGTTGGCGAGTTAAACTGCGGGAGTTCTTCTTTCGTTTGGGTCAGGTGGACCAGGGTGCGATGCAGAAGATCGTCCACATCAATATAGCGAGCCTGTAGATATTCATCATCCAGTTGCTGGTATTGCTGGCTAAGTTCTTTAAGAACTTGCTGCCAGGCATATTCTGCCGTGCAATGTTCATGCTGAAGGAGTTCGCTTGCCGCCGCCAGTAGTTCCGGATCATCTAACAGTGTATGGTGACCAGAAAAGATTGCGGCAATATCGTCAAGCCCGCTGGCTTCTGCTTTCGCTGTTAACGTCATCAGATCTAATAACGTGAAGTCAATGGCCTGGCGTAATCGTTCTTGTTCTTCTTCCACGGTCAGGGTTGATTTTGCCTGTACCGTACATAAAACCGGTTGATAATAAAAGGCTTTACCCGAAACAGGCGGAACGGGACGCAGAATAGGTGGAGCAACTTCCTCCGTTTCACCAAAGTTATCTTCAGCCAGCTGACGGAAAGCGATCAGTGCCTCTTCAGCTTCTGGCCCTTTCGCAATCAGGCGCAGCGTATCGTTATAGCGAACTTGTAGTAACGCAATCTGGTTAATACTCTCCGGTGTGACGCATTTGCCGTTTTTCTCCAGCAACATATCGGCATTAAATGTCGATAAGGTATAAACCAGCCGGGAGGCCGGACGTACATGCAGGCCGTTACGGTTTTTAATGACCACCGCCAGAGAACGGGCTTCTTCATCGTACGGAGGACATGTGTCAGAGATTTCAGTGTTGGAGGAGGGTAAACCCAGTTGTTCACGTTTGGCTTCCAGCGCATGCATGGCGTCAAAGATAACTTTGTCGATATCCGCCCCCGAGGCCGCGCTGACCGTTGCTGCCAGTGTACCTTCGACCAACGGCGCAGCACACAAACGTACTTTTGCGGCGATCTCGGGAGCCAGCAATTCCAGCGCAGTTTCAGCACTCAATAATGCGCTACCCATATCCATCATGACCAGCACATGGTCGGTATTGGCAACAGATTCGATGGCCTCCATCACTTTGACGGCATCGGTACCAATGGGATTTTGTGGATCGTCAATTCCCGCGGCAATGGCGATTTTACAACTATCACTCATTAACATCTGACGGGCTAGTTCACCGACACCTTCTCCCAGTCGGCTGCTATGTGAAACTATGACCAGGTTTACCATTACCAATTCCTTACTCTTTTGCGGCTAACGCCAACATTTGCATCATAAACATCACCGAGGTCGCACCGGGGTCCTGGTGACCAATACTGCGTTCACCGAGATAACTGGCACGGCCTTTGCGGGCTTGCATCGTAATCGTACTTTGTGCAGCGGATTCGGCGACGCTACTGGCAGCTTCGAGCGCCGCCGGAATAGAGAGATTTTGCTCGCTGGACTGACGTAACGATTCCACCACCGGCACCCAGACATCACACATGGTTTTATCGCCAAGTTCGGCTTTACCGCGACTGATTACGCCGTCCGCGCCATCGCGGAACATCTGATAAAGCTCTTCCAGCGTCAGGCTTTGCCGTGCCTGGGTCGCCTGTGCGGCGCGGATAAAGAAGGTACCGAACAGCGGACCACTGGCACCTCCGACGCTGGAAAGTAGCGTCATACCGGTATTCTTAAGAATGAAACCGATATCTTTATCTGCGATAGCAGGGAGTTTTTCCACCACTTTGCTAAAGCCTCGGTTCATATTTAGCCCGTGGTCAGCGTCGCCAATTTCGCGATCCAGTCCGGTAAGATACTCGCTCTCGGTGCTGAAAATATCGCCACAACGAGTGAGCCAGTTAACAATTCGAGTTCTGCTCAGTGACATAGCTATCTCCTTATTTACCCCAGTTAAGGGCCGGGGTGTGGACCGGGGCGTCCCAGAGTGCCAGCGTTTCGTCATCAACTTTCAGTAAGGTGATTGAGAAACCGGTCATATCCAGTGAGGTGCAGTACGCGCCAATTAAATTACGCTCGATAGTCAATCCCGCTTGCTGGCAACGTGTGGTCAGGCGGTTATAGACGCCGTACAGCTCAGAAAGCGGAGTTGCGCCAAGATTGTTAACCAGCGCAATCACCCGATCGCCAGACTGGAGCGGTTGTTTGGTTTGTGATTCTTCCTGCCAGCTGCCTTGTTGATAATCCCAGAAACGCAAAGTGCGATGGTATGAGCCATTTTCCAGCAGGGTGTCGAACATTTCATCGACGGTTTGATCAAGAGATGAGAAGGGGCGTCGGTCAATACCCGGCTCACCATGAATGCCGACGCCAAACTCCATCTCATTGTCCGCCAGGGTAAAAGAAGGTTTGCCCGCGGCAGGAACGGTACAGGCACCGAGAGCGATACCTATTGAGTGGCCTTGATTATTCAACTTACGCCCCAGCTCCGCACAGGCGTCCAGTGAGTCGCCACGCTCCGCCGCAGCGCCTACGAGTTTTTCAATTAATACGGTGTTGGCAACGCCGCGCCGCCCGGCGGTATAAAGACTGTCTTTTACTGCAACGTCGTCATCAATCGCCACAGTGGTCACTTTTACGCCGCTATCGTGCAGTAACTCGGTTGCTGTTTCGAAGTTAAGAATATCGCCGGTGTAATTTTTGATAATCAACAGTACACCTTCGCCGCCATCAATTTGCATGGCGCATTCAAAGATTTTATCGGGCGTCGGTGAGGTGAAAATTTCGCCCGGACAGGCCCCCGAAAGCATCCCCTGACCGATATAACCGCAGTGCATCGGCTCGTGTCCGCTACCGCCACCCGACAGCAGGGCGACTTTTCCTGCAACGGGGGCATCAGCTCGGGTGACATACACCGGATCCTGATGCAGTGTCAGAGATGGATGCGCTTTCGCCAGTCCTGCCAGTTGTTCGTCCAGTACGTCTTGCACATCATTGATCAATTTTTTCATTATTTTGCTCCAGCAATTACGGTAGGGCATGGATGATGTTCAACGACACGGCGACCACTGACTGCCGGTGAATCCATTGTGCATCAGGCAAGGGAAAAGAAAATTAGCCCAAATTATGTTTCATAGTGAAACATATGCTTTAATGAATGTTCCATATTGAAACCTTTACGTGTATTGATACTTAAAATTGCGAGCCGGAACACCTTTTGTCATAAGGGATGCGGGATATGAGTGGCGCTTTTAACAACGATGGTCGGGGCATATCTCCCTTAATTGCAACCTCCTGGGAGAGATGCAATAAGCTGATGAAACGGGAGACATGGAACGTACCACACCAGGCCCAGGGCGTGACATTTGCTTCTATTTATCGGCGTAAGAAAGCGATGCTGACGCTCGGGCAGGCTGCGCTGGAAGATGCCTGGGAATACATGACACCGCGAGCTTGTGCGCTGCTTATCCTCGATGAAACCGCCTGCATTCTCAGCCGTAATGGCGATCCGCAAACCTTGCAGCAGCTAAGTGCACTGGGATTCAATGACGGCACGTATTGCGCCGAGGGAATTATTGGTACTTGTGCGCTATCGTTAGCGGCTATCTCTGGTCAGGCCGTGAAAACGATGGCCGATCAACATTTCAAACAGGCACTCTGGAACTGGGCCTTTTGTGCAACGCCGTTGTTTGACAGCAAGGGCCGATTGACGGGAACAATAGCGCTGGCGTGTCCGGTTGAGCAAACTACCGCAGCTGATTTGCCGTTGACGTTGGCAATCGCCCGAGAGGTCGGTAATTTACTGCTGACGGACAGTTTGCTCGCTGAAACTAACCGTCATTTAAATCAACTTAATGCCCTGTTAGAAAGTATGGATGATGGCGTGATTAGCTGGGACGAGCAGGGTAATTTGCAATTTATTAATGCCCAGGCGGCGCGGGTCTTACGCCTTGACGCGACGGCAAGTCAGGGACGGGCAATCACTGAACTCTTAACGTTACCCGCCGTATTGCAACAAGCAATAAAACAGGCACATCCGCTCAAACACGTAGAAGCAACCTTTGAAAGCCAGCACCAGTTTATTGATGCGGTGATAACCCTTAAACCGATAATAGAAACGCAGGGAACCAGCTTTATTTTGTTGCTCCATCCTGTGGAACAGATGCGGCAGTTGATGACCAGTCAATTAGGAAAAGTCAGCCATACCTTCGCTCATATGCCACAGGACGATCCGCAAACCCGCCGCTTGATTCATTTTGGTCGCCAGGCGGCGCGCAGTAGCTTTCCTGTCCTGCTTTGTGGAGAAGAGGGCGTGGGCAAGGCACTGCTAAGTCAGGCAATTCATAATGAAAGCGAGCGTGCTGCAGGTCCTTATATCGCCGTCAATTGTGAGTTATATGGTGATGCGGCACTGGCGGAAGAGTTTATTGGTGGCGATCGCACGGACAATGAAAATGGCCGTCTGAGTCGGCTGGAACTGGCGCACGGCGGCACGCTGTTTCTTGAAAAGATTGAATATCTGGCGGTGGAGTTACAGTCTGCTTTGCTTCAGGTTATCAAGCAGGGTGTTATCACGCGACTGGATGCGCGGCGTTTAATACCAATTGATGTCAAAGTGATTGCCACAACGACCGCGGACCTGGCAATGCTGGTGGAACAAAATCGCTTTAGTCGCCAGCTGTATTACGCGCTGCATGCATTTGAAATTACCATCCCGCCTCTGCGTATGCGGCGTGGCAGCATTCCGGCGCTGGTGAATAACAAATTACGCAGTCTTGAAAAACGCTTCTCTACGCGTCTGAAAATTGATGACGATGCCCTCGCTCGCCTGGTTTCTTGTGCATGGCCAGGCAACGATTTTGAACTTTACAGCGTCATCGAGAATCTTGCTCTGAGTAGTGATAACGGGCGCATTCGCGTCAGTGATTTGCCGGAACATCTGTTTACCGAGCAGGCGACAGATGATGTCAGCGCCGCACGCCTTTCCACCAGTCTGTCATTTGCGGAAGTTGAAAAAGAGGCAATTATTAACGCAGCCCAGGTCACAGGCGGTCGCATTCAGGAAATGTCGGCTTTACTTGGGATCGGCCGCACTACGCTGTGGCGGAAAATGAAGCAACATGGCATTGATGCAGGGCATTTTAAGCGCCGGGTATGAAAGACAGAAACGATTTCTGATACATCAGAGTGATCTATATTTCATTCCGGCGCACGCTAACAATTTTCAGCATCGTTTAAGGGCTTGTCTATCCCGCACTTAAAAGCTGAAGCGATATCCTCCGTTGACTTGCTTCTGATCAAAGAGGTTACCCTGCGTGTAATCCGCTTCGAGATAGAATGTGTGCTGTTTGTTATACTGTGCACTGACTCCCACGCCGTTATTCCAGCCATTACCTTTGAAACTGTACTTCTCCCGGGAGTTGTTCAACAGATATTCGGTATCCCCTGAAAACTCGCGGATAGCGCCAGTCTTCACATAGACATTCAGCTGGCTGTGGCCTGCGGTGATGTCATATCCCAGTATCATGCTGGCACGCCCCAGCAGCGATTCGTAGTGATTCAGATGTATATTGAGACCATTACTCGCCTTCATAACCATCTCATTCTGGTGGCTGTATGTGAGCTGGGTTTGCGGCTCTAGATAGAACCCATAACCAGTAGGGGACAGGTTGAACCTCTGCCCGGCTTCCAGGGAGATACTCATTCCATTCGCAGTGCCGTTGGCGTTAACGCCGTTGTTCTGACTGTCCAGTACGTGGAAACTATTTTTCTGGCGTGATGCTTTTACAACGAGATCGCTGTAAAAACCGCTGTGTGCCATGTAACTGGCGTACATTCCCATGTAGTCTGAACGTGCGGTACCGTCGCCTCCGCTATAGTCCGGCGATGCATGTGTTGAGCCAATATACAGACCGACATACAACGGCATTACATCAGAGAGACGTTTATCCCCACCAAACTGGATACCGCTGTAACCCATGTCAAAGCCGCTCAGTTTGCCACTGGCAAAGGAGTCCAGGCTTCCCCCATAACTGCGCAACCAGATATTACCGTCTTTACTCTGATTTCGCAGGTCACCCATCCGTTGCATCAGCGTACGGTTTTCAACATAGTTCAATAAGTAACCGACATTGAGATAATTGCCGCCAGTATCTGCAGTCGTGGTGGGTTTAGGCGTGGGAGCGGGGGCAGGCGTAGGATCGGGGTTGACTATGGGGGGCTGAGCGGGAGCTGGTGTGGGCTCAGGATTAGGAGTCGGCTCCGGAACTGTCCCGGAAGCGTAGAGCTCCCAGTTAGTGCCATTTTTACGCACATCATACAGATATCCTCCCAACTCAACCTGAGAAGACGCGCTGAACGAGGCCGTGCCGTCAGTGGTTTTTACCACTGTCAGAACTTCATTTCCCGTTGTGGCCTCGCTGCCCTGGTTACGGATAGCCAATACGTGATTACCAGCACTACTCCCGCTGATATTCAATAAATCCCCTTTATTATTAACGCCATTACCCTCGCCAACAACATCAGCACGCATAATAAAGGTACTGTTACCGCTCAGGTTCTCTACGTTTAATGTGGTAAATGTGCCGGCAGTTGACCCGTGGCTGGCAAAATCGACAGTTGAATGGCTCAGCGCCAGCGTGTCGAGATTAGAATTACTTGTTACGTTCCAGACGCTGTTATTCATTGCAACGTCCAGTTTCCCGCCATTGACATTATCGCTGAGGGAGGAACCTGTCCAAACCGACCCAGGGTGCATATCCAGATTGATTAGCCCACCTTTGGAGAGAACGCTACCGTTGATAAGCATACGACCCGAAGCGTTGATGCGGCTGGCAGCATAACCATCGTCATGTTGCGTTGCGATGGCCATCTGGTCGGGTGTACTCATATCAATGACCAGAGCGCTCGTGAGATCGATCTGGCTGTTGGTCATGGCATAAATTCCCCTGGCTCCTGCCGCGCCGGTGATAGCCAAACTGTCTCCGGTTATTCTACCGCCGCTGAGCGCCCACAAACCCAGCGCCAGACTGCCATTACGATCAACCGTAATATCGGTATTTTGCATGTTGATAACAGCCGTTGCCGTCTGGGCTGAGGCACCATAAGAACCGCTGGAAAAGATGCTGTTTCGTTGCGCTGCCGTGCCAGAAAAATTGATTGTCGCGTCTGAACCACTGGTTACGAGGCCACCGCCCTGCGCGGAAGAAATATGGCTATCAGCACCGATAGTGGTTGTACCACCACGAACTTCGACGCCATTTGCCGCGGCTCCAGTTACATCAACAGTGAGTGCATTCGCGCTCACCTGGCCAAAGCTCCAGAGGCCGTGTGCATTATCGCCATTGGTTTTAATGGAACTGTTTGTTCCGAGATCGACAAAAGAGTTTTTCTGTACGTTTATTCCCATGGCGCTGTAGCCCTGAACATCGATTGTCAGGTCTGTCGCCGTAAAACGCGCAGCACCATTGGCGTTATTGCCGTTGAGACCACCGATATAAACACCTGTACTTCCATCGGTCTTGATTTTACTTCCGCTTCCAAGATCGACACTGGTGCCATAGTCATTGATGGTTAGGCCTATACCGTTCGAGTTTTCAATGGTGAATTGAGTGGCTGTTAGTGTTGAGCTATGTCCAATAATGATGCCGTCATCGTTACTCTTAATGGTGCTGCCTGTGCCTAAGTCAGCATGGGTATAGTCACCAATTAAATTAATGCCGATGGCAGAGGTTTGACCAACAACATCTACTGTAAGTCGGTTAGCTGTCAGGGAGCTGTTCTTGCCCTGAATAACGATTCCCTTTGCATATCCAGAGGCGTCGTTGACATTGACGGTGACATCATTACCCAGGTTGATATTGCCAGGCGTGTTTCCTGCTGGGGTCATTACGCCATAGAGGTTTCCTGATGGATCGGCGGTATCTCCTGTAATTCTGTCACCATCACTAATAGTAATATTGGTGCCATTTTGACTTCCTAAATCAGCAGCTATCAGCAGGGGGGAAAAGATAATTGCATTCAAACCAATAGCGCCATATTTTATCAGTTGAATGGAGGGCGAACGGATTTTTAATTCAGCGAGACGATCGGCTTTGGTATTCCCATTGTGTTGTTTGATGCCCATACCACTCCTATATAGTACCCAGGCTATGGGTCTATGGATTTTGTCATTTTGTTTAAGTCAATGAATAATATCCTCTTATCATCATGATATTTGTATGGTGCAATCATGATGAGCTGCTCTGAGAATAATTCTCTATTACCGGGCAAAATCAGGAACACAGGAATTAATATATATTTAACATCCTCCTTACAAAGGTGAGTTTAGATCGAGTTATTCCCTAAGTTGTCGTTACTTATTCCAAATCGTTACTATGAATATGACAAAAACATTACAACAAACAGCGGTTAAATAATTTGGTGAATATTTTTGGTAATAATCCTAATTAGTTATGGGATTTTCGCTTGATGTATCTGCATAACAAAAACAATATGAGCCATTTTTGCATTACTAATAAGAAAAAGCAAAAAACATCGATATTCATTTTTGATCAATGGATTTTCTGGCTTATCGTTATTATCGTGCTACTGGTTATCATTTTCATCTTGCCAGGATCGCACGTAATCACGTTATTCGGGGGCTTTATCTGCTGAATATTGCCCTTCAGGCAAGTCCTTTTCTCGCCAGCATATTGGAGCGTGATCAATATTGATCAGCTGTAAAAGGTGTCTGATGTGCTGTGGAACACAAACTTACGTTATCTCATTGCTAATGAGATATCCCTCATCTGAACACTTATGTCTTTAATTATTCTGGTGGTTCACTATAGGCAATAAGCACAAAAGTGTAGGATGTTATAAGAATGGTTAGGACTCGGTAAAATGAAAAATCCACGCAATTGCGTGGATTTTATATACTTTTGCGCTCTTCATGAGATTTAGCGAAACCTCATGAGACAACAAATTAATTAGACATTGAACAGGAAGTTCATTACATCGCCATCTTTAACGATGTAATCTTTGCCTTCTGCACGCATTTTGCCTGCTTCTTTCGCGCCTTGTTCACCTTTGTAAGTGATGAAATCTTCAAACGAGATGGTTTGTGCACGGATAAAGCCTTTTTCAAAATCAGTATGGATTTTGCCAGCGGCCTGCGGCGCGGTTGCACCAACCGGAATGGTCCATGCACGTACTTCTTTCACCCCAGCGGTGAAGTAAGTTTGCAGGTTCAGCAGCTTATAACCGGCACGGATCACACGGTTCAGGCCCGGCTCTTCCAGCCCAAGCTCCTGCATAAACTCGTCACGTTCTTCGTCGTCCAGTTCGGCAATGTCTGCTTCAACAGCAGCACAAACCGGAACCACAACAGAACCTTCTTTCGCCGCGATTTCACGCACCTGGTCAAGATACGGGTTGTTTTCAAAACCGTCTTCGTTGACGTTGGCGATGTACATTGTTGGTTTCAGCGTCAGGAAGCTCAGGTAACGAATAGCCGCTTTCTCTTCAGCGCTTAAATCCAGCGCGCGCAGCATACCTGCGTTTTCCAGCTGCGGCAGGAATTTTTCCAGTACCGCCAGCTCGGCTTTCGCGTCTTTATCGCCACCTTTGGCTTTCTTCTGTACGCGATGAATCGCACGTTCGCAGGTGTCGAGGTCCGCCAGCGCCAGTTCGGTGTTGATAACTTCAATATCATCCGCCGGGTTAACTTTGCCGGAAACGTGAATGATGTTGTCATTTTCAAAGCAGCGAACAACGTGACCGATCGCTTCAGTTTCACGGATGTTGGTCAGGAACTGGTTACCCAGACCTTCGCCTTTCGATGCGCCTTTTACCAGACCGGCGATATCGACAAATTCCATGGTCGTGGGAAGCGTACGCTGCGGTTTTACGATTTCAGCCAGTTGATCCAGGCGAGGGTCAGGCATTGGTACGACGCCTGTGTTCGGCTCGATGGTGCAGAATGGAAAGTTGGCCGCTTCAATACCGGCTTTGGTCAGCGCGTTGAACAGGGTAGATTTCCCGACGTTGGGCAAACCGACGATACCGCATTTGAATCCCATGATTTAAATCACCTTAATATCTTAATAATCAACCTGTTATTGCTAACAGATTGCAGAAATGGAAATAACTTTGCCTATTATACACGGCACTCGGCAAAAATGCCGCAGACAACGACTTATTGCGCTTTAAAGGCGTGCAATCGGTTCGTTGCCTTGGTCAAGCCATCTGTAAACCACATTTCAGTACAACGCGCCGCTTCGTCGATGGCTTCATCAATTAACTTCTGTTCACTAACAGGCGGTTTGCCTAATACAAAACCAACAACTTTATTTTTATCGCCCGGATGACCGATTCCGATGCGTAAACGGTGAAAGTTAGGGTTATTACCCAATTTACTGATGATGTCTTTAAGTCCATTGTGACCACCATGGCCACCGCCCAACTTAAATTTGGCGACGCCAGGAGGCAGATCCAGTTCGTCGTGGGCCACCAGAATTTCGTCCGGATTAATACGGAAAAAACTGGCCATCGCCGCAACGGCTTTGCCGCTGAGATTCATAAATGTAGTCGGGACTAACAGGCGGACATCTTCGCCTCCAAGGGTGACTCGCGAAGTATAACCAAAGAATTTAGCCTCTTCGCGCAGCGGAGCGCGCAATCGCTCTGCCAGTAAGTCAACGAACCAGGCACCAGCATTATGTCGCGTTGCGGCGTATTCAGCGCCGGGGTTCGCCAGGCCGACAATCAATTTAATCGTCACGTTTTTTTGTCCTGAGTGTGTACATAACTGGCGCGTAGTTTACTGGTTGCGGCCCCGCTTGACAAAAAACTGCGTATCAAATGCAGATAACGCAATAATTGCCTGAGTGGACTATTAGAAAGTCAAGGTGTTCAGGCGTTTATTTGTAAAGTTTTGTTGAAATAAGGGTTGTAATTGTGATCACGCCCGCACATAACCCACAGGGTGTTGTCTATACTTTACACATAAGGAAGAGGGGTATTCCCTGTTACAACCCAGAAAGTTCCGGAGGTGACATATGAAACGCAAAAACGCTTCGTTACTCGGTAACGTGCTCATGGGGTTGGGGCTGGTGGTAATGGTGGTCGGCGTGGGGTATTCAATCCTCAACCAGTTACCACAGTTTAATATGCCCCAGTATTTCGCACATGGTGCAGTGCTAAGTATTTTCGTCGGTGCCATTCTCTGGCTGGCGGGTGCCCGTGTTGGCGGGCATGAACAGGTGTGCGACCGTTACTGGTGGGTTCGCCACTATGACAAACGTTGCCGCCGTAGCGATAATCGCCGTCATAGCTAACAAATAATGCAGTTTGCTGACCAGTCAGTTTGCACTGACTGGTCAATCTCGTACTTATAAATCCGCCATCGCCGCGCGACGATTCGGGAAGAAAGCAAGGCGGCCCGGGATCGGTTGAATGCCTGCGCGAGCCATAGTGCGCAGTGGCTGGAATTCCAGGTTGCACACGCGCAGTTCACATCCTTCGGGCAGACGCTTCACAAAACGCTGGAACGCATCAAGACCACCAGCATCAAGTACCGGAACGGCATCCCACTTCAGAATCACAATCCGTTTGCCTTCAAGACGTGACTCCAGGTCCGTGAATAAGCCTTCAGCAGCAGCAAAAAACAGCGGGCCAATAACGCGCAGAACCAGGACATCGTCTGGAACATCTACGACTACCGGTGCCAGGCGAGTCATACGTGCGATACGACGCATAAACAGCAGCGATGCCAGCACGATCCCCACGCTGATGGCAATAACCATATCAAACAGCACGGTCAGCGACATGCACAGCAGCATGACAATGATGTCATCTTTCGGTGCATGACGCAGCAAGTCGACCACTTTATGCGCTTCACTCATGTTCCACGCCACCATCAACAGCAGGGCTGCCATAGCGGAAAGCGGCAGCCAGGAGAGCAGCGGTGCCAGTACCAGCAGGGCAAGAATAACCAGAATAGAGTGGACCACCGCCGAGATAGGGGACGTTGCCCCGGCACGGACGTTAGCGGCAGAACGCGCGATGGCAGCTGTAGCGGTAATACCACCAAAGAACGGAGCGATAATATTCCCCAGCCCCTGTCCAACCAGTTCGCTATTCGCCTTGTGTTTTGTCCCGGTCATACCATCCAGCACCACGGCGCAGAGCAGAGATTCGATTGCGCCGAGCATTGCCATTGAGAATGCCGCAGGCAGCAGTGTGCGAATAGAATCCCAGGTTAGCGTGAATTCTGAATTGGGCAGGTCCCACGGCAGCACCAGTTGTGGCAGCAATTGCGGAATACCGTTACCCTGAGAACCATCGGCCAGAACGTAGTGGAACTGCGAACCGATGGTAGCAACATGTCCGCCGAGCAGGTTAACAATCCCCATCACCGCGCAACCAGCCAGCAAGGCCGGAAGGTGACCAGGCAAACGAATGCCCAGACGCGGCCAGAAAACCAGAATGCCAAGCGTCACAATGCCAATGGCAGCATCACCCACATTAATGGTCGGCAACGCCATAAATAATGCGCCGACTTTTTGTAGATAATGCTCCGGGACATGGGCCATTTGCAGACCGAGAAAATCTTTAATCTGCATGGTACCGATGGTGATCCCGATACCCGAGGTGAAACCTAAGGTCACGGAAACCGGAATATATTCAATCAAGCGTCCAAAACGTGCCAGCCCCATCAGAATCAAAAAGATCCCCGACAGCAAGGTCGCAACCAGCAGTCCTGCCAGTCCAAACTGTTGCGAAACGGGATAGAGAATTACCACAAATGCCGCAGTCGGACCGGAAACGCTAAAGCGTGACCCACCCGTCAGAGCAATGACAATCCCCGCAACAGCTGCGGTATATAAACCGTACTGGGGTGCCACACCACTACCAATAGCCAACGCCATTGCCAGCGGGATAGCAATAATCCCGACGGTTATCCCGGCAATCAGGTCACGGGTAAACCGTGCGGCAGTATATTTTTCTTTCCAGCAAGCGTCGATCAGAGCGCGGAAAGGCATCACATGTGAGGAAAATATTTTGTTCACAATAATGTTTCATCCGTGAGCGCATCATCTGTCAACTAAATGGCAGGTGAAGGAGGCATAGGTCATACAAATGGATATTACAGACAAAAAAACCCGCCGCAGCGGGTCTTTGAGCCGGGTTCGATTAGTGTTCGAACATGGCAGAGATCGATTCTTCGTTGCTGATACGACGAATCGCTTCGGCCAGCATACCTGACAGGGTCAGAGTACGCACGTTCGGCAGTGATTTGATTTCATCGCTCAGCGGAATGGTATCGCAGACAACGACTTCATCAATTACAGAGTTACGCAGGTTGTTCGCCGCGTTGCCAGAGAAGATCGGGTGAGTCGCGTACGCAAATACACGTTTAGCACCACGTTCTTTCAGAGCTTCAGCAGCTTTACACAGCGTACCGCCAGTATCGATCATATCATCGACCAGTACGCAGTCACGACCTGCAACGTCACCGATGATATGCATCACCTGGGAAACGTTCGCACGCGGACGACGTTTGTCGATGATTGCCATATCGGTATCGTTCAGCAGCTTAGCGATAGCGCGGGCACGCACAACGCCGCCGATGTCCGGAGAAACCACAATAGGGTTATCCAGATTCAGCTGCAGCATGTCTTCCAGCAGGATCGGGCTACCAAATACGTTATCAACCGGAACGTCGAAGAAACCCTGAATCTGTTCAGCGTGCAGATCCACTGTCAGCACACGGTCAACACCGACGCTGGAGAGGAAGTCTGCAACCACTTTCGCAGTGATTGGTACACGAGCGGAACGGACGCGACGGTCCTGGCGCGCATAGCCAAAGTAGGGGATAACAGCGGTGATACGACCTGCGGAAGCACGACGCAGGGCATCAACCATAACGACTAATTCCATCAGGTTGTCGTTAGTAGGGGCACAAGTGGACTGGATGATGAAAATATCACCACCGCGTACATTTTCGTTAATTTGTACGCTGACTTCGCCGTCGCTAAAGCGACCTACAGCGGCGTCGCCGAGTGAAGTGTACAGGCGGTTGGCAATACGTTGTGCTAGTTCCGGGGTGGCGTTACCAGCAAAAAGCTTCATATCAGGCACGAGAAGAACCTCAGGCATGCGTCCATTGGTGGAAAGAATCTGCCGAAAACTGTGCGGGCCAGGCATGATTCTTTCCAGGCGGTGTATTAAAGAGCGCGATGCAACGTCTGGAACAAGGTGACGTTGTCACCGAAACTCAGCTTGCCCGGCTTAAAGCATGGCTCTGTGCAATGGGGAAAGATTAACGCCTTTCGCCACAAAGCCATTGAGCCATTCCGGGGCTTGCTCTAGCACCTGGCGGGCTTCAGACTCTGTATCAAATTCAGCAAAGACACAGGCCCCTGTCCCAGTCAGGCGCGACGGGGCGTATTCTAACAGCCAGGAAAGCACCGCATCAACCTCGCGAAAACGTTTTCTTGCGATAACCTCGCAATCATTGCTGAATTCACATTTTAGCAACGTTTCTATTGACCTTTTTGGCGTATTGCGCGGGAGTTCAGGATCTTTAAAAATCACCGGTGTCGGAATACTTACACTAGGGTGCGCCACCAGATACCACTTCTCTGGCGGATCCACCGGCGTTAGTATTTCACCAACGCCTTCGGCAAACGCGGCATGCCCCCGAACAAAGACAGGAACATCTGCGCCCAGCGTCAGTCCCATTTCCGCCAGCTCATCCATGCTTAGCCCGCATTGCCAGAGATGATTTAATGCCACCAGGACCGTCGCGGCATTGGATGAACCACCGCCGAGACCGCCGCCCATCGGCAAACGCTTATCAATGCTGATATTCGCACCGCTTCCCGTCGGAAGACGCCCGCTGTCTGCCGCAGTTTTCATCAACAACCGCGCTGCACGAACGATCAGGTTATCTTCATGTTCCACGCCTTCAACGGGCGTTAACAGACGAATATCCCCATCGTCACGAAGCTCAATGCTGATGGTGTCGCCGTAATCAAGAAACTGAAACAGCGTTTGCAGCGTGTGGTAACCATCCGCACGCTGACCGGTAATGTATAAAAACAGATTAAGTTTTGCCGGAGAGGGCCACTGTGTCCGCATTATTTCACTATCCAGTTATCCATTTTTAACTTGATGCGTTGACCACCGTCGGTGAGTTCCATATTGGCTGGCATCGCAGGTTGAGTTTTTGTGTCATAACCACCGTAAACAACTTTCCAGTTTTTGCCATTCTGGCTGTAGGTGATTTCGCTCAGGCGGTACTGGTCGTCCAGTTTGTAGTCGGTTGCATCACCCGGTAAACCTAAAATCCACTGGCGCAAACTGTTGAGCGGAATCGGCATTCCGGTCAATTTGCCAATCATCTCTTCGGCGTCATCGGCGGTATAACGCTGACCTTTATTGTCGACTAACTGCACGTTACCCGGTTGAGCATTCAGCTCCAGTTCCGTGCTGCCCAATGGGTTAGTCAGCAGCAGACGGTAGCGATCCTGGCCGGTTTGCTGCCAGAAGAAACGGGCGTACACTTTTTGTTGGTCAGAAATATAAGCGAACGCGCCGCGAGTTTGATACTGATTAAGATTGCGCACGTCTTGCTGATGCTGACGCCATTGTGGCGAATCCGGGCTTTTGCCAGGACCTTTGGGCGTGGTAACGGAACAGGCAGTGAGCGCAAGAGCAGCCAGCGGTAGTAGGCGGATAAGACGAAAATCGGGCAGGGGCATAGTGATGACAAGTCCTTGAGATACGTTGCAGTTATAACCCTTAATGCTAGCGTTACCGTCCGCTATCGTCTATGTTCAAGTTGTCTTAATTGCCAGAATCTAACGGCTTTCGGCAATTACTCCAAAAGGGGGCGCTCTCTTTTATTGATCTTACGCATCCTGTATGATGCAAGCAGACTAACCCTATCAACGTTGGTATTATTTCCCGCAGACAT
Source organism: Escherichia sp. WS1265 (assembly GCF_046487585.1). Lineage (NCBI taxonomy): Bacteria > Pseudomonadati > Pseudomonadota > Gammaproteobacteria > Enterobacterales > Enterobacteriaceae > Escherichia > Escherichia sp. WS1265. Next base: position 249,366 of record NZ_JBJQJE010000004.1, read on the forward strand.
GACCCTTTTAGCACTCGGTATCAACCATAAAACGGCACCTGTATCGCTGCGAGAACGTGTATCGTTTTCGCCGGATAAGCTCGATCAGGCGCTTGACAGCCTGCTTGCGCAGCCGATGGTGCAGGGCGGCGTGGTGCTGTCGACGTGCAATCGCACGGAACTTTATCTTAGCGTTGAAGAGCAGGATAACCTGCAAGAGGCGTTAATCCGCTGGCTTTGCGATTATCACAATCTTAATGAAGAAGACCTGCGCAAAAGCCTCTACTGGCATCAGGATAACGACGCGGTTAGCCATTTAATGCGTGTTGCCAGCGGCCTGGATTCACTGATTCTGGGGGAGCCGCAGATCCTCGGTCAGGTTAAAAAAGCGTTTGCCGATTCGCAAAAAGGCCATATGAAGGCCAGCGAACTGGAACGCATGTTTCAGAAATCTTTCTCTGTAGCGAAACGTGTTCGCACTGAAACAGATATCGGTGCCAGCGCTGTTTCTGTCGCTTTTGCGGCTTGTACGCTGGCGCGGCAGATCTTTGAATCGCTCTCTACGGTGACGGTACTGCTGGTGGGTGCGGGCGAAACCATCGAGCTGGTGGCGCGTCATCTGCGCGAACACAAAGTACAGAAGATGATTATCGCCAACCGCACTCGCGAACGTGCCCAAATTCTGGCAGATGAAGTCGGCGCGGAAGTGATTGCCCTGAGCGATATCGACGAGCGTCTGCGCGAAGCCGATATCATCATTAGTTCAACTGCAAGCCCGTTACCGATTATCGGTAAAGGCATGGTGGAGCGGGCATTAAAAAGCCGTCGCAACCAACCAATGCTGTTGGTGGATATTGCCGTTCCGCGCGATGTTGAGCCGGAAGTTGGCAAACTGGCGAATGCTTATCTTTATAGCGTTGATGATCTGCAAAGCATCATTTCGCACAACCTGGCGCAGCGTAAAGCCGCAGCGGTTGAGGCGGAAACTATTGTCGCTCAGGAAACCAGCGAATTTATGGCGTGGCTGCGTGCACAAAGCGCCAGCGAAACTATTCGCGAGTATCGCAGCCAGGCAGAGCAAGTTCGCGATGAGTTAACCACTAAAGCGTTAGCGGCCCTTGAACAGGGCGGCGACGCACAAGCCATTATGCAGGATCTGGCATGGAAACTGACTAACCGCTTGATCCATGCGCCAACGAAATCACTTCAACAGGCCGCCCGTGACGGGGATAACGAACGCCTGAATATTCTGCGCGACAGCCTCGGGCTGGAGTAGCAGTACATCATTTTCTTTTTTTACAGGGTGCATTTACGCCTATGAAGCCTTCTATCGTTGCCAAACTGGAAGCCCTGCATGAACGCCATGAAGAAGTTCAGGCGTTGCTGGGTGACGCGCAAACTATCGCCGACCAGGAACGTTTTCGCGCATTATCACGCGAATATGCGCAGTTAAGTGATGTTTCGCGCTGTTTTACCGACTGGCAACAGGTTCAGGAAGATATCGAAACCGCACAGATGATGCTCGACGATCCTGAAATGCGTGAGATGGCGCAGGATGAACTGCGCGAAGCTAAAGAAAAAAGCGAGCAACTGGAACAGCAATTACAGGTTCTGTTACTACCAAAAGATCCTGATGACGAACGTAACGCCTTCCTCGAAGTCCGTGCCGGAACCGGCGGCGACGAAGCGGCGCTCTTCGCTGGCGATCTGTTCCGTATGTACAGCCGTTACGCCGAAGCCCGCCGCTGGCGTGTAGAAATCATGAGCGCCAGCGAGGGTGAACATGGTGGTTATAAAGAGATCATCGCCAAAATTAGCGGTGATGGTGTATATGGTCGTTTGAAATTCGAATCTGGCGGTCATCGCGTGCAACGTGTTCCTGCTACGGAATCGCAGGGGCGTATTCATACTTCTGCTTGTACCGTTGCGGTAATGCCAGAACTGCCTGACGCAGAACTGCCGGACATCAACCCGGCAGATTTACGCATTGATACTTTCCGCTCGTCAGGGGCGGGTGGTCAGCACGTTAACACCACCGATTCGGCAATTCGTATTACTCACTTGCCGACCGGGATTGTTGTTGAATGTCAGGACGAACGTTCACAACATAAAAACAAAGCTAAAGCACTTTCTGTACTCGGTGCTCGCATCCACGCTGCAGAAATGGCAAAACGGCAACAGGCCGAAGCGTCTACCCGTCGTAACCTGCTGGGGAGTGGCGATCGCAGCGACCGTAACCGTACTTACAACTTCCCGCAGGGGCGCGTTACCGATCACCGCATCAACCTGACGCTCTACCGCCTGGATGAAGTGATGGAAGGTAAGCTGGATATGCTGATTGAACCGATTATCCAGGAACATCAGGCCGACCAACTGGCGGCGTTGTCCGAGCAGGAATAATGGAATATCAACACTGGTTACGTGAAGCAATAAGCCAACTTCAGGCGAGCGAAAGCCCGCGGCGTGATGCTGAAATCCTGCTGGAGCATGTTACCGGCAAAGGGCGTACTTTTATTCTCGCCTTTGGTGAAACGCAGCTGACTGACGAACAATGTCAGCAACTTGATGCGCTACTGACGCGTCGTCGCGATGGTGAACCTATTGCTCATTTAACCGGGGTGCGAGAATTCTGGTCGTTGCCGTTATTTGTTTCGCCAGCGACCTTAATTCCGCGCCCGGATACGGAGTGTCTGGTGGAGCAGGCACTGGCGCGGTTGCCTGAACAACCTTGCCGTATTCTCGATCTCGGGACGGGTACCGGGGCGATTGCGCTGGCGCTGGCTAGCGAGCGCCCGGACTGCGAAATTACCGCTGTAGATCGTATGCCCGATGCTGTCTCTCTGGCGCAACGTAATGCCCAGAATCTGGCGATCAAAAACATCCATATTCTGCAAAGCGACTGGTTTAGCGCGCTAGCCGGGCAGCAGTTTGCGATGATTGTCAGTAATCCTCCGTATATTGACGAGCAGGACCCACATCTTCAACAAGGCGATGTTCGCTTTGAGCCGCTCACTGCGCTGGTTGCGGCAGACAGTGGAATGGCAGACATCGTGCATATCATCGAACAGTCGCGTAACGCGCTGGTATCCGGCGGCTTTCTGCTTCTGGAACATGGTTGGCAGCAGGGCGAAGCGGTGCGACAGGCATTTATCCACGCGGGATATCATGACGTCGAAACCTGTCGGGACTATGGTGATAACGAGCGCGTAACGCTCGGCCGCTATTATCAATGACAAGTTTTTCTACACTGCTTAGCGTTCATCTCATTAGCATTGCGCTTTCTGTAGGGCTATTAACCTTACGTTTCTGGCTACGTTATCAGAAGCATCCACAGGCATTTGCTCGTTGGACGCGCATTGTGCCGCCGGTTGTCGATACGGTGTTATTGTTAAGCGGCATTGCGTTGATGGCTAAAGCGCACATCCTGCCATTTTCCGGGCAGGCACAGTGGCTGACTGAAAAGCTGTTTGGAGTTATCATTTATATCGTTTTGGGTTTTATTGCACTCGATTATCGTCGTATGCACAGTCAGCAGGCGCGCATTATTGCCTTCCCGCTGGCGTTGGTGGTGCTGTACATCATCATTAAACTCGCCACCACAAAAGTACCGTTACTGGGGTAAGTCATGAGATCGTTAGCTGATTTCGAATTTAATAAAGCGCCATTGTGCGAAGGCATGATCCTGGCTTGCGAAGCAATCCGCCGCGATTTTCCCTCGCAAGATGTTTACGACGAACTGGAGCGTCTCGTTAGTCTGGCGAAGGAAGAAATCAGCCAGCTTCTGCCTTTAGAAGAGCAGCTGGAAAAACTGATCGCGCTGTTTTACGGCGACTGGGGATTTAAAGCCTCACGCGGCGTTTATCGTCTTTCCGATGCATTATGGCTGGACCAGGTGTTAAAGAATCGACAGGGCAGTGCGGTATCATTAGGTGCCGTTTTATTATGGGTCGCGAATCGTCTCGATTTGCCGCTATTGCCGGTGATTTTCCCGACGCAGCTGATATTGCGCATTGAATGTCCGGATGGCGAAATTTGGCTGATTAATCCTTTTAACGGTGAATCGTTAAGCGAACATATGCTGGACGTATGGTTAAAGGGAAATATCAGCCCGTCGGCGGAACTGTTTTATGAAGACCTTGATGAAGCTGATAACATTGAGGTAATCCGCAAATTGCTGGATACACTCAAAGCTTCATTGATGGAAGAAAATCAGATGGAGCTGGCGTTACGCACCAGCGAAGCTTTATTACAATTCAACCCGGAAGATCCCTATGAAATTCGCGATCGCGGTTTGATTTATGCGCAACTGGATTGCGAACACGTTGCGTTGAACGATTTAAGTTATTTCGTTGAACAGTGTCCGGAAGACCCGATCAGCGAAATGATCCGTGCGCAAATAAATAACATCGCGCATAAACATATTGTGCTGCATTAATTAATCGACATTTTACTCAAGATTAAGGCGATCCTATGAAACAAAAAGTGGTTAGCATTGGCGACATCAACGTAGCAAATGACCTGCCGTTCGTACTGTTTGGCGGTATGAACGTGCTGGAATCTCGCGATCTGGCGATGCGCATTTGCGAGCACTACGTAACCGTGACCCAGAAACTGGGTATCCCTTACGTGTTCAAAGCCTCTTTTGACAAAGCCAACCGCTCCTCCATCCACTCTTATCGTGGACCGGGCCTGGAAGAAGGGATGAAAATCTTCCAGGAGTTGAAGCAGACTTTTGGCGTGAAAATTATCACCGACGTTCACGAACCAAGCCAGGCTCAGCCCGTTGCTGATGTTGTGGATGTGATTCAGTTGCCGGCGTTTCTTGCTCGCCAGACTGACCTGGTTGAAGCCATGGCGAAAACCGGTGCGGTAATTAACGTCAAGAAACCGCAGTTTGTCAGCCCGGGACAGATGGGTAATATCGTTGATAAATTCAAAGAAGGCGGCAACGAAAAAGTGATTCTTTGCGATCGCGGTGCTAACTTCGGCTATGACAACCTGGTTGTTGATATGCTGGGCTTCAGCATCATGAAGAAAGTGTCTGGTAATTCACCGGTGATTTTCGACGTTACCCACGCACTGCAATGCCGCGATCCGTTTGGCGCAGCTTCCGGCGGTCGTCGCGCCCAGGTTGCTGAGCTGGCACGTGCCGGTATGGCGGTAGGTCTGGCGGGGCTGTTTATTGAAGCGCATCCGGATCCGGAACATGCGAAATGTGATGGTCCATCCGCGCTGCCGCTGGCTAAACTGGAACCGTTCCTCAAGCAGATGAAAGCGATTGATGATCTGGTGAAAGGTTTCGAAGAACTGGATACCAGCAAGTAATCTTTTTTGCTTGAAAACTAAAGCCTTAGCGTTCTGCGTTAAGGCTTTTTTCATGGGGCCGGATACAAAAAAGGCCGCAGGCTGTTACTCCTGCGGCCGGTTTCGGGCGCATATTGCCATCACGGCAGCCTGACGCCCGTTTTCACCTTACTTCCGGTTACGCCACCAGCTGACAATCGCTGCGGTAATAATTCCCGCCA